>CAZGHJ010000155.1:0-7308 GCA_964525355.1 uncultured Roseicyclus sp.
GACACTAGCACCTGAAGCTAGCGCGTCTACCAATTCCGCCACCTGGGCAGGTGTCGTGAGCGCGGCTGATATCCCGCCCCCCGAGCGGTGTCAACAAGGCTCGCGCAGGTTCGTGCGTCTCAGTAATCCCGCTCGAAAAACACGCCCAGCGAACTGCTGCCGTCGGACGACACGCTACCCCGTGCGGTGATGTTCGGGGTCAGGTCGATATTGAGCGACAGGTCGCTCTGTCCGCCGGTGCCGATGGTCACGTCCGTGTAGATGTTTTCCGACAGGTAGCGGCCCGCGCGCACCGCGGCGTTGCCCTCGGAATCGGTCTGAAGGTCGAGATCGTCGAGGCCGATGCCGTCGCGCAGTCCGGCGATGAGGCCGCCGCCCGAGCCGCCCCCGGCCAGCGAACTTGCCGCGTCCGCCAGCCGCAGCAGCTGAACCGGAGACAGCGCCGAGACCGACCGTCCGAACAGAAGCTGTGCCAGGATTTCGTCCTCGGGCAGGAACGGATCGGCGCTGAGCGAGATCTCGGGGGCGGAGGCCGGCCCCTCGACATCGATGAAGATGCGGTAATCGCCCGCCCTGCTTTCGGCGCGAAGGGTCAGGAACGGGTCGAAGTCGCCTTGCAGGGTCGCGGCGCCCTCGACGAAGTCGACCCGCGTGCCGAGGATGGAGATGCGTCCACGCACCAGTTCGAAGCGTCCGGCCGGGATGACGTTGCGCGTGGTGCCGCCGATTCGGATCGTGCCGCCGAATTCCGCATCGATGCCCCGCCCGCGCAGGAAGATGCGGCCCGGCGCGTCGATGCTGACGTCGAGCCCGATGGCCGGCCCGGCCTCGGCCGCCTCGCCGTTCCGCGCCAGAAGGCCCGCCGCCGCGCGGGTTTGCCGCTCTTCTGCGCTTTCGCCGATATGAATGATGTCGGGGATCGGCGCGGCCGACCCGAGGCCCGTTTCGGGCACGCGCAGCTCCGACGGGGCAAGAGTGATGTCGCCCGAGACCTGCATGCCCCCGGCCAGCGGCCCGGAAGCCGTCAGGTCGCCGCGCCCGATGACGACCTCGTAAAGCGTAGGGTCCACCAGGCGCACGTTGTCCAGGGTCACGCCGATATCGCCCGGAAGGCCCGCCGCGCCGATATCGACGCCGCCGGTCAGGTTCACGCGCCCGCCGGTCGAGACGTTGCCGCCCCCGTCGAGCGTGACCCGCCCGCCCTGAAGGTTCGCCGACAGCGCGATCTCGGTCAGCGCAAGCTGCGCTGCGGGAACGGAAAGCCGCGCGTCGGTCGTGGACAGCCGGCCCGACACGGCCTGGAGAGACGGGGCGCCTCGCACGGTCATGTCGAAGGTCAGAAGTCCGGTCACCGATTGCGGCGCGATGAAGCGGTTGGCCAGGACCAGCGGCACGCTGCCCTGCGCGCCGAGATCGACAGCGCCATCCGGCAAACCGACCTGGCCCGCCACGTCCGCCGTCAGGCCCGCGGGGCCTTGCAGGCCGGCGTCCACCCGCCAGCCCTCGGCGGCATTGCTGATATCCGCCGTCAGGCTCGCGGGTCCGCGAACCGCCGGCGAGAAGAGGCCCAGATCGGCGAGCCGCGCCGTCGCCCGAAGGTCCGTCCCGCCCGCGCCGAGATCGCCTTGCGCCGTGACGGTGATCTGCCGTCCGTCCACCATCAGATCGTCGATCGTGACATCGTCGCCCTCGCGCCGGGCCGCCAGCCGCAGGTCGGTCGGCCCGGCCAGAAGCTCGGGCGGAACCGCGTCGCCGATCCGCAGGTCTCTGGCCTGCCCCTCGAGCGAGATGTCGAAGGCGCCGGTCTGCACGTCCGCCGTCCCCGAAAGCGAGGCGTTGAGCCCGCCCGCGAGATCCTGCCCCGCAAGGGTCGAGAAGCGGGCGATGTTCTGGACATCGGCCGTCACATCGAAGCTGAGGGGGAGGTCGCCGTTCCCGCTTGCCAGCGCAATCCGCCCATCGGCGGAGACACCGGCCGCGCGCAGCGAAAGGGCGTCGATGCGCGTGCCCGTGTCATCGCGGACGGCGGCGATGCGGATTTCGCTGTCGCCGGCCAGCACCTCCGGCGGGAGGACATCACCGGCGCTAAGGTCGCGGGCGCGCGCGAGAAGATCCACGTCGAAGGCGCCGGACAGCGCCTCGGCCGTGCCCGAAACGGACCCTTCGACAGCGCCCCGAAGTTCCTGCCCGGCGAGGCCCGAGAACCGCGCGATGTTTTCCAGATCGGCAACAAGCTCGAAGTCGAGCGGCACTTCGTTGCCCCCGAGCCCCGCGGTGATGCGCCCGTCCGCGGACAGGCCCGCGCCGCGGATCGACAGGGTGTCGACCACGAGCGGGTCGCCCGCGGCCCAGGCCAGGTTGGCGCCCAGCACGGCGGTATCGCCAAGCGCTACCGAAACGCCGGGATCGACATGGGCGAGGCCCGACAGCGTCGCGGCGATCTGCGAGGTGACCGCGCCGATGCCCGTCTCGGTCGCGGTGATCCGCCCGTTGGCCGTCGCGCTGGCCGCCGCGACCCGGGTCTCCGCCACCCGCAGATCTGACAGGAGCGCGTCCAGACGGTATTCGTCCCCGGCGGCGGCGTCGAAGTTGAGGTCCAGCATCGCGCGACCAAGCTCGGCATCTCCGGCCACCGGCAGGCGGACGGGACTTTCCCCGTCGGGGTTGGCGATGCGCGCGCTCACCTCGAAGCGGCGCGGCCGGGATTGCGCATCGAGGCTGATATCGCCCTGCAGGTCGAAGGCGGCGCCGGTCAGACGCAGGCCGCTCAACTCGGTGGCGCCGTCCGCCGCGCGCAGGATCTCGGCGGCGAGGATGCTGTCGGTGCCGAAAAACGGCCGGTACTCGGCCGCCATGAGCGGTGTCAGGTCCCCGCTAAGGTCGAGGTCGATGCGCTGGGCGCCATCCTCCTCGAGCCGCGTGCTGCGCACCGCGCCGGTGACCCGCTCGGTGCCTTCGGTCGCCAGCGACAGCGCCACCTCGATATCGTCGAGCGGGCCTTCGCCCGCGATCGCCAGACGGATATCCGGCGCGCCGGGAAGGTTCAGGAGCGTCGCGGCCAGCCCGCCCGGCGCCTCTTGCAGGACGACGTCGATGCCAAGGATGCGCGTGTCGTTCGCAAAGCTCGCATCGGCGGAAAAGCGCCCCTCGGGTCCGTCGAGCCTGTCGGCGGCGATATCGACCGCGCCGGACCCGTCGGCCAGCCGCGCCATGCCCGAGATCGACAGGGCCGCATCCTGCCCGAGAAGCGGCGCGCCAAGCTCCAGCCGCGCGATGGCGATTTCGTCGATGGCGACGCTCACGGGCAGGTCGGGCAGCGAGAATGGCGTCGCTTCGGGGCTGGGAAGGTCCGGCCCCTCGGGCGGCAGCGGCGGGCGCAGGATGCTCAGCCGTTCGGCCGCCAGCGACTGGACCTGCAGCGCACCGGTCAGCAGCGCGGCGCGACGCCAGTTCAGCCGTGCGTTCTCGAGGACGAGCCAGGCGCCATCGGCATCCGAAATCGTGAGGCGCTCGAGCGTCGCCTCCGACGACAGCGCGCCGCGAAACCCGTCGATGCGCACCTGACGGTCCGCCCCGTCCGACAGCTGGCTTTCGATGAACCGGGTCAGACGGCCGCGGTCGTCGTCCTGCGCGACGGCCGGCGGCGTCACGACGAGCGCAAGACAAAGTCCGAGAAGGCCGAGGCGGCGCATCAAAACGCTTGTCCTATTCCGATGTAGAGAAACAGGTCTTCCCCCACGCCGCCGCCGCGCACCGGCGTTGCCAGATCGACGCGTATCGGGCCGAAGGGCGTGGCGTAGCGAAGGCCCAGCCCGGCCCCGGCGTGCCAGTCGCCATCCTGGAAATCGGCGCCCGAGGCGACGTAGCCGGCGTCGCCGAACACGACCACGCCGAAATTCGTCTCTCCGATGGTCTGCCGGATCTCGGTTGAGAGCGCGGCGAAGCTGCGCCCACCCGAATCGACGCCGCGCTGGAGCGCACCGAGCGACTGGTATTCCTGTCCCCGGACGGTCCCCGACCCGCCGCTGTAGAACAGGGCATCGGGCGGGATCGCGTCGATATTCGACCCCAGGAGCGCCCCGACCTGCGCGCGCGCGGCAAGCACGGTGCGCGCGTCCTCGCCAAAGCCCAGGTAGCCGCGCGCGTCGATCGTCGAACGAAGGCCCGGTCCGTCGTCGCTGGTCAGAAACGGCGCCACCGTGCCCGAAAGGAACAGGCCGGACGTCGGGTCCAGATCGTCGTCGCGGGCGTCCCAGGTCAATTCGGCCGGCAGGTCGATCACCACCCCGTCCCGTTCCCCCCGGGCATCCTCGTAGCGGGTGACGAAAAGCCCGACCCCGAGCGCCCCTTCAAGCCGCGGCGAGAACCAGTGTTCGACCCCCGCTTCAACCCGGAAACCCAGGAGGTCGAAGGACGGCTCGTCCAGCGACCTGAGGGTGGTCTGGGCGTAGGCGAGGGTATCCGGCGTGAAGGTCGCCGGACGCGAGATGCGCGCCGACAGTTCGGCGTCGATCCCGTCGATCCCCTCGGTCGAAATCGCCCCCTGGCCGATGCCGCGGATCTCGCCTTCGACCGTCAGTCGTTCCCCGCCGCCGAAGAGGTTGCGGTGCAGCCAGAAGGCGGTGACCTGCGCGCCGGCGTCGGTGGACAGTTCGCCGCCGGCACCGAAGCGGCGCAGGGGCGATTCGGCCACCTCGGCGACGATATCCATCCGGTCGCCCGGCCCGAGCGGCTGCTCCTGAAGCGCGACGGCGGAGAACACGCCGGTATCGCGCAGACGCTCCTGCACCCGCGCCAGCACGTCGGGTGAGTAGGTCGTGCCCTCCGGCAGGCCTGCGATCTCGACGATGCGCCCGGCGCGCATCCGCGACTGGCCCCGCGGGATCAGTTGGCCGAAGCTGACGACCGGTCCCGGTGTAACGCGGATGACGGCGTCGAGCCGCGCGGGTCCATGGCGTGCGGTGATCTGCTGATCGGCGATATCCGCGACCGCATGCCCCTCGGCACGCCAACCCTGGATCGCCGCCCGGCTCGCATCGCGCAGCACCGGCGTACTGGCCTCTCCGCCGGGCGCAAAAGCGTCGGGAAGCTCGGTCTCGGGCGTCAGGGGGCTGATCTCGGCGGTTCCGAAGGTGTATTTCGGGCCCGGCGTGACGCGGATGTCCACCGTGTCGATGCGCGCCGGCACCTCGAACGGCGAGAGCGACGACGCCTCCCTTCCGTCGATCATGATCTGCACGACCGGCGCGAAATGCCCGAAATCGTACAGCGCCCCGACAAGCCGCGCATAATCCGCGCGGGCCGCGGCCACGATGTCCTGCGGTGTGCGCGCCGTCTCGCCCGGATCCTGCAACAGCAGCGAGTTGGCCCTCAGCCGTTCCTCCAGCCGCTCCTCGGCATCCGTGACCGAGAGTCGGATATCCTGCGCCATCGCTTGTGTCGCAAGGCAGGCGGCAAGAATGGCCGGGAACACTGAACGGACTGAAGCAGACATCCTATCGAGTGATAGTGCCTGAGCCGGGCGAGGGCGAGGGGCTATTTCGTCCCGCGGCCGGTATTGGGACGATTTGCGCCTTGTGAGCCAACGGGCTGCGGCCTATCTCGAGCACCAACCAGCGATCTGGAGAGGGCGCATGTCGAAACTTGTCACGATTTTCGGCGGATCCGGCTTTGTCGGGCGCTACATCGCGCGCCGCATGGCGAAAGAGGGCTGGCGCGTGCGCGTCGCCGTGCGACGCCCCAACGAGGCGATCTTCGTGCGCCCCTACGGCGTCGTCGGCCAGGTCGAACCGGTCCTGGCCAATATCCGCGACGACGATTCGGTGCGCGATGCCATCCACGGCGCGGATGCGGTGGTGAACTGTGTCGGCATCCTGGCCGAGCGGGGCAAGAACACCTTCGGCCTGGTGCAGACACATGGCGCCGCGCGCGTCGCGCGCATCGCGGCGGAGGAGGGGGTCGAGCGCCTTGTGCATGTGTCCGCGATCGGGGCGGACAGCACGAGCTCCAGCGATTACGCCAGGACCAAGGCCGAGGGCGAGGCCGCCGTGCTCGAGCATTTCCCCCGCGCCGTGATCCTGCGTCCGTCCATCGTGTTCGGCCCCGAGGACGAATTCTTCAACCGCTTCGCACAGATGACCCGAACGGGTCCGTTCCTGCCCGTCGTGGGCGCCGGCACGCGGTTTCAGCCGGTCTACGTGGATGACGTTGCAAGGGCCGCGGTCAAGGGCGTCCTGGGCGAGGCGCATCCCGGCATCTACGAGCTTGGTGGGCCCGAGGTGGCGACGTTCCGCGAGTTGATGTCGCGCATGTTGCGTGTCATTCGCCGCCGCCGCCTGATCGTGAACGTGCCGTTCTGGATCGCAATGGTGATGGGAACGGTCCTCGACGGGCTTCAGGCGATCACCATGGGTCTGTTTCACAACGGGCTTCTGACCCGCGATCAGGTGCGCAACCTGCGCCGGGACAACGTGGTCGGCGCGGACCGCAAGAGCTTCGCGGATCTGGGGATCTCGCCCGTCGCCATGGATTCGGTGCTGGACGAATATCTCTGGCCCTACCGGCCCTCCGGCCAGTATGCCGGGATCAAGGAAAGCGCCGACCGGCTCAAGCAGTCGTGAGCGCGCCGCTGTAGCCGAGCCACAGCAGCACGATGCCGAGGCCCACCCGGTAGATCACGTAAGGCGTGAAGCTGACGCTTCGCAGTAGCCGCATCATCAGGGCGAGCGCCGCGAGCGCCGCGATGAAGGCCATGGCGGCGGCGATCGCGCCATCCCGCGCGGCTTGCGCGTCGGCGGTGGCGACGACCTCCGCCGCCAGAAGCGCGCCCGAGCCCAGGATCGTCGGAATCGACATGAGCATCGCCAGCCGTGCGGCCGATGTTCGGTCGTAGCCCAACATGCGCCCCGCCGTGATCGTGATGCCCGAGCGTGACGTGCCGGGGATCAGCGCCACCGCCTGCCACAGACCCATCGTGACCGCATCGCGCAGGGACCAGTCGCCGTCGCGCTTCGCCTGTCCGCCGCGCTGATCGGCCCAGTAAAGCGCGACGCCGAAGATCAGCATGGTCCAGCCGATGACGGTGACGTTCCGCATGGCATCGGCCAGACCGCTGAGTTTCAGGACAAGCCCGGCCAGGAGGACCGGCACGGTGGCGACGGCAAGCAGGAAGGCCAGCTTCGCGCCGGGCGTGTCGATCCGGCCCGTCAGAAGCCGCGGGACCCCCGACAGGGCAAGCCGCACGTCGCGCCGGAAATAGAGGATCACGGCCCCGAGCGTGCCCAGATGCACCGCCACGTCGATCACGAG
>CAZGHJ010000156.1:0-7276 GCA_964525355.1 uncultured Roseicyclus sp.
GATCGAGCAGGAGGGGACCTACCCCCTGCCCGAGGCGCAGCTCGACCGCTTCCTCGTACAGATCGACGTGCCCTATCCCGACCGCGAGACCGAGCGCGGCATCCTCATCGCCACCACCGGCCTCGAGGAGGGCAAGGCGGCCCGCGTCTTCGACCCCGAGGCGCTGATCGCGGCGCAGCGCGTCGTGCGCCAGATGCCCGTGGGCGAGGCGGTGGTGGAAACCATCCTCGATCTCGTCCGCGCCTGCCGGCCCGAGGGCGGCGAGGCGCCCGAGATCGTGCGTGACGCCGTCGCCTGGGGTCCCGGCCCCCGCGCGGCGCAGGCGCTGATGCTGACCGTGCGCGCCCGCGCGTTGCTCGATGGCCGCCTCGCGCCCTCGGTCGAGGACGTGGCCGCGCTCGCCAAGCCCGTCCTGACCCACCGCATGGCGCTCACCTTCGCCGCCCGCGCCGAAGGGGCGCAGCTGTCGCAGGTCATCGACGAGGTCACCGCGCGCATCACGAAGGTCGAGGCCGCCGCTTGAGCCGCGCCGCGCTCCATACGCCCGACACGCTCCGCTCGCGCTCCGAGCTTCTCGCGGGCTCGCTTCCCGCGCTCATGGCCGATGCGCAGCACCTCGCCGCCACGGTCCTGCTGGGCACCCATGGCCGCAAGCGCGCGGGCACCGGCGACGAGTTCTGGCAGTATCGCCCGGCCGAGGCCGGCGATTCCTTGCGCAGCATCGACTGGCGCCGCTCGGCCCGCTCCGACGGTCATTTCGTGCGCCAGACCGAGTGGCAGGCGGCGCAATCGGTGATGATCGGCGTGGATGACGCGGCCTCCATGACCTTCACCGGCTCCGACCGGCGTCCCTCGAAACTGCGCCGCGCGCAGACGCTGGCCATGGCGATCTCGATCCTCGCCGTGCATGGCGGCGAGCGCGTGGGCCTCACGCACCTGTCCGAGCCGCCCCGCGGCGGGCGCGCGCAGCTCCTGCGCATGGCGCAGGCGCTGATGGACGGCCATGACGCGGGCGATTACGGCGTGCCGCGGCCGCGCTCCATGCCCATGGGCAGCCGCGCGGTCTTCTTCTCCGATTTCCTCGCCGATCCCGCGCCCATCGAGACGGTGCTCGGCCGCGCCGCCGACCGCGGCGTGAAGGGTGCCCTGGTGCAGATCCTCGACCCCGACGAGGAGGCGTTCCCCTACGATGGCCGTACCGTCTTCGAAAGCATGTCGGGCGCGATCCGCTTCGAGACACTGAAAGCGCGCTCCCTGCGCGAGGCCTATCTCGCCCGCCTCGCCGAGCGGAAGGACCGGTTGGCGCAGGCCGCCCGTCGCACTGGCTGGCGCTACCACGTGCATCACACCGACCAGTCGGCCGAACCGACGCTCCTGTGGCTTTACCGCGCACTCGAACGGGTGCGCGGATGAGCCGGCAGGGGGAAAATCGGCCGGTCAGGCAGGAATGCCGCCGCAATTTACCCACGCTGCCCGCGCGCGGGCTATGATGGGGTGACATGATCGCCAACCTCGCCTTCACCACGCCGCTCCTGCTGCTCGCGCTCATCGCGCTGCCGATCCTGTGGTGGCTTCTGCGCGCCGTACCGCCCGCCCCGCTCAAGCGTCGGTTCCCGGGCGTCGCGCTGCTTCTGGGCCTCAGCGATGACGAGACCCAGACCGACAAGACTCCCTGGTGGCTCCTGCTTCTGCGGATGCTGGCCGTGGCCGCGGCGATCGTCGGTTTCGCCGGGCCGGTCCTGAACCCGCAGGCCGAGCGTGTGTCCGGCTCGGGGCCGCTCATCGTGGCGATGGACGCCTCCTGGGCCTCGGCGCGCGACTGGTCCGACCGCATCTCCCGCGTCGAGATGGCGCTCGAAGAGGCCGAGCGCGCCGGCCGGCCCGTGGCGGTCGTGGCGCTCACCGACCTGCCGTCCGGCGATCTCGCGCTCCAGTCCGCAAGTGCCTGGGCCACGCGCCTGCCGTCGCTCGCGCCACAGCCCTTCGCGCCGGATTACGCCGCCGCTGCCGACTGGCTCGGGACGCTCGATGTGGCGGCCGAGGTCTTCTGGGTTTCCGACGGGCTCGATCATCCCGGCCGCGACGCAGCCCTTGCCGCCTTCGAGGCGCTGGGGCCCGTCTCGGTCTTCGAGGGCGCGCGCGGCGTGGTGGCGCTGGCCCCGCCGGGTTTCGAGGACGGGCTGATCCGCGCCAGCGTCCTGCGCCCCGAGGCGGGGGCCCCGCGCGAGGTAACCGTCGTGGCGCACGGGCTCGACCCCGCAGGCATCCCCCGGACCCTGGCCGAGGCCCCCGTCACCTTCGAGGTCGGCGCGACCGCGGTCGAGGCCGAATTCGACCTGCCGCCCGAGTTGCGCAACCGGATCACCCGCTTCGAGATCGCGGGCCTGCGTTCCGCCGGGGCCGTGACGCTGACCGATGACGGGTTGCAGCGCCGCGAGGTCGCTCTGATCGACGCCGGCGGCGAGGACGAGGCGCAGGCGCTCCTGTCGCCCCTGCATTACCTGCGCCAGGCGCTCGCGCCCACCGCCGAGCTGATGGAGGGCGCGCTCTCCGACATGCTGCTGGCAAGCCCCGACGCGGTGATCCTCGCCGATGTGGCGACGCTCTCGCCCGATGCCGAGGCCGAGCTGACCTCTTGGGTCGAGAACGGCGGCCTCCTCCTGCGCTTCGCGGGGCCGCGGATCGCGGCCTCCGACGTGGCGCGCGACACGGCCGGCCCCCTGATGCCCGTGCGCCTGCGCGAGGGCGGGCGCACCGTGGGCGGCGCCATGTCCTGGGGCGAGCCCAAGGCGCTCCGGCCCTTCCCCGAGGGCTCGCCATTCTTCGGGCTCGCCATCCCCGGGGACGTGACCGTGCAAAGCCAGGTCATGGCCCAGCCCGACCCCGCCCTGGCCGAACGCACCATCGCCTCGCTGACCGACGGCACGCCGCTCGTCACCCGCGCCGCGCTGGGGCAGGGCAGCGTGGTGCTCTTTCACGTCACCGCGAATGCCGACTGGTCCTCCCTGCCGCTCTCGGGCCTCTTCGTGCAGATGCTCGAACGCCTCGCCGTCTCGACCCGTCCCGCCACGCCCAGCCTCGACGACGTGGAGGGCATCGTCTGGGCCCCCGACCGCGTGCTCGACGGCTTCGGCACGCTGCGCGACGCCGGTATCCGCCCCGGCGTCGAGGGCGCCGACCTGATCGAGGCGCCGCTTTCCGCCGCGCTCCTGCCCGGCCTCTATACCGGCGGTGAGCAGCGGCTTGCGCGCAACGTGATCCCCGCCGGCGCCAGCCTCGCGCCTGCCGTCTGGCCCGCCTCGATCCCGGTCGAGGGCATGGACGTGGTCGCCCCCACCGACCTCATGTCCGCCTTCCTGACCGCCGCGCTTCTCCTTCTGCTGATCGACGCGCTCGCCGCGCTCTGGCTCGCCGGGCGTCTGACCGGGCCCCTCGGCCGCACCGCCGCGCTCCTGCTCGCCGCCGCGCTCGCCACCTCCCCCGCCGAGGCCCAGACCGACCCCGAAAGCCCCTCCATGGCCGACGAACTCGCGCGCCTCGCCACCGCCGAGGTCACGCTGGCCTATGTCATCACCGGCGATGCCGAGATCGACCGCACCTCGCAGGCCGGCCTTCAGGGGCTGACCAACACGCTGTGGTCGCGCACCTCGGTCGAGCCCGCGCCCCCCATCGGCGTCAATCTCGAGACCGACGAGCTTGCCTTCTTCCCGATGCTCTACTGGCCCGTCACCGCCAACCAGCCGATGCCCTCGACCGAGGCCTATCGCCGCCTCAACGACTACCTCCGCTCGGGCGGGATGATCGTCTTCGACACCCGCGACGCCAATATCGGCGGCTTCGGCTCGGGCACGCCCGAAGGCCGGCGCCTGCGCCTGCTGGCCGCGCCGCTCGACATCCCCCCGCTCGAGCCGATCCCGCCCGACCACGTGCTCACGCGCACCTTCTACCTGATCCAGGATTTCCCCGGCCGCCATCTCGGCCGCGACGTCTGGGTCGAGGCCGCGCCCCCCGATGCCGAGCAGATCGAGGGCATGCCCTTCCGCAACCTCAACGACGGCGTCACGCCCGTGCTGATCGGCGGCAACGACTGGGCCGCCGCCTGGGCGGTGGACGATCGGGGCCGCCCGCTCCTGCCCGTGGGCCGCGGCATGACGGGCGATCGCCAGCGCGAGATCGCGCTCAGGTTCGGGGTGAACCTCGTGATGCATGTGCTGTCGGGGAACTACAAATCCGACCAGGTGCACGTGCCCGCTCTCCTCGAACGGCTGGGGCAGTAGATCATGGCGCAACAGATCCTCCTCGACCCGCTCCTGCCGCTGCCGGCGCTCTACGTCCTCGCCGCGCTGACCGTCCTGATCGTCGCCGTCTCGATCTGGCGGCGGCTTTCGGGCTGGCCCTTCCGCCTCGCCGCGGGGGCGGCGCTTCTGGCCGCCCTTCTCAACCCCTCGCTCCAGACCGAGGATCGCGAGCCGCTTTCCGACATCGTCCTCGTCGTCGTCGATGAAAGCGCCAGCCAGGATCTCTCCGACCGCCCCGACCAGACCGCCACGGCGCTCGCGGAGCTGGAGGGCGAGATCACCCGCCTCGGCCTCGAGATGCGGGTCGAGACCGTGGGCGACGCGCCCGACAATGCCGGCACGCTCCTGATGACGGAACTGACCCGCATGATGGCCGAGGAGCCGCGCGCGCGCATCGCCGGCGCCATCCTCGTCACCGACGGGCAGCTTCACGACGCGGGGCTGGTGCCCGACATGCCCGCGCCGATCCACGCGCTTCTGACGGGGCGCGAGACCGACTGGGACCGCCGCCTCGTGATCGAGACCGCGCCCGCCTTCGCCATCATAGGCGAGGAATTCGAACTCACGCTGCGGCTCGAGGATCAGGGCGCGGTGCCTGCCGACCTCGCCGGGCGCTCCGAGATCCTCGTGGCCATCGGCGGGGCCGAGCCGCAAAGCTTCACCGTTCCGGTGGGCGAGACCCTGACCCTGCCGCTGATGCTCGATCACGCGGGCCAGAACGTGGTCCAGTTCATCGTGCCCGAGGCCGAGGGCGAACTCACCGACCGCAACAACGCCGCCGTGGTGCAGATCAACGGCATCCGCGACCGGCTGCGCGTGCTGCTGGTCTCGGGCGAGCCGCATCCCGGTCAGCGCACCTGGCGCAACCTCCTGAAATCAGACCCGTCGGTGGACCTCGTCCACTTCACCATCCTGCGCCCGCCCGACAAGCAGGATGGCGTGCCGGTCTCCGAGCTCTCGCTCATCGCCTTCCCCACGCGCGAGCTTTTCATGGAGGCCGTGGACGAGTTCGATCTCATCATCTTCGACCGCTACCAGCGGCGCGGCATCCTGCCGATGCTCTATATCGACAATATCCGCCGTTACGTTGAAGACGGCGGCGCGCTCCTGCTGGCCGCGGGGCCCGACTTCGCCTCGGCCGCTTCGCTCTACCGAACGCCGCTTGCCGACATCCTGCCGGGCCGGCCCACCGCGCGGGTGATCGACCAGCCCTACCTGCCGCAGATCTCGGATCTCGGCGAACGCCATCCGGTCACGGCCGGGCTCGAGGGCGCGCATGATGCGCCGCCGGGTCTCGACGCGCCCTGGGGCCGCTGGTTCCGCCAGATCGAACTGACCGAGACGGGCGGGCAGACCGTGATGACGGGCGCCTCCGACGCGCCGCTCCTGATGCTCAACCGCGTGGGCGAGGGGCGCGTGGCGCTGCTGGCCTCGGATCACGCCTGGCTCTGGGATCGCGGCTACGAGGGCGGCGGCCCGCAACTGGAGATGCTGCGCCGCCTCGCCCACTGGATGATGGGCGAGCCCGATCTCGAGGAAGAGGCGCTGGTGGCGCGCGCCGACGGCCAGACGCTTTCCGTCACGCGCCGCACGCTGTCGGAAACCGCGGGGGACGTGACCGTGCGCTATCCTGACGGGACCGAGGGGACGCTTGCCCTCGAAGAGGTCGCGCCGGGGCGCTTCGCCGCCGAGATCGAGGGTGCCGAACAGGGCCTCTACCGCCTGACGGACGGCGAACTGGAGACCGTGATCGCGCTCGGCCCCGCCGCCCCCCGCGAGTTCGAGGAAACCATAGCCAGCGCCGACCGCCTCCAGCCCGTGACCGAGCCGCTGACCGGCGCGGTGATGCGCCTCGAGGACGGGCTGCCGGACCTGCGCCGCGTGGCCGAGGGCCGCCGCGCCTCGGGCCGGGGCTGGATCGGCCTGACCGAGCGCGACGCCTACCTCACGACCGACGTGACGGTGACGCCGCTCGTGTCCGCGTGGCTCTTCCTGCTGCTCGCCGCGGGCCTGATGCTGGCCGCCTGGCTGCGCGAGGGCCGGTCCTGAGGCGCCGTCCGCGTGTGCCCGGATCTAGACGGCATGTATATGACATGTACGTGGTTTGTGCCCTGAAAGATCCGCAGGCGGGGCGCCGTTTCCCGGTCTCGGACGGCCGCGGACACGTCCCTCGCCCCCGCCGTCCCGGTCCGCCCGGGATCGCTTCGGGCCGCCAAGCCGCCGGTGCCTTTGGAGACAGTACCGACGGCGCGTCAGAACGGCTTGAAGACCACCAGGAACAGCACGCCGATCGCCGCCAGAACGCTGATTTCGTTGAAGACCCTCAGCCACAGGTCGCTTTGCGCGAAGACCCCTCGCCGCGCGCGCAGCACCAGCATCCCGGTCCAGCCGTAATGCGCCGCAAGCGCCGCCACCACGGCGAGTTTCGCCCAGCCCCAGAGCGGAAAGCCCCACCACCAGAAGAGCCAGAGGCCCGAGAGAATCGCGATCACCCCAAGGCCCAGCGAAAACCGGTAGACCCGCATCGTCAGATCCCCCGCAGGCCCGAAATCCCCCGTCGCGGCGAATTCGCGCTTCCAGAAGATAAGCCCCCGAGGGGCCACGAAGATCCCCGTCATCCAGCCGAGAACGGCCAGCAAATGCAGCACCTTGACCCATTCCATATCCGGGTGAGTGCCGGCAAACTGTCCTTGCCGCAAGGGGTGATTTCGTCTCGGCCCCCTGGAAGATACGGCATCAACTGTTGCCTCAACGGCCGAATTGGTTATCTTTCCTTACCAATGGGCCTGCAACGGGGCATCTTGGAGGAGGAAGCCGCCGATGGAAATGCCAGTACCCGACAGCGCGGTCCTGTCCCGCAAGCCCCGCATCGTGGAACGGCTCGAGGCCGCCGTGGGCCGGGACAACGTGATCCATGACGAGGCCGAGACGCGCGCCTACGAATGCGACGCGCTGACCGCCTACAAATGCCCGCCGCT
>CAZGHJ010000157.1:0-7254 GCA_964525355.1 uncultured Roseicyclus sp.
AGGTGGACATGCCGTAGAAGGCGACCGAGGTGACCATCATCCGCAGGACGGGGTCCGTGCGCAGCTTGTCCCACGCCCCCGAGAGCGTCATCAGGCCGTTGATCATGCCGCCCCACGAAGGCATCCACAGGATGATCGAGAACACCATGCCCAGCGTCGAGGCCCAGTCGGGCAGCGCGGTGTAGTGCAGGTGGTGCGGACCCGCCCAGATATAGAGGAAGATCAGCGCCCAGAAGTGGATGATGCTGAGCTTGTAGGAATAGACCGGCCGCTCGGCCTGCTTGGGGATGAAGTAGTACATCATGCCCAGGAAACCGGCGGTCAGGAAGAAGCCCACGGCGTTGTGGCCGTACCACCACTGGGTCATGGCGCTCTGCACGCCGGACATCACGTGAACCGAGCGCGAGCCGAAGATCGACACCGGGATCGTGAGGTTGTTGACCACGTGCAGCATCGCCACGGTGACGATGAAGCTCAGCAGGAACCAGTTGGCGACGTAGATATGCGGCTCCTTGCGCTTCAGAAGCGTGCCGACGAAAAGTGCGAGGAACGCGACCCAGACGATGGTCAGCCACAGATCGGTGTGCCACTCGGGCTCGGCGTATTCCATGCTCTGCGTCGCGCCGAGCAGGTAGCCCGTGGCCGCCATGACGATGAACATCTGGTAGCCCCAGAACACGAACCACGCGAGGTTGCCTCCCCAGAGCCGCGCGGCAGAGGTCCGCTGCACGATGTAGAAGCTTGCCGCCAGAAGCGCGTTGCCCCCGAAGGCGAAGATCACCGCCGAGGTATGCAGCGGCCGCAGCCGGCCGAAATTCAGATAGCCCTGCGCCCAGTCGAAATTGAGGACCGGAAAGGCGAGCTGGAAGGCGATGTAGACGCCCGCGAGAAAACCCACGATGCCCCAGAAGGCCGTGGCGATCGCGGCGGCGCGCACCGGCCCGTCCATGTATTCGTTCTGCGGATGCGGCGTGACCGGCTCGCCGATGCGCCGCAGCGTGTAAAGAAACAGGCCACCGGAGACGACCATGAACATCAGCATGTGAACCATGTAGGCCGCGTCGCGGGCGTAATTGGCAGCGATCGCCGCACAGATCGCGACGACGCCAAGCACCGCGAGCTTCAGGTAATCAAACATTGATCATCCCTTCGTGTTGCCCCGGTTCCCGGCCGATGCGGCCCCCGGTCCCGTGACTCGGGTCCGGCCGTCCGGAGCTGTTCCATCTGAGGTTGAAATCGCGGAACTGGCGGTTAACGGCCTTGATCCATGTCAAAAGCTCGTTGCCCATGCTTGACGCAGGTCAAGGTGCCGCAGGCAGGGCGTCCGGTATACGATGGCAACAGGCAGCAAGGAGGGCGCGATGGCCTACAAGAGCATTCTGACGATCCTGACCGAAAGCGACGAGGCCGGCCCGGTGCTGGACGCCGCGATCGGTGTCGCGCGCGAGGCGGGGGCGCATCTCGACGTGCTCGTCCTCGGCATCGACCGGACGCAGGTGGGCTATTACTACGCCGGCGCCACGGCGATCATGCACGACGAAACGCTCGCCCAGGCGCAGGCCGGGGCGGCGAAGATCGAGGAGACGGCGCGCGCCCGGCTCGAACGCAGCGATATCGGCTGGGGCGTCGAGGCGCTGGTGGCGCAATCGGCCAGCGTGACCACGATCGTGGCGCGCCGCGCGCGTTTCGCGGATCTCGTGGTCCTGCCCAAACCCTACGGCAAGGATCTGCCCGCCGACGCCCCGATCATCGTAGAGGCGGCCATGTTCCAGGGCGGCGCGCCGGTGATCGTGCTCAACGACGAGGCGGCGCCGGATCTCGCCCCGAAAACGGTCGTCGTCGCCTGGAACGAAAGCGCCGAGGCCATGGCCGCGATCCGCCGCGCACTGCCGCTGCTGATCGGGGCCGAAACCGTCAGCGTCTGCATGGTCGCGCCGGAACGCCACGGCTCGGACAGTTCCGATCCCGGTGCCGAGCTTTCCAAGATGCTCACCCGCCACGGCGTGAAGGTCGATGTCGCGCTGCTGCCGCAAACGCTGCCGCGGGTCTCCGAGGTCATCGCGCGGCACGTGGCCGATATCGGCGCCGACATGCTGGTGATGGGGGCCTATGGCCACTCCCGCTTCCGCGAGGCGATCCTGGGCGGTGCCACGCGCCACATGCTGGAACACGCCGAGGTTCCGGTCTTCATGGCGCACTGACAGCGGCGGAGCGTCTGCTTCGCACCGGATCGCGAGCCCGTCTCTTGCGTGCAAGGGACGGGTTCCGGTCACATGCGAGAGCGCTGGCGCGTCAGGAAGCCCCT
Organism: uncultured Roseicyclus sp.; assembly: GCA_964525355.1. GTDB lineage: Bacteria > Pseudomonadota > Alphaproteobacteria > Rhodobacterales > Rhodobacteraceae > Roseibacterium. Next base: position 2,306 of record CAZGHJ010000157.1, read on the forward strand.
CGCGGCCGGGTTGAATGCTACATGCACGCGCCGATCAGCTCAGGATGCCGCCATCGGCATCGTCGCCCGTCTCGTCCAGCAGCAGTTCGAAATCGGGCACCACCACGTGCCGCTTGCCCTCCAGCCGGATCACGCCGTCGCGCTTCAGGCCCGACATCTGGCGGCTGACCGTCTCCAGCGTCAGCCCGAGGTAATCGGCCATCGCCTCGCGCGTCAGCGGCAGGTCGAAGCTCACCTCTCCCAGGCCCCGCGTGGTGCTGTAGGTCGCGTCCCTCCGGGCGATGATCGTCAGGAAGCTCGCGATCTTCTCCCGCGCGGTCTTGCGCCCAAGAAGCAGCATCCAGTCCCGCGCGGCATCCAGCTCGTCCAGCGTCATCTCCAGCAGCCGCTGCGCGATGTGCGGCGTTTCGCCCATGATGCCGAGGAACGGCGTGCGGCGGAAACAGCACAGCTGAAGGTCCGTGGTGGCGGTCACGTCATAGGTGGCCGATTCGCGATTCGGCCGGCCGAGGAAATCCGACGGCAGCAGAAGGCCCACCATCTGCCGGCGCCCGTCCTCCATCGTCTGCGTCAGCGAGGCGACGCCATGCACGACCGAGGCCACGAAATCCATCTTGTCGCCGGCCCAGACGATGGTCTGCCCGGCTTCGTAGCTTCTGTAATATTTGATGGCTTCAAGTTTCTGTAGCTCATCCGTCTCGCACCGCGCGCAGACGGCGCGGTGGCGGATCGGACAGTCGGCGCAATCGGCCTGTGGAAATGCGAGCTGCTTGCTGGGCATCGCGAAGTCCTCCGTGACACGCGGGAGGAACACAGTTGATCCAAATCAATGTGAGGGCGCGCGTTCTACCTTTAGATGTATCCCAATGGAGCATCTCACGCAACTTCGCCGCCTCGGTCTTTTCGACGCCAAAGTGCCGCGCTACACCAGCTATCCGCCGGCCACAAAGTTCTCGAACGACGTCTCGGGCGCGGTCTTTCGCGACTGGGTCGGGGCCATCGCGCCCGGCTCGGCCATCTCGGTCTATGTTCACGTCCCGTTCTGCCGGCGGCTGTGCTGGTTCTGCGCCTGCCGCACGCAAGGGACGCGGTCCGACGCGCCGGTCATCGCCTATGTGGAGAGCCTGAAGAAAGAGGTTGAAAACCTCCGGGCAATTCTACCGCAAGGTGTGCGCATCGCCCGTCTGCATTGGGGCGGCGGCACGCCGACGCTTCTGCAGCCGGCGCAGATGACCGCGCTCGCCGCCACCATCACCGACGCCATGCCGCTCACCGAAGCGGCGGAGTTCTCGGTCGAGATCGACCCCAACGAAATCGACGAGGCCCGCCTCGATGCGCTGGCCGAAGCGGGCATGAACCGCGCCTCGATCGGGGTGCAGGATTTCGACGAGGACATCCAGCAAGCCATCGGCCGGATCCAGGGCTACGAGGTCACGCGCGACACGGTCGACGCGCTCAGGGCACATGGAATCCAATCGCTCAACGCGGATATTCTCTATGGCTTGCCGCACCAGAACCAGGCGCGGATCGCCGAGAGCGTCCAGATGCTGCTGTCGCTGTCACCGGACCGGGTCGCGCTCTATGGTTACGCGCATGTGCCCTGGATGGCCAAGCGCCAGGCGATGATCCCGACCGAGGCGCTGCCCTCGCCGGAGGAGCGGCTGCACCTCTTCAACACCGCGCGGCGGCTGTTCCTCTGGGACGGCTATGACGAGATCGGCATCGATCATTTCGCCCGGCCCACCGATTCCATGGCGGTCGCCGCCCGCACCGGGCATCTGCGCCGCAATTTCCAGGGCTACACCGACGACACCTGCGACGTTCTCATCGGCCTCGGCGCCTCGGCGATCTCGAAATTCCCGCAAGGTTACGCCCAGAACGCCAGCGGCACCGCCCAGTACCAGGCCTGCGTCCGCGAGGGCCAGATGGCCACCGGCCGCGGCCATGTCTTCAAGGGCGAGGATCTCTGGCGCGCGCGGATGATCGAGATGCTGCTCTGCGATTTCGCCATCGAAACCGCCCCCCTCGTCGAGGGCTACGGCGTCGACCGCGCGCGCATCGCCGAGATGTACCGCGAAGCGGCAAAGGCCTTTCCCGACATGGTGCGTATCACCGACGCCGGCTTCGAGATCACCGACGAGGGCCGCCCGCTGGCCCGTATGATCGCGCGCGCCTTCGATGGCTACGAGATGCGCGCCGAAGGCCACTCGGCCGCCTTCTGAACGCCACCGGGCCGGCGCGCCGGCCCGCCATCCGCACCACCGGCCCGCACGCCCCTGACCGGCCGCCCCGTGCGCTGGCCGGACCACCCGACGCGCCGCGTCCCGCCGGCCATAACGGCGCCTGCCTGCTTCTTCTTGTTCCAAATACGGCCGCCGGAGGCGGATCCGGCGCCCGCCACGGGCCCCGCCCTCAGGCCGCACTCCCCGAGCGTTCGCCAAAGGCCGCGCGCAACAGCTCGCGCGTGTAGGGATGGCTCGGATTGTCGAACAACGCCTGCGCCTCACCGGTCTCCACCACGTCGCCCTGCTTCATCACGATCACCTGGTGGCTCAGCGCACGCACCACCTTCAGGTCGTGGCTGATGAACAGGTAGGCCAGCCCGTGATCGGCCTGCAGCCGCCGCAACAACTCCACGATCTGCACCTGCACCGTCATGTCGAGCGCGCTCGTCGGCTCGTCGAGCACCACCAGCCGCGGGCGCAGGATCATCGCCCGCGCGATGGCGATGCGCTGCCGCTGCCCGCCCGAGAACTCGTGCGGGTAACGGTCCATCATCCGCGGATCGAGGCCCACCTCGGCCAGGATCTCCGCCACCATCTCGCGCCGCGCGCCCCGCGCGATGCCATGGACGGCCAGCCCCTCGGACACGATCTGCTCCACCGTCATGCGCGGGCTGAGGCTGCCGTAAGGGTCCTGGAACACCACCTGCATCTCGCGGCGAATGCCCTTCAGCTCGCGCGACTTCAGCCCCTGGATGTTCCGCCCCATGAAGACCACCGGCCCGTCCGAGGAAATCAGCCGCAAGACCGCCAGCGCCAGCGTCGTCTTGCCCGAGCCGCTCTCGCCCACGATGCCCAGCGTCTCGCCCTCGCGCACATGCACGGAGGCCGCGTTGACCGCCTTCACGTGACCGACCGTGCGCCGCAGAAGGCCGCGCTGGATCGGGAACCAGATGCGCAGATCCTCGGTGGAGATGATCTCCTGCGCGCCGTCGGGCACCGGCCTCGGCGCGCCCGCGGGCTCGGCCGCCAGCAGCTTCTGCGTGTAGGGATGGTGCGGATCGTCGAAGATCTCTTCCGTGTTGCCCTGCTCCACGATCACCCCGTCCTTCATCACGCAGACCCGGTCGGCGATGCGCCGCACCACCGCCAGATCGTGGGTGATGAACAGAAGGCTCATGCCAAGATCGCGCTTCAGCTCCGCCAGAAGCTCCAGGATCTGCGCCTGGATCGTCACGTCGAGCGCCGTGGTCGGCTCGTCCGCGATCAGAAGCTGGGGGTTGTTGGCCAGCGCCATGGCGATCATCACCCGCTGCCGCTGCCCGCCCGAAAGCTGGTGCGGATAGGCCCCCAGCCGGCTTTCCGCCTCGCGGATGCCGACCCGCTCCAGAAGCTGCACGATCCGGCCGCGCGCGGCCTGCCCCGTCAGCCCCTGGTGGATCATGAGGCTTTCCGCGATCTGCTTTTCCAGCGTGTGGAGCGGGTTGAGCGAGGTCATCGGCTCCTGGAAGATGAAGCTGATGTCGTTGCCGCGCACCCGGCGCAGCTCGGCCTCGTCCGCGCCCACCATCTCGGCGCCGTCATAGGTGACGGACCCGCCGATCTCGGCGTTGTCGCCCAGAAGGCTCACCGTGGAAAGCGCCGTCACCGACTTGCCCGACCCGCTTTCGCCCACCAGCGCCACGGTCTCGCCCCGGCCCACGGTGAAGGTCACGCCGCGCACCGCCTGCACCAGATGCGCGCCCTGCCGGAAGCCGACGGTCAGGTTACGGATGTCGAGGATCGCGCTCACCGGCGCACCTCCGCGATGGGCGCGATGTCCTCGGCCGCGTCCTCCGCCGGCGCCTGCCCCGAGAAGGTCTTGCGTGGATCGAAGGCGTCGCGCACGCCCTCGAAGACGAAGACCAGAAGCGACAGCATGATCGCGAAGGTGAAAAACGCGGTGAACCCGAGCCACGGCGCGTTGAGGTTGTTCTTCGCCTGCAACGTCATCTCGCCGAGCGACGGCGCCGAGGACGGCAGCCCGAAGCCCAGGAAGTCGAGCGAGGCCAGCGCCCCGATCGTCCCCGTGACGATGAAGGGCAGGAAGGTCAGCGTCGCCACCATCGCGTTCGGCAGCACGTGGCGGAACATGATGGTCACGTTCCCCACGCCGAGCGCGCGGGCGGCCCGCACGTATTCGTAGTTCCGCGCGCGCAGGAACTCGGCGCGCACCACGCCCACGAGGCCGGTCCAGCCGAACAGCACCATCAGGAACACCAGGAGCCAGAAGTTCATGGTGAAGATCGCCGAGATGATGATGATGATGTAAAGGCTGGGCGTGGAGTTCCAGATCTCGATGATCCGCTGGAACACCAGGTCCAGCACGCCCCCATAGTATCCCTGCGCCGCACCGGCCGCGATGCCGATGACAGAGGTCAGGAAGGTCACCACCAGCGCGAAGCTGACCGACAGGCGAAAGCCGTAGATCACCCGCGCGGTGACGTCGCGCGCGGTGTCGTCGGTGCCCAGCCAATGGTCCGCATCCGGCGGCGAGGGCGCCGAGCGGCCCAGGTCGTTGACCGTGTTGTAGCTGTAGGGGATGAGCGGCCAGATCAGCCAGCCGCGCTCCACCTCGACGCCGTCGAAGCTGCCGGTCTCCTGCACGCTCTCGATCACGCCCTCGGGGTCGTCCCAGCAATCCTCCAGCCCGCCCGAGACGATCAGGCACTGCACCTCGATGTCGCG
>CAZGHJ010000158.1:0-7199 GCA_964525355.1 uncultured Roseicyclus sp.
CCAACCCCGCCGACTGGCTGCCCTGGGCCTTCGCCTCGCTCATGGGTCTGTCGATCCTGATCTACGTGATCCTCGACGGCTTCGACCTGGGCGTCGGCATCCTGTTCCCGCTGGCGGAGCCCGCGGAACAGGACCGCATGATCGGCTCGATCGGGCCGTTCTGGGACGCCAACGAGACATGGCTCGTGCTTGCGGTGGGCCTTCTGCTGGTGGCCTTCCCGCAGGCGCACGGGATGATCCTGTCCACGCTCTACCTGCCGGTTTTCGTGATGCTCGTGGGCCTGATCCTGCGCGGCGTCGCCTTCGAGTTCCGGGCCAAGGCGCGGGACCATCACAAGCGGCTGTGGAACCGGCTGTTCTTTGTCGGATCCCTTGGCACGGCGCTGGCGCAGGGCTGGATGCTGGGCATGTACATCATGGGGCTGGAGACGAGCCTTGCCACCTACGCCTTCTCGGCGCTGACGGCCGTCTTCCTCGCCGTGGGCTACAGCTTCATCGGCTCCACCTGGCTGATCCACAAGACCGAAGGCGCGCTGCAATGGAAGGCGGTGCGCTGGGGCAAGGAGAGCCTTTGGGGCGTCATCCTCGGGATCGGGGCGGTGTCGCTCGCGACGCCCTTCGTCAGCCCGCGCATCTTCGAGAAGTGGTTCACCTTCCCCGAGGTTCTCTATCTCGCGCCGCTGCCGCTGATCTCCGGCGCGCTGGTGGTTTCCCTTTGGGTGATGCTGCGTCGCATGCCCTATCCCAGTGACCGGCGCTCCTGGCTGCCCTTCGCCACCGCGAGCGGGCTTTTCGCGCTGGCCTATCTGGGCATGGCCTACAGCTTCTACCCCTACGTGGTGCCGGAGCAATTGACCATCTACGAGGCGGCTGCCGCACCGGAAAGCCTGCTGATCATCCTGATCGGGGCCTGCATCGTGGTCCCCGTCATCCTGGGATACTCGATCCTCGCCTACATCATCTTCCGCGGGAAGGCGACGGAGTTGCGCTACGACTGACTCCGGCGCCGGGGGCGGCGTCGGCGCGGGGGCTCCGCCCCCGGCCCTTGCGGGCCTCCCCCGCCGTATTTGAAACAAGAAGAAGGGGCTGCCGGGGTGCGGGCGCGGTCTAGAAGTCGACCGACACCCCGGGCAGATCGAGTGCGCCGATCAGCTCGCGCAATTCCTGGCGCGCCGCGACGTTGGAGATGTTGAGCCGCTCCACCCCCATGTCCCGCAGATCCAGAAGCGTCATGCCCGTGGGGAACAGTTCGCGAAAGATCACCCTCTCGGAAAAGCCCGGCGCAACCCGGAAGCCGATCCGTTTCGACAGGTCCTGCAGCGCGCGGCCCACCTTGCGCTTGTTGTGCATCTCCTGCGCGCCGAGGCGGTTGCGCACCACGATCCAGTCCATTGCCTTCAGCCCCGCGCGCGCCCGAAGCTGGCGTGCGTGCCAGACCATCTCCGAATAGACGCTGGGGCCCTTGATCTCGTAGCTTTCGGGGTCGATCCGCGCGAGCAGGTCGAAATCGACGAAACTGTCGTTCATCGGCGTGATCAGCGTATCCGCAAGGCTATGCGCCACCTGGCTCAGGCGCGTGTGGCTGCCGGGGCAGTCGATCACGATGAAATCGCAGGACGGCTCGTGTTCGGCCACGGCCGCCGACAGCCGTCGGTCATAGGGGTTCTCCCCCTCCGGCAGCGTTTCCGGCGCCACGTCGGGCAAGTCCATGAGGATCGGACAGGCGATCTCGAGCCTGCGCTTGGCGATCGTGTTCCGGCGGTTCTCGATATACCGCCCGAGGCTGCGCTGCCGCAGGTCGAGGTCCAGCGCGCCCACCCGGTGCCCCAGCCGCGCGAGCGCGGTGGCCACATGCATCGCCGTGGTCGACTTGCCCGAGCCGCCCTTCTCGTTTCCCAGAACGATGATATGCGCCATCGCCCGACACCCTTCATCCAGGCTTGAGCCTCAATATTTCGACGGTCTCGTTGCGCGGACCGCCATCGGTTGTGCGACTATACGCGAGCGCGTCTGCAAGGTTAAGCGGCAAGTGCCGCGCGGGCCCCGGCAAAAAAAAGAAAACGCCGCCCGGAAGCGGGCGGCGCCTGTGATCCTGTCGGGGGGCGGCGGCTCAGAAGCCGAGGCCCTCGTATTTCTTCTTGAACTTCGAGACGCGGCCGCCCTGGTCCATCAGACGCGTGCCGCCGCCGGTCCAGGCGGGGTGGACCGAGGGGTCGATGTCGAGCGAGAGCGTGTCGCCTTCCGAGCCCCAGGTCGAGCGCATCTTGACGATATCGCCGTTGGTCATCTTGACGTCGATGACGTGGTAATCGGGGTGGATGTCCTTTTTCATGGGTCCGCTCCTTACGCGTCCGCGCCCGCCGACTTGGGCTTGTAGGTGGTGTCTTCTGCGATACGCGCGGACTTCCCGCGGCGCGAGCGCAGGTAGTAGAGCTTCGCGCGCCGGACGCGGCCGCGGCGGACGACCTCGATCGATTCGATATTGGTCGAGTAGAGGGGGAAGACCCGCTCGACGCCCTCGCCGAAGGAGATCTTGCGCACGGTGAAGGACCCGGCGATGCCCTCGCCGTTCTTGCGGGCGATGCAGACGCCTTCGTAGTTCTGCACGCGGGTGCGGGTGCCCTCGGTCACCTTGAAGCCGACGCGCACGGTGTCGCCGGCCTTGAAGTCGGGAATGCTCTTCCCGAGGGAGGCGATCTGTTCGGCCTCCAGTTCTGCGATCAGGTTCATCTGACGCGCTCCTTCTTGCGGGTTCTGCGCGGTTTGCCCGCGGATGAGATTGTTCTTTGCTGCGGGACACGCTCCCGCCGGCGGCCGGTCTGAGAACGACCTGCGGCCCGAGTCGCAACCCGGGCCGATGCGCGCGGCATACGCCGATCCGCCCCGCATGGCAAGGGGCGCTGGGCGGCACGGCCCTGTCTAGGCGCGCGGGGCGGTGTCCGGCACGCCGCCGGTCGCGCGCCGCCGCTGGCCCAGCCAGCCCACCACCAGGCTCGCTCCGATCATCGCGATGAAGGGGGCCTGGGGCATGTGAAACCGGTCGCTCGCCATGACGACGGCGTGGAGCGCGGCGAAGTAGAGCCAGACGATCAGGGCCGGCGCGCCGATGAACCGCCAGCCCGTGCCCGAGACCAGCTGCCAGGCGACGCCGACCACGCCGCAGACGAGCACGACCCACCAGAAGCCCGTCGCCACCACCTTGAGCAGGGTGTGGACGGGCTCGCCCACGCCAAGGCGCTCCAGACCGGCGCGGTTCCAGGCCACGCCGATCGTTTCCCGGTCGTGGATGATGCGCAGCTTGTCCAGCGAACGCAAAACGAAGGCGCCGGGATCGGCCAGGATCTCGTCCCTGGCGAGATCGGCCAGGAGCGACGACCGCGCGGGCTGGGACAGCCCCTCGATCATCTCGCGCACTTCGGGCGGCATCTCGGCGGAGCCGTGCCGGCCGGTGCTGCCGGGACCGTTGCCCATGTAGAGCGTCTGCCCGAAATTCGACGACATGACGATCCGCTCGCCGAAGACCTCCTGGTTGCGCATCGTCCATGGCGCGATCACGGCCGCCATCGTGGCAAGCACCAGCGCCAGCCGGACCAGCGCATGCCAGCGCACCATGCCGCCAGCGACGAGGCTGCCCATCGTCAGGGCGATCGGCAAGAGCAGGACCACCGACCTGAGATAGCAGGCCAGACCGAACAGCAGGCCCGCGGCCAGGATCCAGCCGATCCGCAACGGCCGGCCGCGCTCCCAGCACATCACGGCCAGAAGGACCATCGCGATGAACATCGGCTCGCTCGCCAGCAGCGTGGTGAAGAAGATCATCTGCGGCCAGACGGCCATGGCAAGCGCCGCGATGCGGCCCGTCAGATCGTCGAAAAGCTGCCGGCCCGCAAGCCAGACAAGCACGACGTTCAGAAGCGACACCGAGAGGTTGAAGACCTTGGCCGCCCCGAAATCCGAGCCCGGCAGCGCGAAGATCGCGGCATAGACGGCGGCGGTGCCGGGCGGCCAGATCGCGATGGGCTGATCCGGCTCGAACCCGTAAACCCCATGCGCCAGCAGCGTCCGGGCCAGGTTGGCATAGGCCGAGGGGTCGGAGATGGGCTCGATCGGCACGACCAGCACCCAGGCCAGCCTGAGAACGGCCGCGATCCCGACAATCGCGAGAATTCCTGGAAATCCGGGTCTTTGCACGGGCGGGTCCTTATGCATCGGGTCTCGGCCGGCGCCGGGTCCGGACAGGCAGGGGCCACGGTCGGGGGCGTCGAGGCCCGCGTGCCGCCGCGCCGTTTCGGGGCCTGGTCTCGGGCATGCGCCGCCGGCGCAGAATAGACGTCAATGACCGCGGCTCATAGCGGGCAAAGTGCAAGTCTTCATTAAAAACGGACGCTGCGGGCACGGCGCGCGCGGGGCCTTCGGCTACTCGTCCCGTCCCTGGACCCTGGCCCAGAGATCGGGGCGCCGTTCCCGCGTCAGCCGCTCGGCCTGCTCGCGGCGCCAGCGGGCGATCTCGCCGTGGTTGCCCGACAGCAGCACCTCGGGGATGGCGTGCCCGCGCCAGTCGCGGGGCTGGGTGTATTGCGGGTGTTCGAGAAGCCCGTCGGAAAAGCTTTCTTCTTCGGTGGAGGCCGCGTTTCCCAGAACGCCGGGGATCAGCCGCACGGTCGCGTCGAGCATGGCCTGCGCCGCGATCTCGCCGCCCGTCAGCACGAAATCGCCGAGGCTGACCTCCTCCAGCGCGAAGTGGTCGATGACGCGCTGGTCCACGCCCTCGAACCGCCCGCACAGGATCGTGACGCCCTCGGCGCCGGCAAGACGCCGGGCCATCTCTTGCGTGAAGGGCGCACCGCGCGGGCTGAGATAGAGACGCGGCCAGCGCGCCGGCTCCTCCGGCGTGCCCGTGGCCGCCATGTCCAGCGCGCGGCCCAAGACGTCGGCGCGCATCACCAGCCCCGCGCCGCCGCCCGCGGGCGTGTCGTCCACCTGCCGGTGCCGGCCCGTGCCGAAGGTCCTCAGGTCGATCGGCTCCAGCGCCCAGAGCCCCCGTTGCAGCGCGCGCCCCGTCAGCGAGGCGCCGAGCACGCCGGGAAAGGTCTCGGGGAAGAGCGTCAGAACCTTCGCACACCACGCGCCCTTGAGCCGCGGCGGCCCGTCCATCAGCGAGCGCGGCTTCAGGCTCGGCGCGATGGAGAGGCGGCCATGGGACTTGCCGGGGCGGGGGGCGGAAGGCTTGGACATGGGCGTTCGCTTAGCGGCCCGCCCGCGCCCTGGCAACAGGGGCGTGTGCCCGGAATTTCGGCCGGTCCCGCACCCCGAAGGGTTGTCCCGCCCCGCCGGTCCCATAAGTGAAGCCCTTCGGGAGAGACGAAAACGAAGGAACATCCGATGCCGGAGCCGATCCTGCGGGTTAGCGGCCTGTCGAAGGTCTATGACGGGGGCTTCACGGCGCTCGATGCCGTCTCCCTCGATATCGAGGAAGGCGAGATCATCGCCCTTCTGGGCCCCAACGGGGCGGGCAAGACCACGCTGATCGGGACGATCTGCGGGCTGGTGCAGCCGACGGGGGGCCATGTCACCGTGGCCGGCCACGACACGCGCACCGCGTTCCGGCAGGCCCGCGATCTGATCGGCCTCGTGCCGCAGGAGGTCAACCTCGAGCCCTTCGAGAAGGTGATCAACACCGTACGCTTCTCACGCGGGCTTTTCGGCAAGCCGCGCAACGACGCGCTGATCGAGCGGATCCTGCGGCAGCTCTCGCTCTGGGACAAGCGCGACAGCGCGATCCGCGCGCTCTCGGGCGGGATGAAGCGGCGCGTGCTGATCGCCAAGGCGCTGGCCCACGAGCCGCGGATCCTGTTCCTCGACGAGCCGACGGCGGGCGTCGACGTGGAATTGCGCCGCGACATGTGGGAGGTGGTGCGCAAGCTGAAGGATGACGGCGTGACGATCATCCTGACGACGCATTACCTGGAGGAGGCCGAGGCCATGGCCGACCGGATCGGGGTCATCAACAAGGGCCGCATCCTGCTGGTGGAGGAAAAGGACGCACTGATGAAGCGGCTCGGGCGCAAGGAACTGGTGATCGAGCTGCGCGAACCCGTGGATGCGGTGCCCGAGGCGCTGGCGGCCCATGGGCTTCGGACCACCGGGGACGGGCGCAGGCTGGTCTACAGCTACGACACCCAGGCGGAACGCACCGGGATCACCGGGCTACTGGCCGATGTGCGCGCGGCGGGTCTGCACCTGGCGGACGTGGAAACGCGGCAATCCTCGCTGGAGGACATTTTCGTGGGTCTCGTGGCCGAGACCGACGGGGAGGCGCGGCCATGAACCTGCGCGCCATCGCCGCGATCTACCGCTTCGAGATGGGCCGCACGTTTCGAACGCTGGGCCAGTCGGTCGTCTCGCCCGTCCTGACCACATCGCTTTACTTCGTCGTTTTCGGCACCGCCATCGGCAGCCGGATCGAGGAGGTCGAGGGCGTGAGCTACGGCGCCTTCATCGTGCCGGGGCTGATCATGCTGACGGTGTTGCAGCAGTCGATCTCGAACGCGTCCTTCGGGATCTATTTCCCGAAATTCATCGGCACGGTCTACGAGCTTCTCTCGGCACCGGTGTCGTTTCTGGAGGTGACGGCGGGCTACGTGCTGGCCGCCGCGACCAAGGCGCTCGCGATCGGGCTGATCATCTTCGCGACCTCGTTCTTCTTCGTGGATATCTCGGTCCGCTATCCGCTCGCCATGGTGGCGTTCCTGGTGCTGACCTGTCTGAGTTTTTCGCTTCTGGGCTTCATCATCGGGATCTGGGCGGGCAATTTCGAGCAGTTGCAGATGGTGCCGCTTCTGGTCGTGACGCCGCTCGTGTTCCTCGGGGGGGCCTTCTACTCGATCTCGATGCTGCCCGAGGCGTGGCAAGCGATCAGCCTGTTCAACCCGGTGGTCTACCTGATCTCCGGGTTCCGTTGGTCTTTCTTCGGGGTGGCGGATGTGGCGCTGGGCTGGTCGCTGCTGGCGATATCGGGGTTCTTCGTGGCCTGTCTCGCGGTAGTGGCGTGGATCTTCCGGACGGGCTGGCGGCTCAGGCCATAGCCGGCGCCTTGCGGCGCCGATTGCCTTTGGGGTGTCGGCGCCTTCGGCGCCGACCCGGGGCGAGGGGGCTGTCTGCCCCCTCGCGCTCCCCCGACCGTATTTGAAACAAGAAGA
>CAZGHJ010000159.1:0-7181 GCA_964525355.1 uncultured Roseicyclus sp.
AGCGCGAAGGCAAGCCCCGCGAGCAGCGTCGCGAGCGCGCCGCCGATCACGATGGCAAGCGCCGAGACGGGCTCGAACCGGTAGGTGCCGTCCATGACGAAGGTCGTCACGCTCCAGCCGCCGAGCGCGCCGGCGAGGATCGCCACGAGCCCCGCCGCCGCGCCCAGAAGTGCCGAGCGCAGCGCGAAGCTGGCCAGGATGTGTCCACGCGTTGCGCCGACGGTCTTGAGGACCGCGGCCTCGAAGACGCGCCCCCGTTCGCCGGCCGCTGCCGCGCCGATCAGCACGATGAACCCGGTCAGAAGCGTCGCCGCGGCGCCCCAGGAGGTGGCCGCCGCGAGGCTGCGGAGCGCCTCGGCCACCTGGTCGATCGCGTCGCGCACCCGGATGGCGGTGATGTTGGGCGCGGCGCCGGCCACGTCGCGCAGGATGGCGGCCTCGGCCTCGGGCTCGGCGTAGACGGTGGCGATATGGGTGTGCGGCGCCCCGGCAAGCGCGTTTTGCGACATGGTCAGAATGAAGCCGATGCCGGCATTCTCGAACTCCACCTCGCGCAGGGCGGCGATGGTCGCGGTGATGTCGCGCCCCAGGATGTTGACGGTGATCGTGTCGCCCAGGCCGAGGCCGATCTCGGCGGCCTCCTCGGCGGCGAAGGCCACGAGCGGCGGGCCGGCGTAGTCGTCCGGCCACCATTCGCCGGCGACGATCTCTCCGGCGGGCGGGGCGGAGGTGAGGTAGGTCACGCCGCGGTCGCCCTGGATCACCCAGTGATCGCCCGCCACGTCCGCGGCCCGTTCGCCGTTGATCCGCGTGATGATGCCCCTGAGCATCGGCGCGGTGTCCACGCGGCTGACGGCAGGGTCGTATTCGACGCGGTCGAGGAAGGGCTGGAGCTGGTCGGGCTGGATGTCCACGAAGAAATAGGTGGGCGCGACCTGCGGCAGGTCGCGCTGGATCGCGGCCCGCAGGTTGGCGTCGATCTGGCCCACGGCGGCGAGGACGGCGAGGCCGAGGCCGAGCGAGAGCACCACGGAGGTCGCCTCCGATCCCGGGCCGCCCACGGCGCCGAGTGCCGTCCTGAGCGCCGTGCGGCCGCGGACCGCGCGGCTGCGGGCAAGGCGGCGCGAGAGCGCCCGGATGCCCCGCGCCGAGAGCGCGAGGAGAAGAAGCGCGCCGAGGATGCCGCCTGCCGTCCCCAGCGCGAGGGTCGGAATGCCCGACAGGATCACGGCAAGTCCCACGAGCAGCGCCGCAAGGACCGCGATGGCCGCGAGGTAGCGCGCGCGTGGCAGGACGCGGGCGCTGCCGCCTTCGTCCCGGTAGAGCGCGGCGGCGCGGACCTGTTCGGTGCGCGCGAGCGGCCAGAGGGTGAAGATGAGCGCTGTCAGAAGACCGTAGAGTGCGGCCTCGGCCAGCGGCGCGGGGTAGATCGAGATGGCGATGGGCACCGGCAGGCGCGCCTCGATCAGGGGCGCGAGCAGGAGCGGCAGGATCGCGCCCAGCACCACGCCAAGGGCGAGGCCCACGAGTGTCAGGAGGCCGATCTGGGCGAAATAGGCGGTGAAGATCGTGCGCGCCTCGGCGCCAAGCGTCTTCAGCGTGGCGATGGTGGCGATCTTGCCGTCGAGATAGGCGCGCACGGCCGCCGAGACGCCGATCCCGCCCACGGCGAGGCCGGCGAGCCCCACGAGCACGAGGAAGGCGCCGATCCGGTCCACGAATTCCTGCACGCCGGGCGCGCCGTTCCGCGCATCGCGCCAGCGCATGCCGGTGTCGGCAAAGCGCGCCTCGGCCTCGCGCTCCAGCGCCGCGAGATCGGCGTTTTCGGGCAGGGCCAGACGGTATTGCGTGTCGAAAAGCGTCCCGGGCGCCAGGAGCCCCGAGGCCTCCAGCGCATCGAGGCGCACGATGCTGCGGGGCCCGAGCGCGAAGCCGCCGGCCGCGCCGTCGGGCTCGGTCTCCAGGACGGCGGTCAGCGTGAAGTCCTGCGTCCCGAGGCGGACCGTCTCCCCGATCTCAAGCGCCAGCCGGTCGACCAGCAGGCGCTGCATGACGATGCCGGGCAGATCGCCGCCCGCCAGAGCGTCCGGCAAGGGGATCGCGGGCTCCAGCTCGACGTCGCCATAAAGCGGGTAGGCGCCATCCACCCCGCGCACCTGCGTCAGCGCGCGTTCGGTCTCGCCGCCGCGCTCCAGCGTCACCATGGAGCGGAAGTCCACGGTCTCCGAGACGCTGCGGGCGATGTCGTCCATGAAGGCGCGCTCGGCCTCGGTCGCGAAGCGGTAGGTGAAGCTCATCTCCGCGTCGCCGCCCAGGATCGTGGCGCCCTCGCGCGACAGCCCCGCCTCGATTGCCTCGCGCACGCTGCCGACGGCCGCGATGGCCGCCACGCCGAGCGCGAGGCAGGCGAGAAAGATGCGGAACCCCCGCAGGCCCCCACGAAGTTCACGGGCCGCGATGCGCAGCGCGGTGCTCACTCGGCGGCCTCGCGGATGGGGGCCTCGTCGATCCGGCCGTCGCGCAGGCGCACCTCGCGGTCGCAGCGGCGGGCAAGCTCGGGGGCGTGCGTCACGAGCACCAGCGTCGCGCCATGGCGGTCGCGCAACTCCATCAGGAGGGTGACGATCGCCTCGCCCGTGGCGCCGTCGAGATTGCCCGTCGGCTCGTCGGCCAGAAGGATATGCGGCCGGGGGGCCGCGGCGCGGGCGAGCGCGACGCGCTGCTGCTCGCCGCCGGACATCTGGCCCGGGTAGTGGTGCATGCGGGAGGCAAGGCCCACGGCCTCGAGCTCGGCCTCGGCGCGCTCGAATGCGTCGCGGTGGCCGGCAAGCTCCAGCGGCGTCGCCACGTTCTCGAGCGCCGTCATCGTGGGAATGAGGTGGAAGGATTGGAACACGACCCCCATATGGTCCCGACGGAAGCGGGCGAGCGCGTCCTCGTCCATCGCGGTCAGGTCATGGCCGAGCGCGCGGACCTGCCCGCCCGTGGCCCGTTCGAGGCCGCCCATGAGCATGAGGAGAGAGGACTTGCCCGACCCCGAAGGCCCCGTCAGCGCCACCGTTTCGCCCCGCGCGACCTCGAGCGAGATCCCGTGCAGGATGTCGACCGCGCCGGCATTGCCGTCGAGGGTGAGCCGCGCATCGGCAAGCGAGAGAACGGGATCTTCCATGACTGAACGCCTCGGTTCACTTTGCTCCGTGGCATATGGGGCCGTGGCCCGGATCGGCAAGGTGGCGCTCCTGTCGGTGGCGCTCGCGGGGCCGGCGCTGGCCGAGGAGGTGCGGGTCATCGCGCTGGGCGACAGCCTGACGCAGGGCTTCGGGTTGGTGGAGGAGGCGGGTTTCGTGCCGCAGCTTCAGGCCTGGCTCAGGTCACGCGGGGCGGATGTGGTGGTGGAGAACCACGGCGTCTCGGGCGATACGACGGCCGGGGGGCTCTCGCGGATCGGCTGGGCGCTGTCGCCCGAGGCCGACGCGCTGATCGTGGCGCTGGGCGGCAACGACCTGCTGCGCGGCATCCCGCCCGAGACGGCCCGCGCGAACCTCGACGGTATCCTCGCACAAGCGCAGTCGCGCGATCTGCCGGTCCTGCTGATCGGGCTCGAGGCGCCCGGCAATTACGGGCCGGACTACAAGGAAGCCTTCGACGCGATGTATCCGGAACTGGCGGAGAAATACGACGCGCTTCATGCGCCCAGTTTCCTCGCGCCGCTGACCGAGGCTGCCGAGGCGGACGCGTCAGGTGCGCTCGCCCGTTACATGCAGCCAGACGGCATCCACCCCAACGCAGAGGGGGTCGCGCGGATCGTC
Source organism: uncultured Roseicyclus sp. (assembly GCA_964525355.1). GTDB lineage: Bacteria > Pseudomonadota > Alphaproteobacteria > Rhodobacterales > Rhodobacteraceae > Roseibacterium. Next base: position 3,810 of record CAZGHJ010000159.1, read on the forward strand.
GAGGCACTGGGGCCGTCCGTCGAGGCGCTGATCGCGCGGGTCACGCCGCCATCGTGATGCGGACAGGGCCGCGCCGTGGCGCTCGGGCCTGTCGCGCCGGAGCGACGGCCACGGGCTCCATGGCAACGGGCGCATCGGTCATCGAGACACGGCGCAGGCCGGCAGCGCGGTTTCGCCGAGGGGCATGACAAAACGAAAACAAACGAAACAAGAAATTGACAAAACGAACACGGATTGCGAAACAAGCGGCCATCGGGAGGACGCCATGAACGACCCCTATGACCTTTTCATCATCGGCGGCGGCATCAACGGTTGCGGGATCGCGCGGGACGCTTCGGGGCGGGGCCTGAGCGTGTGCCTCGCCGAGCAGGGCGACCTTGCCGGCGCGACGTCTTCCGCTTCGACGAAACTGTTCCATGGCGGCCTGCGCTATCTGGAGTTCTTCGAGTTCCGCCTCGTGCGCGAGTCGCTGATCGAGCGCGAGACGCTTCTGCGCGCCATGCCGCACATCAGTTGGCCCATGCGCTTCGTCCTGCCGCTGTCGCGCGAGATGCGGTTCGACAGCGAGACGCCGACCTCGCGGCTTCTGTCGCGGATCATGCCCTGGATGAAGGGGCGGCGGCCCGCCTGGCTGATCCGGCTGGGCCTGTTTCTCTACGACCACATGGGCGGGCGGAAGATCCTGCCGGGCACGGCCTCGCTCTCGCTCGACGGCACGGCGGAGGGCGCGCCGCTGCAAGCCCGCTTCCACCGGGCCTTCGAGTATTCCGACTGCTGGGTGGAGGACTCGCGCCTCGTCGTCCTGAACGCCCGCGACGCCGAGGCGCGCGGCGCCCGCATCCTGACGCGCACCCGCGTCGTCAGCGCCGAGCGCGAGGGCGATCTCTGGCGCGTCACGCTCGACAAGGGCGGCGCGCAGGAGATCGTGCACGCCCGTGCGCTCGTCAATGCCGGGGGGCCCTGGGTCAGCGACGTCATCCAGACCGTCACGCGGCAGAACACGCCCGAGAAGGTGCGCCTCGTGCGCGGCAGCCACATCGTGACGAAGAAACTCTTCGACCACGGCAAGTGCTACTTCTTCCAGGGAACGGACGGCCGCATCATCTTCGCGATCCCCTACGAGACCGATTTCACGCTGATCGGCACGACGGACAGCGAGCACAAGGGCCCGCCGGGCGAGGTCGCCTGCACGCCCGAGGAGCGCGACTACCTCCTGAACTTCGCCAACCAGTATTTCGAGCGCGAGTTGACGGTGGACGACGTGGTCTGGACCTATTCCGGCGTGCGGCCCCTCTATGACGACGGGGCGACCTCGGCCACGGCGGCGACGCGGGACTACGTGCTGTCGCTCGACGACAAGGGCGCGCCGGTCCTCAACGTCTTCGGCGGCAAGATCACCACCTACCGGAGGCTCGCGCAGGCGGCGCTGGCCAAGCTTGTCCCGTTCTTCCCAAAGGCCACGCCCGAGTGGACGGCCGGCGTCGCGCTGCCCGGCGGCGATTTCCCGGTGGACGGCGTCGGAGACCTCGTGAAGCGGCTTCGGGCCGAACATCCCTTCCTGACCGAGGCCTGGGCGCTGCGCCTCGTGCGCGCCTACGGCACCGAGGCGGGCGCGATGCTGGGCGGTGCGCAGGCGGCGTCGGACCTCGGACGCGACTTCGGCGCGACGCTTACCGAGGCCGAGATCCGCTGGCTGATGGAACATGAATATGCCCGCAGCGCCGCCGACGTGGTCTGGCGCCGCTCGAAGCTCGGCCTGCGCCTGAGCGAAGCCGAGATCGCCGGGATCGAGACCTTCATGGCCGAGGCGCGCCGGGCCGAAGCGGCCGAGTAGGTTGCCCTCGGCGCGCCGCACGGTAGGCTCGGGCAAAGGCCGAACGAGGGAGGAGGCGGCATGAGCCAGGTTCCGGCTATCGATCAGGGCACCACGTCCGCGCGGGCGATCGTCTTCTACGGCTCCGTGACCCCGATCGCCAGCGCGCAGGAGGAATTCCCGCAGCACTATCCCGCAACCGGCTGGTTGGAACACGACCCCGAGGACATCTGGACGACGACGCTGCGCACCGCGCGCGCGTCGCGGGCGCAGGCACCGGGCCCGCTTGCGGCCATCGGCATCACCAACCAGCGCGACACGGTCGTTCTGCGGGACCGCGAGACGGGCAGGCCGGTCCACAACGCCATCGTCTGGCAGGACCGCCGCACCGCGAAGACGACCGCCGCGCTCCGCGAGGCGGGCCACGAGCGGATGGTGCAGGGAAAAACGGGCCTCCTCCTCGACCCGTATTTCTCGGGCTCGAAGCTCGCCCGGCTTCTCGAGAATGTGAACGGCGCACGCGAGAAGGCCCGTGACGGCAAGCTCGCCTTCGGCACCATGGACATCTGGCTGACCGGGGGCAGGCGCCACGTGAGCGACGCCACGAATGCGGCGCGAACGCTCCTTCACAACATCCGCAAGGGGGTTTGCGACGACGACATCCTGCGGCTTCTGAACATCCCGGCAAGCCTCCTGCCGGAAGTGCTCGACACCGGGGCGGAGTCCGGCACGACGGAGGCGGAGATCTTCGGCGAGGCGGTGGCGATCCGCGGCGTCGCGGGCGATCAGCAGGCCGCCACCCTCGGCCAGGCCTGTCTCGAACCCGGCATGCTGAAATCGACCCACGGCACCGGCTGCTTCGCGCTTCTGAACACCGGCGAGACGCTGGTCGACAGCCGCAACCGGCTGCTGGCTCCCATCGCCTACCAGTTCGACGGCAAGCCCAGCTATGCGCTCGAGGGCTCCATCTTCATTGCGGGCGCCGTGGTGCAATGGCTGCGCGACGGGTTGGAGATCATCGACGCGGCACCGCAAGGCCACGCGCTGGCCGAGGCCGCCGACCCGTCCCAGACGCTCTATCTGGTGCCTGCCGTCACCGGCCTCGGCGCGCCTTATTGGGACCCCGACAGCCGCGGCGCGATCTTCGGTCTCACGCGCAACACCGGCCGCGCCGAGATCGCGCGGGCGGCGCTGGAATCCGTGGGCTACCAGGCCCGCGACCTGCGCGAGGCCATGGCCGCCGACTGGCACGGCACGGGCGCTGGCAACGTGCTGCGCGTGGACGGCGGCATGACGGCGTCCGACTGGACGATGCAGTTCCTCGCCGACATTCTCGGCGCGCCGGTGGACCGGCCGAAGGTGCTGGAGACCACGGCGCTGGGTTCCGACCGGGTCGCGGAGATGCAGGCGGGCCTATACCCCGGCTTCGACGATTTCGCCAAGGCCTGGGCGGTCGAGCACGAGTTCCACCCGCAGATGGACGCCGACACGTGCGAGGCGCGCTATGCCGGCTGGAAGGACGCCGTCGCCCGGACGCTGAGCACCCGTGCCTGAGCGGG
>CAZGHJ010000160.1:0-7145 GCA_964525355.1 uncultured Roseicyclus sp.
CCGTTGCTGTTCACGACCATCAGCGTGTTGTCCACCACGATCGGATGCGAGGCCGCCCCGCCGCGCAGGGCGACCGTCTGAACGAGTTGCCCGCTGGCGGGATCGAACATGCGGATCTGCCCATCGCCCGAGGCCATCACGAGGCGCCCTCCGGCCAGGATGGGCCCGTAATGGGTGAAGACCGCGCGCCGACGACGCTCGCGCTCGCGCACGTAAAGCGGCAGTTCGACGCCCCAGATCCGCGCGCCGTTCGACGCGTCGAGCCGGATCAGTTCGTTGCGGTCCGAGACGAAGAACAGGCTGTCCCCCGCGACGAGAACCGGCGAATAGCTGCCCTCGTTCGCGGTCCAGAGACGCGTGCCGCTGCTTGCGTTCAGCGCCACGACCCGGCCCGACTGGTTGCCGGCGTAGACGGTGCCGCCGACCACGACCGGGTCGCTGGTGATGTCGTTCACGTTCGAATAGGCCGCGCCGAGCCTGCCGCCCGCCACCGCCGTGGCCCAGGTGCCAACCCCCGTTCCGGCCTGCGCGGCGATGATCTCGCCGGTGCCGAAGGGCAGGATGACCGTGCCGCCCGAGACGGCGGGCGCGGCACCCCCCGCCAGCAGCGCGCGCGCCGGCGCGGAGGTCAGATCCCAGCGCACGCGGCCCACATCGGTGGAGACCGCCCAGGCGCGGTTGTCGCGGCTGACCACGTAGACCGTGTCGCCCGCCACGGTCGGCGCGCCCGCCCCGGCCCCGAGGCGCTGGCGCCAGCGCACCGCGCCGTTCGAGGCGTCGAGCGCCACCAGTTCGCCATAGCCGGTCGTCGCGTAAAGCGTGCCCCCCGACAGGGCCAGCCCGCCGCCCGACACGTTGCCGCCGCGATCGAAGCCCGCCGTGAGATCGACCGACCAGAGCGGTGCGCCCGACTGGACCGAGAAGGCCCGCACGCCGGCGTTGGCGTCCATCGTGAAGACCGCGCCGCTGCCGGCCACCGGATCGGCCGTCAGGCGATTGCGCCGCCCGTTGCCCTGCCCGATATTGGCCGACCAGACCTGCGTCAGCTCGCCCCTGAGGGTCACATGCGGGGTCCGGTTCTGCGCGTCGAACCCGCGCTGGCCCCAGGTGCTGTAGGTGCTGGCCGAGGGCAGGCTGATGGCGCGCACCTCGTTGGCGGGAACGGCGTCGCCGGGCTCGGCCTCTCCGCTCAGCGTCGCCGCCAGCGGCACGCGGGTGCCGAAGCGGTCGCCGGGCAGGACCGGCTCGCGCTCGGCGCACCCCGCAAGCACGGTCACCGCGATCAGGGCCAGGCTGCCCCAGACCCGGGCGCCACGCGGCGCTGCACCCATTCCCGTTCGGCACTCGGTCATCGCGCGTGCCCTTTCCTTATTCAGTTCCGCTCCCATCCCGGCCCCGGAACGGGTCATTCATCTTCCGCGGCGCCGGGCGCCGGCGCCTCTGCTGGCTCCGACGCGGTATCCGCACCCGGAAGCGCACCCAACGCAGGCGGCAGCAGGTCGGCGCCCAGGCCGGACCCGCCCGAGGCCTCCGGCGCGTTAGCCGCCGGCGACCCCTCCACGAGGCGCGCACCGCTTTCCAGCGCCACCATCAACTGCGCGGCGCGTTGTTGCAAGCCGGGCGTCGCCTCTGCGGCGATTTCAAGCCGACGCAGACGCTCGAGGGCCGCGTCCAGATCGCCCTCGGCAAGGTCCAGAAGCGCCAGTTGCTCTTCGGCAAGCGCCGCATAGGGCGCGCCCGGCTCGGCCAGCCCGCCGAGGACCAGCCGCGCCTCGTCCGGCTCGGCCGGGGCCAGCATGTGGGCCTTCAGGAGGGCCAGATGACGGTAGCGCACGGCGAGATCGGCCCCCTCCGCGGCGCGGCGCAAGCGCTCGGCCGCGGCACGCTGGCCGGCCGCCTCCGTCGCCTCCCCGGCCGCCAGAAGCGCCAGCAGGATGTCGCCCTCCTCGTCCGGCGGGTCGATCGCATCGAGGGCCGCGATCCGCGCGGCCGGCTCGCTCAGGTCGAGCGCCCCGATGATCGCATCGCCAAAGGCTTCGGCCTCGGCCTCGGCCTGCGCACGCTGGTACTCGTAGAAGGCCGCGCCGCCGACCACGGCGACCACGACGAGAACCGCCAGCCATGCCCACCGGCGGAACATCGCGAACAGGCGGTCGCGGCGGACCTCTTCGGTCACCTCGTTTATGAAACTGTCGGTATCGGCCATGGCTCGCTGCGCATCCCGTGAAAGCCTCTCGGGGCCGCTCTTAGCGCGGCACGAGGGGGGGCCGCAAGCGCCGCAGCCCGGAGACCAGGGGCTTGGGCCGGGGGATCGCGTCGAAGAAACTGAACCGTTCGGTTCATTCTTGTGCGCCGATCCACAAGCGGGTAGTCTGCGACCCAATCGTTCAGGACATCGCGGCGCCGGATTGACCTGCGGCCCCGACCGGACCAAATCCCCCCCTGTTCGCCGAGGAAGTATTGGGCCAGTCATGAGAGTCGTTTCGCTGATACCCGCAGCCCTCGTATGTGGCGCGCTCTACTTCATCGTGCTGGACCGCGAGACGCTGGTGGAGTTCGCCGCGCGCTTCGGGCCGGACGGCGGTGCCGACACGGCCGAACCCGCCGCCGCCGAAACCGTGTCGGCCACGGCCGCAGCACCGGTCCGGGACAGGGCCCCGATCCGCGTGACCGCCCGCCGCTCCGAAGCGCAACTGGCTGAAAACGCCGTCTTTCTTCGCGGGCGCACCGAGGCGTTGAGGGATGTGGACGTGGCCGCGGAAATCTCGGGCCGCATCGTGTCCGATCCGATCCGCGCCGGCGCTTTCGTGGAGGCGGAGACCGTGCTGTGCCAGGTCGCGCCGGGCACGCGCGAGACCGCGCTCGCCGAGGCCGAGGCCAATCTCGCCGGCGCCCGCGCGCGGCTGCCGGAGGCCGAGGCGCAACTCGCCGGCGCCCGCGCACAGCTTGCCGCCGCCGAGATCGACGCCAACGCGGCCATGCGCCTGAGCGAGTCGGGCTTCGCCTCCGAAACCCGCGCCGCCAGCGCCGAGGCCGCCCGCGAAAGCGCGCTCGCCGCGATCCAGTCGGCGCAGGCCGCCGCCGCGCAGGCCCGCTCCGGCATCCGCTCGGCCGAGGCCGCGGTGACGCGCGCCGAGGAGGACATCGCGCGCCTGACGATCCGCGCGCCGTTCTCCGGCCATCTCGAATCCGACACCGCCGAGCTTGGCGCCCTGATGCAGCCCGGCGCGCTTTGCGCCACGATCATCCAGCTCGACCCGATCAAGCTCGTGGGTTTCGTGCCCGAGGCGCAGGTGGCGCGCGTGGCCCTGGGCGCGCGGGCCGGGGCCCGGCTTGCCTCGGGGATGGAGGTGGCCGGCGAGGTCACCTTCCTCAGCCGGTCCGCCGACGACCGAACCCGCACCTTCCGCGTCGAGATCAAGGTGGCGAACCCCGATTACGAAATCCGCGACGGCCAGACGGCCGATATCGTCATCCAGACCGAGGGGACGCGCGCGCATCTGCTGCCGACCTCGGCGATGACGCTGAACGACGCGGGCCAGCTTGGCGTGCGCATCGCCGAGGACGGCATCGTGCGCTTCGTCCCCGTCCGCATGATCCGCGACACCGCCAACGGCGTCTGGCTGAGCGGCCTGCCCGATGTGGCCGACGTGATCACCGTGGGGCAGGAATTCGTGACCGAGGGCGTGGCCGTCGAGGTCACCTACGAAGAGCTGACGCAATGACCGGCATCATCGACTGGGCTGCCAGCCGCGCCCGCATGGTCATCGCCTTCGTGATCCTGTCGCTGACCCTCGGGGCGGCGGCCTATGTGGGCCTGCCGAAAGAGGGCGAGCCGGATATCGACATCCCCGGTCTCTTCGTCTCGGTGCCCTTCCCCGGCATCTCGGCCGAAGACAGCGAGCGGCTGCTGATCCGGCCCATGGAGTCGGAATTCCAGGATCTCGACGGGCTGACCACCATCACCGCCACCGCCTCCGAGGGCTTCGCGGGCCTTTTCCTCGAGTTCGAGTTCGGCTGGGACAAGTCGGCCACCATCGCCGATGTCCGCGACGCAATGGGCCGGGCCGAGGGCCAGTTTCCCGCCGGTGCCGAGAACTGGCAGATCTCCGAGATCAATTTCTCGGAGTTTCCGATCGTCGTCGTGGCGCTTTCGGGCGACGCGCCCGAGCGCACGCTGATCCGGCTGGCCAACGAGATGCAGGACGCGCTCGAGACGCTGTCCCCGGTGCTCGAGGCCGGCCTTGCCGGCACGCGCGAGGAGATGCTCGAGGTCATCCTGGATCCGCTCGCGCTCGAAGCCTACGACGTCACCGCGCAGGACCTGATCTCGGCGGTCGTCAACAACAACCAGCTGATCGCCGCGGGCGAGGTCGAGACCGCCTCGGGCGCCATCTCGGTGAAGATCCCCGCCAGTTTCGACACGCCCGAGGATGTCTACAACCTTGCCATCACCACCAATGGCGACCGCGTCGTGACGCTGGGCGAACTGGCCGAGATCCGCCTGACCTACGAGGATCGCGCCGGCACCGCGCGGTTCAACGGCGAGACGACGGTCGCGCTTCAGGTGGTCAAGCGGCAGGGCTTCAACATCATCGACACGGTGGCGCAGGTCCGCACCACCGTGGAGACCGTGCGCGCAAGCTGGCCGGCCGAGTTGCAGGAGGCCGTGCGCGTCGCCACCACGCTCGACCAGTCGCAGCAGGTGGACGGCATGGTGCGCCAGCTCGAAGGCTCCGTGCTGACGGCCATCGCGCTGGTGATGATCGTGGTGCTGGCCTCGCTGGGGACGCGCTCGGCCATGCTGGTGGGTTTCGCCATCCCCACGTCGTTCCTGCTGTGCTTCATCCTGCTGGGCGTGATGGGCGTCGCGATCTCCAACATCGTGATGTTCGGCCTGATCCTGGCCGTGGGGATGCTGGTCGACGGCGCCATCGTGGTGGTCGAATACGCCGACAAGCGCCTGAGCCAGGGCGCGCGGCCGATGCAGGCCTATACCGATGCCGCCAAGCGGATGTTCTGGCCGATCATCTCCTCCACCGCGACGACGCTCTGCGCCTTCCTGCCGATGCTGTTCTGGCCCGGCGTCGCGGGCGAGTTCATGGGGATGCTGCCCGTCACCCTGATCTTCGTGCTCTGCGCGTCCTTCATCGTGGCGCTGATCTACGTGCCGGTGCTGGGCGGCGTCGCGGCGCGCGTCTCGGGCCGGATCGAGCGCGCCTCGGCGGCGCTGACGGCCCTGGTGCCCCGGTACGCGCTGCGCGTGCTGCTCGCCGCGGGGGTCGCGTGGCTGATGGTCATGGCGGCGATGCAGACGATCAACCCCGGCGTCCTCTTTCCGCCACCGGCGCCCGACACCTCCGCCGTCATGGCCATGCTGCCCGGCGGGATTCTTTTCGCCCTGTCCGCGGTGCTCATGTCGGTGGTCATGGGCTCGCTCCAGCGCACGCGGCCCGCCGAGACCGTGCGCAGCGGCCATCGCCGCACGCCTTTCGGCTGGTTCATCCACCTGCTCGTCGCCAACCCGGTCATGCCGCTGGTGAGCATCGCCGCCGTGGCAGGTTTCGTGATCGGCGTCTTCACCTATTACGGCGCCAACAACAACGGCGTGGAGTTCTTCGTCGACACCGAACCCGAACAGGCCATCGTCTACGTGCGCGCCCGCGGCAACCTGTCGGTCGCCGAGAAGGACGCGCTGGTGCGGCAGGCCGAGGCGATCGTGATGACCCAGGAGGGCGTGCGCGACGTCTTCGCCTTCGCGGGCGATGGCGGGCTCAACAACAACACCGGCGGCGTCAGCGCGCCGGGCGACACGATCGGCCAGATCCAGATCGACCTCGAACCCTGGGGCGAACGGGCCGAAGGCAGGGTCATCCTCGACGACCTGGCCAGGCGCCTGTCCGTGCTGCCCGGCATCGAGACCGAGATCCTGGAGGCCGCGCAAGGCCCGGGCGAGAGCAAGCCGGTGAACCTGCGCCTCGCCGGCGACGACTGGGAGGCGCTGCTGGCCGGCACGGCGACAGTGCGGGAATTCTTCGATCGCCTCGACGGGCTGACGCTGATCGAGGACACGCGGCCCCTGCCCGGCATCGACTGGCAGATCGATGTCGACGTGGAGGCCGCCGGCCGCTACGGCGCGGATGTCGCCACGGTCGGCGCCATGGTGCAACTCGTCACCCGCGGCATCCTGCTCGACACGATGCGGGTACCCACATCGGACGAGGAAATCGAGATCCGCGTGCGCTTCCCCGAACAGGCGCGCGTGCTCTCGACGCTCGACAGCCTGCGCGTGCGCACGGCCGAGGGCCTCGTGCCCCTGTCGAATTTCGTCGATTACGTGCCCGCCCCGCAGCTGGCCGAGATCAACCGCGTCGACCAGCGCCGCGTCTTCGAGATCAAGGCCGACATCCTGCCGGGCCTGAGCCGCGTGGACGACGCGGAGGGAACGCCGCGCGCACTTCTGCGCGACACGTCCGAGCCCACGGTCACGGGCGGCGCGGATTTCCGGCTGCGCGACACCGGCTGGCAGGTCTACGGGCTGTTCGAAGGCGCCACCGCGGACGGGATCGAGGCAGGCCTCGCCGAGGGCTCCCTCAGCCTCGTGCCGGTCACGGCGAACGAACGGATCGCGGCGATAACGGACTGGCTCGAGACCGAGCGCCCCCTGCCCGACGGCATCGCCTGGGAATGGGCCGGCGACCAGGAGGAACAGGCCGAAAGCCAGGCCTTCCTCGCCCAGGCCTTCGGCGCGGCGCTGGGGCTGATGTTCATCATCCTGCTGGCGCAGTTCAACTCGGTCTACAACGCCGTGCTGGTGCTGCTGGCCGTGGTGCTGTCGACCACGGGCGTGCTGATCGGGATGCTGGTCATGGACCAGACCTTCTCGATCATCATGACGGGCACCGGGATCGTGGCGCTTGCGGGGATCGTGGTGAACAACAACATCGTGCTGATCGACACCTACCAGGAATACGCGCGCTACATGCCGCGGATCGAGGCGATCACGCGCACCGCCGAGGCACGCATCCGCCCGGTCCTTCTGACCACGATCACCACGATGGCGGGCCTCGCGCCGATGGCCTTCGGCGTGTCGCTCGACTTCGCCAATGGCGGCTACACGGTCGACAGCCCCACGGCGCTGTGGT
>CAZGHJ010000161.1:0-7126 GCA_964525355.1 uncultured Roseicyclus sp.
CGGTCGGCGGCGAACGCGTTTTTCAGCGTGCGCACCATCGCATCCTGGCCGATAAGGTCGGCGAATGTCTGCGGCCGGTACTTTCGCGCCAGAACCTGATACGTCGCGTCTTGTGTCGCCCCTTGGGTCTCGCTCATCGCCCATGTGCCTTGTGCCGGATCGCCCCAAGTCTAGGTGAGCGGCCGGGCGAGGTCCATGGGCCGGTGGCGGGCAGGGGCGCGCGCCCGCGCAAGGGAGGAAGTCGGATGGTCGAACATGTGCCGCCCCGGGGGCTGATCCTCGTCATGTGGCTGTTCTTCGGCGCCATGAGCACCAGTGCGCTGGCGTTCTGGCTTGCGGTGCTGGTGCTGCCGGGCGGCGTGCAGGGCGTCATCGCCGTGATCGGGCCGGGGGCGATGACGATCTTCGGAACCTTCCACATTCTCGCGGCGATCGTCGGCATCCTCCTGTGGCAATGGGAGCGGCACCGCCTGAGCCCGCGCCAGCGGGTCCTGCTGGAGACCGCGACGGTCTATTTCGCGCTGATCGTTCTGGTGTCGATTTTCTTCAACTATCTCGCGGCAACGCTGCTGCAGGAGATGCGGTAGCTCGGTGCAAGCCGGGGGGCTGCACGTCACGAGCTTTTCGGAGTTGGAGGCTGCCCTCTCGGGATCGCAGCTTTGCGACAACCCTGCCGGACGACGCGCGCCGCTGCGCGGCGCGCTGGGGTGAGAGGCTGGACAACGACCCAAGCGGGGCTCGTTACGGCTGCTTCCTTCCGGACCTGACCGGGTTGGCGAGGCGCCTGCCCGCGCCAACCTCTCAACCTGAGATCTAGGAAAATGCGCCCGGAAATGCAACCCGCGCGACCGCGGGCTATATGGGGGTGGGGAAGGGCCGGGTGGGTCGATCCGGCCCGGCCACGCGCGGCGGAGATCCCTGTCGCGCGGCGCTTGCGGCCGGGCGGTGCGATTTTTCGTACGAAAAATCGGCGGGCCTAGCCCGGGGCGCGTTCGGCCCAGCCGGCGAAGAGGCGTTCGAGGAAGACCACCACGTAGAACAGCAGGATGCCGAGTGCCGCCAGCGCGAAGAGGACCGCGAACATCAGCGGGTAGTCCGCGCTGATCCGCCCCGAATCGAACAGGTCGCCCAGACCGCGGCCATGGGGGCTGACGATCTCCATCAGGTTCGTGCCGATGAAGGCGAGCGTCACCGCGACCTTCAGCGCGCCGAAGAACTCGGGCAGGGTCTTGGGCAGCGCGATCTTCCAGAAGATGGTGAAGTTCGAGGCCCCGAGCGAGCGCAGGATGTCGCGGTATTCGGGTTCCAGCGTCGACAGGCCGATGGAGACCGAGACCGCGATGGGGAAGAACGAGATCATGAAGGCGATCAGCACGGTGTTGAAATCGTGGTTCCCCACGAACATCAGCGCCACGATGGGCACCACCGTCGCCTTGGGGATCGCGTTGAAGCCCACGAGGATCGGGTAGAGCCCCTCGCGCGCGAAGCGGGAAAAGCCCATGATCATGCCGATCCCCGTGCCCACCACCACGGCGAGCATCAGGCCCACCACCGTGCGCCAGAGCGTTTCCCACGACTTCACGAGGAAGAGATCCCAGAACTGGATGTAGCGCGGGATGAGGTCGGACGGGCTCGCCATGCGGAAATCTGGCAGGTCGTTGTACCACACCGCCCATTCCCAGAAAGCGAGGATGCCCACGATGAAGACCGTGGGGGCGAGGACCTTGCGCAGCCCGTCGCTCATTGCATGGCTCCGGGGATGGGCTGGCGCGCGGGGGCGGGGGCGGGGGCCTCGGGCGCATCGCTGGTGCGGCCCTGGGCGACCTGGATCTGGTGGCGGAGCGTGGCCAGCATCTCGACCGCTTTCGCGTCGTAGAGATCGTCGAGATTTCGTGGCCCCGGAAGCTCCACGTCGAGCACGTATTGCGCATGCGCCGGGCGGCCGGACAGCACCACGACCTGGTCGGCGAGAAAGACGCTCTCGCGCAGGTCGTGGGTGATCAGGAGGCAGGTGAAGGGTTCCTCCGCGCGCAGGTCGTGCATGGTGCACCACAGATCCTCCCGGGTGAAGGCGTCGAGCGCGCCGAAGGGCTCGTCGAGGATCAGCACGTCGGGCTTGTGGATGATCGACCGGCAGAGGCTCGCGCGCTGGCGCATGCCGCCGGACAGTTCGGAGGGGCGTTTTTCCTCGAAACCCGAAAGGCCCACGAGGTCGAGGAGGTGGCGCGCGCGTTCGGTCGCCTGCGCCTTCGACATGGGCGATTTCACGATCTCCATGGGCAGAAGCACGTTGTCGAGGATCGTGCGCCATTCCAGCAGCACGGGGTTCTGGAAGGCCATGCCCACCGTGGGGCGCGGCGAGGTCACCAGTTGCGAGTGCAGCCAGACCTGCCCCGCGGAGGGTTTCATCAGCCCCGACACGAGTCGGGTCAGGGTGGACTTGCCGCAGCCCGAAGGGCCGACCACGGCGCAGAAGGTGTTTTCGGGGATCGCGAGCGAGAGGTTGTCCAGCACCGGCAGCGGGCCCGCCTTGGTCCGGTAGGCGTGGCTGACCTCGCGCAGTTCGATCATGTGGGGGCTGGTCGTCATGGGCAGGCTTTCGTCAGGCGCACCGGGGCCATCGCACGGCCCCGGGCTTTTGTCGACGGGATGCGGCGCTCAGGGCGCGATCATGCGCAGCTCGACGGGCGGCAGGTAGGCGTCGGTGAAATAGAGCGACGCGTCGGGCTCGGACTGGAAGTCGTAGGTCAGCGTCAGCTGCTCCAGCGCGGTCGCCATGCGCTCGGGGTCGATGCCGCCGATGCCGTTTTCGATCACGTAAGGTGTGAGAACGTTGGCGTCGATGGAAAGTTGCAGGCGACGCGTCTCCAGTTCCAGATCGCCCGCCGGGTTGCGCTCCAGCACGGCGGCGGCGCCGGCGGCGGGATCTGCGATGGCGTCCGCCCAGCCGCGCGCGATGGCGGTCAGCGCGCCGGTCACGGCCTCGGGGTTTTCTTCCGCGAAGTCGGTGTTGACGATGATCGCGTTGCCGTAGAGCGCCACGCCGTGGTCGGAGTAGAGGATCGTGGTGATGTCCTCCTCCGGGACGCCCAGCCGCGCGAGGCTGAGATAGGAGGAGAAGTTGAAGCCGGTCACGGCGTCCACGTTGCCCTCGGCCAGCATCGGCTCACGGGTGGGAAAGCCCACATCCTCGACGGTGATCGTGGAGATGTCGATGTCGTTGACCGCCGCGAGGATCGGGAACTGCGCCCAGGCGCCGTCGGGCGGCGGAGCGCCCAGGACCGAGCCTTCGAGATCCTCGATGCCGGAAATGCCCTGGCTCACGCGGCCCACTATGGAAAAGGGCGGGCTGTCGTAGATCATCATCACGGCGGTGACGGGCGCGCCGGGGTTCTGGTCGAGGAACCGGATCAGGCTGTTGATGTCGGCAAAGCCCAGCGGGAAGGCGCCCGAGGCGACCTTGGGGATCGCGTCGAGCGAGCCCTGTCCGGCCGTGACTTCGACCGACAGGCCCGCTTCGGCGAAATACCCGTTGTCGACGGCGAGGAAATAGGGCGCGGCGGGCCCCTCGAAGCGCCAGTCGAGCGCGAAGGGGATGTCCATGTCTTGCGCGAGGGCGGGCGTGGCGGCAAGGAGCGCCGCGGCGATCGGGGCTAGAAGTCGGGTCTGCAAGACATCCTCCATGTGGCTGTCCGAGGTTTCGTGGTCCTGGGTCCGCCGCGGACCCCGGCGGCGGACGCGCTGATGCGGCGCCGCGCGGCCCGGAACGGACGTTGAAACTCAGGCCATGCCGAGCGTGCCGGTCAATGTCGGGTCCAGAAATCGGGCCGAATGACGCAGAATTTTGCCCTGAAAACCGTCGGAGCGCCTAAAAAACGGGCAAACATGGGGTCGGTGGAGGTGTCCCGCGGGCATTTCGCCGGCGCGGCCTAGCTGGCCAGTTCGAAATACTGGAACCCGGTCGGCCCGATCCCTTCCGGCGTGAGGCCGAGCCCGCTCCAGGTGTCCTCGTGCGCCAGCGCGCCGGGGCCGGTTCCGTAGAGCAGCCGCGCCGTGCCGAAGCCGGTCAGCGAGAAATTCGGACGCAGCCTGGGCGCGGCGGCGCCGTTCATCGTCCGGATGCGTTCGACGATCAGTTCGCGCACGGGCGTCGTGTCGATTCCGACCGTGGCCGCCTGTTCGCACATCGGGAAATGGCCGCCCCCCGCGGCGCGATAGGTGTTGGTGACCACCAGCACCTCCTCGTCGGGATGCAGCGCGCGGCCATCGGCGAGGCGGACGTTCTTCACGCGTCCTTCGGTCTCGAGGATCGCGTCGCCCTCGGCATTGGTCCGGGCCGGGGCGCTCACGTCGATCTCGTAGTCGAGCCCGTCGATCCGATCGAAATTGTACCCCGCGAAGGCGTGGTCGATCAGGTATTGCGCGTCCTCGCAGTCGGGGTCGATGCGGCGGTAGATCGAAGCCGCGCGTTCCAGCCAGCCGATCACGTCCCGGCCGCGCATGCGCAGGACGGCCAGCGCGTTATGGTAGATATAGAGATCCGCCACATGCCGCAGGAGCAGCGGGCCGGGCGCCACGTCGGTGTAGAACTCGGGGCCGCCGCGCCCGCCGCAGCGCATGGGCGCCACTGCCGACAGAAGCGGCAGCCGCGTGAGATCGTCCTGGCCCTCGAGCACGGCGCGGGCGGCGATACGCTGGGTATCGGCCACGAGCTGCGTCGCGGCGCAGGGGGCCAGCGTGCTGAAATAGGTGGTGAGCGGCACCGCGGTCGCGCCAAGCTCGCGGTCGGTGAAGGCGCGGGTCGCGCGGTGCTGCGCGCCGAGCCTGCGGCGCAGTTCGGGATGGCTGCGCAGGACCTTCCGCAGCGGCCCGCGACCGCTTGGCGCGGTCTCGGCCTGCGGCAGCGCGCGGGCCAGCGCCCGCGTCATGCGCCACGGTCCGGCGTCGGGGTCCGGCGCATCGCTGCGGGGCGGGGCGGGGCGATCGCGGGGCGCGACCTCCCGCACCAGCGCGAGGTCGATGCATCCCAGATGCGAGCCGAGCGCCCCGGGCTGCACGACGGGCGCGCGCCGCCCGCGGCCGTCCTGTGCGCCCTCGGCAGGGTGCACCTCGTGGGTGTGCCCGGCGACCACGAGGTCCACGCCGGGAAGCCCGGCGATGGCCAGGGCCACGTTCTCCTCTCCCAGCGGGTCGGGCCGCAGCGGCGGGTCGGCCTTGCCGAGGCCCGAATGGCTCAGGACGATCACGAGATCCGCCCCGCGGCCCCGAAGCTCGGCGACCTGCCGGCGGGCCGCATCGACAGCGTCGGTGAAGCGCAGCTTGCCGCCCAGCGCGGTCCGGTTCCAGCGCGCCACCTGTGGCGGGACGGTGCCGGTCAGCCCGATCCGCAGCGTGTGGCGGCCGCCGTCCTGGTCGGTCACCGCGCGCTCCAGGATCACGCCGCCGGCGCGATAGGGCGCGTCGCTCTGCCGTCGCACGGCGTTGGCGAGCACGACCGGAAAGCCCGCGCCGTCCAGCGCGGCGTCGAGAAAGTCCGGCCCGTAGTCGAAATCGTGGTTGCCGAGCGTCATGGCGTCGTAGCCCAGCGCGTTCATCGCCTCGATCATCGGGTGGCGGCCGCCGAAGGCCATGAGGTCCGACGCGGCCAGGTCGGCCATCGGAGAGCCCTGCAACGTGTCGCCATTGTCCACCAGAAGGCAGTTCCGCGCCGAACCGCGCGCCGTCTCGATCAACCCTGCCAGCGCGACGAGGCCGAGGCCGGGGCTCGATCGGCAATGGTAGTAGTCGAACGGCAGCAGATGGGCATGCAGGTCGGATGTCGCCAACAGGCGAAGGTGCACCGAAACGGTGTGCTGGCGCAGCGTGTCGAGCGCCTCGGAGAAGTCGAGGCAGGGTGCCATGGCGTCCTTCACTGTGATCGATCCTGCGTTACCATTGCGTGCACCCCGTGGCACAGGCACGTTTTTCCGTTTCGGACGCAAAAGAGCGGGGCTGACTGGCATTCTGTGGCCCGCGCGCCATAGTCTTGGTCAGAACGGGGCGCGGACGGCAGGGAACGGCCATGAAAATCGCACAATCGGTGGTCTTCGGCGGATCGGGGCTGGACCGGGCGGCGCATCTGCGCGGCGACGCCGAGGCGATGGGCCGCGCGCTGGCGGCGGGTGCGCCCGTGCTGCCGGTCTGGCGCGGCAAGCCATTGGTCGCGGGCACGCCCGGCAACGGGCCGGTGACGCTCGCCTTCCGGCCGGCGGGCCATCCGGTGCTGGCCGAGACCGTCGAGGCGCCGATCCTTCTGGGGCTCGGTGCGGACGGGGGGCCGATCTTCGCCGCCGACATCTCCGACTGGGTGCCCGCCGATGTGGACGAGGCGCAAGTCGGCGCCTTCGTGGACCGCAGCGTGCAGCGCCATCCCGCCGAAGGCACGGACGGCGCGGGTTTCGCGGAACTGCGCGGCATCATGGCGGCGCTGAGCCCGCGCGACGCGGAGCTGGCGGCCACGGCGCGGGGTGTCCTGCAATGGCACGCCACCCACCGCCATTGCGCCCGCTGCGGCGCCGAAAGCGCGCCCGCCGAGGCCGGCTGGCAGCGCGCCTGTCCGGCCTGCGGTGCGCGTCATTTCCCGCGCACCGATCCGGTCGTCATCATGCTGATCACCCATGGGGACCGCGTGCTTCTGGGCCGCTCGCCCGGCTGGCCCGAGCGGATGTACTCGCTGCTGGCCGGGTTCATCGAGCCCGGCGAGACCATCGAGGATGCGGTGCGCCGCGAGACCTTCGAGGAGGCGGGCATACAGGTCGGGCCTGTGCGCTACCTGGCCAGCCAGCCCTGGCCCTTTCCTGCATCGCTCATGCTGGGTTGCCACGGTTTCGCGGAGAGCACCGAGATCGCCGTCGATCCGGCCGAGCTGGACGACGCGCGCTGGGTCGGCCGGGCCGAGATGCTGGAGGTCTCGATGGGCCGCCACCCCGAGATCGCCGGGGCGCGCCAGGGCGCGATCGCGCATTTCCTGCTGGAGGCCTGGCTGGCCGACCGGCTGGACGACGCCCCCGCCCTGCCGCCGCTGCGCGCGGGCTAGGCGCCGGGCTGGGAGGGGCCCGACTTGCGCTGGCGCGCGCGTTCGAGCCCC
>CAZGHJ010000162.1:0-7094 GCA_964525355.1 uncultured Roseicyclus sp.
GGCCGCCCTCTTGCGGCCTCCCGACCGGGCGGCCCCCCCCGGGCCGGGGCCGGCCGCATGGCGCCCCGTCTCACGCGGGGCGGCCCATGCCACCGCAGCAGGACCGCCGGCGCGGCGATCTCGCAAGGCCGCTGGATGCACACGGATCAGGCCGCTGCCCCCCTGCTGCATCATGTCATGTGGCGGGACACCGACCTTCGGATCGGACGCGCGAGGGGTCAAGGCGGATCGGCCATCGCCGGCTGCCAGCACTCAGAACGTGATCCAGCCCTCGGTTTCGCCGTGCAGATCGGCCACGAGGTCCGCCGCGACCGGCGCTTCGAAGGTGAGCCCCGCCGCATCCGCCTCGCACCAGGCGACGCGGGCCTTCACCTCGGTCCCGGAGATCCTGATGGAGACGGTGTCGCCCGGCGCGAGGCGCAAGGCGCCCTCGATCAGGGCGCCCTCCTCGTGCAGGTCGACCACGACGCCACCGGCGCTGACCGTCCCCGAGTGGACCCGGACCTTGTGGTTGACCACGAAGCGCGGCTTTCGGGGCGAACGTTGGCGCATGGTACCTCGCATGACGTGACCGATCACATGGACACCGGCTAGCGCAGATAGATTAAGCGAAGCTTTCCGCGCGGACCGGGGCGGGACCGGGGCGGCAGCGCTTCGGCCGGGGCCGTCGGCACCGATGCGCGCACGGCCCCTTGTTCTGTTTCCGAGAACATATCATGCCTAACTATCTATTTTGCTTTCCGCCGCAGACGCCGTATCCGTCCTGCGTCACCCCATCAGCGGAGGAAGCAGCCATGACACTCCCGATCCTCACCCTCCTGTCGCCGCTTGCGGTGCTTGTCGCGGCGCTGTTCGCCACGACGCGGCCCGGCCGGCGTCCGGGCACCCTGCCGCGCATCGCGGAGATCGCGGCGGCGACAGCGCTGGCCTTCGCGGGCGCGGGACTGGTGCAGCTTCTGACGGGCGGGCCCGCGCGCATGGCGCTGGGCGACGGGCTGATCGCGATCCGTCTCGACGCGGTGAGCGCGACCATGACGCTTCTGGTGGCTTTCGTGGGCTGGATCGTGGTGCGCTATTCGCGCACCTACCTCGACGGCGAGGTGCGCGAGGGCGCGTTCCACGGCTGGATCCTCGCGGCCCTCGGCGCGGTTCTGGTGCTGGTGCAGGCGGGCAACCTGCCCGTGATGATCGCGGCCTTCATCGCCATCGGCGTGGCGATGCGCCAGCTTCTGCTGTTCTACCCCGAGCGGCCCGAGGCGCGGCGCGCGGCAGCGAAATTCTCGCTGGTCTGGGGCGCGGGCGACGCGAGCCTGATCGCCGCGGCGCTTCTGCTCGCGGCGAGCTACGGCACGACGGATTTCGCCGCGCTGAACGCGGCGGCGGCCGACGGGCTGACGCCCATGGCCGCCATCGCCACCGCGCTTCTGGTGCTGACGGCGGCCCTCAAGACCGCGTCCTTCCCGCTGCATGGCTGGCTGACCGAGGTGATGGAGGCGCCCACGCCGGTCTCGGCGCTGCTGCACGCGGGCATCATCAACTCGGGCGGCGTGCTGCTGATCGTGACGGCGGGCCTGATCGAGGCCAGCGCGGGCGCGATGGCGGCGCTGGTGATGATCGGCGGGCTGACGGCCGTCTTCGGCGGTGTCGTCATGCTGACCCAGAGCGTGGTGAAGACGGCGCTCGCCTGGTCGACGGTGGCGCAGATGGGCTTCATGCTGCTGCAATGCGGGCTCGGGCTCTGGCCGCTGGCGCTGCTGCACATCGTGGCACATTCGCTTTACAAGGCGCATGCCTTCCTCGCCTCGGGCGGCGCCGTTGCGGCGGTCCTCCAGATCCGCAAGCCCGGCCCCATCGCGGTGCCCGACGTGACGGCGGTGGCGCGGTCCTTCGGGCTGGCGCTGGTGATCTATGCGGGCGTGGCACTGGCCTTCAGCTGGATCGCCGGCCCGAAATCGGCACAGGCGCTGGCGCTGGGCGCGATCCTGATCTTCGGCGTGGCCTACCTCGTGGCGCAGGGCCTTGCGGACACCGCGCCCAAGGCGCTGACCCTGCGCACTCTGCGCGCCTCGCTGGCGACGGCGGTGGCCTATTTCGCCTTCCACGCGGCGGCGAAGCTGCTCTGGGGGCCGTCCCTGCCCCTCCCGCCCCTGCCCGGGCCGCTGGAATGGGCGCTGATCGTGCTTGCCGTCTTCTCCTTCGGGCTGGTGGCCTTCGCGCAGGCGCTGTTCCCGCTCTGGGCGCATCACCCGGCCACCGCCGGACTGCGGGTGCACATCGCCAACGGGCTCTACCTCAACGCGCTTCTGGACCGGGCCATCGGCGGCCTGAAGGCCACACGCACGCATTGATCGGACAGGAAGGATGACGCAGATGTTCATGAAACACGCAGAGACCGAGCCGGCCATCGTCGCCGATGTCCTGAAATCGGCTGAAGCCGCGGCGCGCGCGATCCCGCCGGCCTTTCCGCTCGACGGCACGGTAGCCGTCAACGCCTTCCTCGGCCAGGCGGGCGAGGACATGGCCCATGCGGCCGCCCGCCTCGGCCGTGTGGCCGGCGTATCGCTGACGCCCGGCCGCGAGAGCCATGCCGCGCAGATCGCGGAGGGGCGGATCACGGAGGCGGACCTCCAGGCCGCGCTCGACGCGAGCCGTGCCCCGGGCAAGCCCGCCTCGGTCGCGACGCTCAAGACGGCGCTGACACACGGCCCGACGCCGCCGAGGGCGCAGCCGACGCTGGCCGACCTGGCCACGCAGGCCGGCGGCACCGACTGGCCCGCCGCCATCGCGCGCAGTTTCGGGCTCTGGGCCGCGGGGCATTTCGACCGCGGGCAGGCCTTCTGGACGCCCGCGCCGGGGCTGGGCGCCTTCGCCTCGTGGCGGGCCTGGGCCACCAACGACATGACGCCCGAGATCGCCGGGCTGAGGGGCTTCTGCGCCCATGTGGCCGCCGCCCCCGACACGCCCGAGCGCGCCATCCTGCGCGCGGCCCATGGGCTGGGCCTGACCGGCGCGGCGGCGGAAACGGCGTTTCACCGGCTGCTGATGGATCTGGGCGGCTGGTCGCAGCACGCGCGCTGGCTGCTGTGGGAGGCCGAACTGAAGGGCGGGACCGACACGACGCTCACCGATCTCCTTGCAATCCGGCTGATCTGGGAGGAGGCGCTGCTCGCCGCCTTCCCGGAGGTGGCAGGCGATTGGGAGGCGACCGTCGCCGCCCATGCCGAGCCCGTCGCCCCCACCGAGGACCAGACCGTCGACAGCATCCTGCAGGACGCCGCCGAGCGCGCCTACCAGCGGCAACTGATCGAGAGCCTCGGCACGGCCAGGGCCCCCGCCGCCCGCCCCGCGCTGCAGGCGGCCTTCTGCATCGACGTGCGGTCCGAGGTCTTCCGGCGCGCGCTCGAGGCGCAGAGCCCCGAGATCGAGACCATCGGTTTCGCCGGCTTCTTCGGCCTGCCGCTGGCGCACAAGGACCAGGGCTCGGACATCGCGCAGCCCCGTCTGCCGGTCCTGCTGACGCCTGCGCTCACCACGGCAAGCCATGGCGACGCGGAGACCGAAGCGGAGCTGCGCATCAAGGCCCGCGCCACCCGCGCCTGGGGCCGGTTCCGGCAGGCCGCGGTCTCCTCCTTCGCCTTCGTGGAGGCCGCGGGCCCGGCCTATGGCTGGAAGCTGGTGAAGGACGCGCTGGCCCTTGGCGCCGAGGGGCTGACGCCCGGCCCCGCGCCGCAGGTGGAGGGCGGGCTGACGGCCGAGCAAAAGGCCGAGACCGCCGCCGCCGTGCTGCGCGCCATGAGCCTGACCACGGGCCACGGCAAGCTGATCCTGCTGATCGGACACGGTGCGCAGGTCACCAACAACCCGCATGAAAGCGCCTACCAGTGCGGCGCCTGCGCGGGGCAGACGGGCGAGGTCTCGGCCCGCGTGCTGGCCGCGCTTCTCAACGATCCCGAGACGCGCGCGGGCCTGCCGGCCCAGGGCATCGACCTCCCCGCGGACACCCATTTCCTGGCCGGCCTGCACGACACCGTGACCGACACGATCACCCTCTACCCCGGCGCGGGCGACGAGGCCCACAAGGCCGCGATCGCGCAGGCGAAGGGCTGGCTGAAGGCCGCCACCGCCACGACGCGCGCCGAGCGGGCGATCCGGCTGCCGGGCGCGACGGCCGGAACCGTGGCCGAGCGCGCCACCAACTGGGCCGAGGTGCGGCCCGAATGGGGGCTCGCGGGCTGCGCGGCCTTCATCGCCGCGCCGCGCCGCGTCACCGCGGGCGCGAACCTGCAGGGGCGGTCCTTCCTGCACAGCTACGACTGGCAGGCGGACGAGGGCTTCGCCACGCTGGAGCTGATCCTGACCGCGCCGGTGGTCGTGGCGAGCTGGATCAACCTGCAATACTACGCCTCGGCCGTGGCGCCCGAGGCCTTCGGCGGCGGCAACAAGCTGATCCACAACGTCGTGGGCGGCATCGGCGTGGTGCAGGGCAATGGCGGCATCCTGCGCCCGGGCCTGCCCTGGCAGACGATCCATGACGGCGAGCGGCTGATGCACGACCCGCTGCGCCTGACGGTCATGGTCGAGGCCCCGCGGGAGGCCATCGCAGATGTGCTGGAACGCCACCCGGAGGTGCGCGCGCTGTTCGACAACGGCTGGCTGCATCTCATGGCGCTGGAGGAGGGTCGGGTCACCGGGCGCTACCGGCCCGGACTGGCCTGGGAGCCTGTCGCGGCACAGGCCGCCTGAGCGCCCCGCCCCGAAACCGGACCGACAGGAAAGGCAGCCTGCGGGCTGCCTTTTTTCTCGCGCGCCGCCGGGGACGATGGGCCACACCGGCACCACGACCTTCCCTCCGCGCCGCAGCGGCCGGCCACGCGCCACCGCCCGAACGATGCACGGGCGCCCTGCCCCTTCTTCTTGTTCCAAATACGGGCTGCTCCACGCCCGACGCGCACGCGCCCTCGGGCCGGCGCGCCGCGACCGGACGCCTCGGGGGCTTCTTTCCGCGCATGATGGTGTATAGTTCTGCTATTCCCTTGCGCGGCGGAAGGCAGCACGATGACCACGACGACCGGTGAGCGGAACTGGATCGACCGGTTCCAGGGCTTGAGCAGGCTGGAGCCGAAGCTGCGGGACGTCCTGACGCGGCGCGCGAAGGTCGTGTCGATGCCGAAAGGCTCGGTCATCTTCGGCCCCGGCAAGTCGCCGGACCACCTGCTTCTGCTGCTCGAAGGCACGGTGCGGGTGCAGCAACTGGCCGAGAACGGCCGCGAGGTCGTTCTCTACCGCGTCACCGCCGGCGAAAGCTGCGTGCTGACCACCGCCTGCCTCCTCGCCTACGAGGATTACGCCGCCGAGGGCATCGCCGAGACCGATATCGAGGCGGCCGCCATCCCCCGCGCCGTGTTCGACGAGATGATCGCCACCTCGAAGGAGTTCCGCACCTTCGTCTTCACCGCCTATTCGCGTCGGATCACCGACCTCTTCCACGTGATCGAGGACATCGCCTTCCGCCGCATGGACATCCGCCTGGCCCAGAAGATCGTCGAACGCGCCGAGGACGGCGTCCTGCGCGCGACCCATGCGCAGCTGGCCGCCGAGCTTGGCACCGCGCGGGAGGTCATCTCGCGGCAACTGGCCGAGTTCCAGCGCCGCGGCTGGGTGGAACTCGGCCGCGGCACGGTCCAGGTGCGCGACGCGCCCGCGCTGGCGGCGCTGGCCCAGACCTGAGAGGTCGCACCGGGGCCGCACCGGGCGGGACGCGGCCAGGATGAACGGGTCCGGGCACCGCGCGCCCGGCCCGCGTGGATAGACGCCCCGGACCGGGCCCGCGTCGTGCGAGGCGACCCGCTCGGCACAGGCAAGGTGGACCGCGGGAACGCTGTGCGATCCTCGGCCCCGAATGGTGGCGTGCATCTTCCCATTGAGCGTTCGCCCGGTCGCTGGCCGACCGAAATCGTCGCCCCGACGGGCCGGATGCACCTGGCAGTCCCGCGCCGGGAGTGTCGGACACGCCCCAAGGCGCAGATCGGGTCCGGGTCCGGCTCGGGCGCGGGTGTCGGGGACGCATGACACGTGCCCGGCAAGGCGCGACGCGGCGCGGCGCGGCCTCCGCGCACCCCTCTTGGCGTGCCGCGCCCGGCACGGCGGGCCGTTTCCGGCGACGGGCCGGGCGCGTCGGCCGGAGCGTCTGCCGCCGGCGCGTTGGACGGTTATGTGACTAGATCACCGATTGGCACCGCGGGAATCGGTATTCATCCTTCAGCGAACAGGACCGGAGCCGCCATGCGGGTCCGGCCGAGATGGAAAACACGCGCGCCGCGAGGCGCCGTCGGGAGAACCAACAAGATGTATGAAACCGCATTCACACCCTGGGCGTCGCTGGGCGGCGGCGCGCTGATCGGCCTGGCTGCCGTGCTTCTGATGTTGACGCTCGGCCGCGTCATGGGCGCTACCGGCATCGTGGCGGGGCTCTTTTCGCCCGCTTCGGGTCAGGATTTCGCCTGGCGCGCGGCGCTGCTGCTGGGCATGGTCACGGGCCCGACCGTCTTCTGGCTGCTCACGGGCGGAATGCCGGAGGTGACCGTGACGGTGTCGACCCCGCTCCTCGTGATCGGTGGTCTGATCGTGGGCCTTGGCGTCACCTACGGCTCGGGCTGCACCTCGGGCCACGGCGTCTGCGGCATGGCGCGGCTTTCGCCCCGGTCCATCGCGGCCACGCTGACCTTCATGGCCTCGACCGGGGTCACCGTCTTCCTCGTCCGTCACGTCTTCGGAGGGTAATCCAATGCGCCTGATCCTGACCTATCTCATCGGCGTCGTCTTCGGCACCGGCATCGCGTTTTCCGGCATGGCGAACCCTGCCAAGGTGATCAACTTCTTCGATGTCGCCGGCACCTGGGATCCCTCGCTCGCCTTCGTCATGGGCGGCGCGCTGATCGTGACCTTCATCGGATACCGACTGGTGCTGGGCCGCGACCGGCCGATCTTCGAGGGCCGCTTCAGCCTGCCCACCGCGCGCAATCTCGACGCGCGCCTTCTGGGCGGCTCGGCCGTCTTCGGCGTCGGCTGGGGCATCTCGGGCTTCTGCCCGGGCG
>CAZGHJ010000163.1:0-6990 GCA_964525355.1 uncultured Roseicyclus sp.
ATTTAGGTTCTGGCGCCGCAAGGCGTGGGGGTTCAAGTCCCTCCACCCGCACCAAATCATCGGTATGAACGCTTGTATGGTAGGGGCTTTTCCCCTGAAGGGATTTCCTGTTCCCGTCCCCAAGAAAAGCCCTCCGTAGAGGTCATCCGCCAGGCGGTGCCGCGGTACGTACGTGTCCCGCGCTTGCCGAAAAACGTCGAGGATCTGCTGCATCCGCGCGGCCTGGACATCAGCCACGAAACCGTCCGGTTCCGGTGGCATCGCTTTGGCCCGATCTGGGCCTCCGAGATCCGCAAACGCCGGATCGGCGGAATGAAATCGCGCCGCTGGCGTGGGTATCTCGACGGGTCTTGGTGGAGACCAGTGGCGCGCGGCACCATCTCTGGCGCGCTGCGGATCACGCCGGCGAGGTTGCGGAAAGCCCTGTTACCAAGACGAGAGACAGGGAGGCGGCGCTGAAATGCCTCGGGAACCCAATCAGGAAGCATGGGCATGGTGGTGTGTTCGTAATGGGCAGGCGTCGGTCATATGGTGCCGCTTTGAGAGATCTTGGCATGGGCGACCGCCAGGAAGCGGGCCGCTGGGGGAGCACCGGGCGGAAGACCCACATCTTCCGTTCCGGCGGTGGGAACGAGCCATGCGTCGCCCCCACCGCATGCGAAAGTTGCAGACGCTCGCCGCCGCCCGCGCCCCGGTTTGAAACCTGATCAAAACGGAACGCGGCCTATCCAGCCGACATCTCTTGAAGCAGAACCGCGCCGCCGCTTTTGCCGGGTGGTGTGGCCTCTGCGCGGCATCGGGGACGGGGCTGCTGTCCTCGCAGAGACTGGTCCGAATTCGTCTGCCGGCTGTCCTGCGCCGGCTCAATCGTTGGACCTGACCGCCTCGAAGCCCGATACCACGTCCAGCAGTTCGCGCGTGATCGTCTCCTGGCGGCGCTGGCGGTAAAGCTGTTCCAGTGCGTCGCGCCGGTCCTCGATGTTGCGTTCGGCGGCCTGCATCGCCGCAAGGCGCGAGGCGTGTTCGCTCGCCAGCGCCTCGGCCAGCGCGCGGTAGATCACGACGAAAAGCCGCTGCTGCACGAGCCACGACATGAGCCGGTCGGGGTCCATCCTGTACAGCGGCAGGGAGCGTCCGGGCCAGTCCGCCTGCGCCAGCTTGTGCAGATAGCTTTCGGGCAGGGGCAGCAGATGGTGCGCCCTCGGTCGCGCCGTGTTGCGGCCTTCGCGGCGGTTGTGCAGCAGCAGGACCTGCCGCACGCCCCGTTCTCGTGTCCAGCGGTCGATCTCAACGATGATCCTCTGCACCAGCCGCGACAGGCCATCGACCGACCCCGGCAGGGGCAGGTCGAAGGCCGGCGTCGTGCCGTCGGCCTCGAGCCGGGCCGCGACGCGCGCACCGATGACGCCCAGTTCCGTGAAGCCGTCCTCCATATGGGCGCGGGCAAAGCGCGCGATCTTGTCGTTGTAGCCGCCGCACAACCCGCGATCCGATCCGATCACGATCAGCGCGGCCCGCCCTCCGGCGTCGCCCGCGACCGGGGCCGGCCAGCCCTCGGCCTTGCGCTGCCGCAGCACCGCCATCAGGCCCAGTTCGACCGTGCGCGCATAATCGGTCATGGCCGTCTCGGCCTGCTCGTATTGCCGGATGCTGACCGAGGACAGCGCCTTCATCGTGCGCACGATCGCCTGTATGTCGCCCGCGGTGGTCAGCGCCTCGGAGAGACTCTCAAGCGTGTCCATCGCCCTCTCCCGACGCCGGCCCCGCGATTGCGTCGCGGATGGTCCGGATCAGCGCCGCGCGGTCTTCGTCCCTCAGCGTCGCGCCCTCTGCAATCCGGGTGCAGACCTCGGGGATCTCGGCGCGCATGGCCTTGCGCACACGGGATTCGGCCCCTGCCACGGCGTCGGGTTCGAGTTCGTCGAACAGACCCTCCGTGGCGGCCAGCAGCGCGGCGATCTGTTCGGGGGCGCCGACATGGTCGTGCTCGCGCTGCTTCAGCACTTCGCGCACGCGCAGGCCGCGGGTGAGCTTGCGGCGTGTCTCGGCATCGAGCTGCGTGCCGAAGCGGGCGAAGGTCTCGAGCTCCTCGAATTGCGCGTACATCAGTCGCAGGTTGCCCGCCACGGCGCGGAAGGCGGGCAGCTGCACCTTGCCGCCCACGCGGCTGACCGAGGTGCCGATGTCGATGGCGGGCAGGTGGCCCTTCTCGAAGAGGGAGGGCGAGAGATAGATCTGCCCGTCGGTGATCGAGATCAGGTTGGTCGGGATGTAGGCCGAGATGTTCTGCGCCTGCGTCTCGACCACCGGCAGGGCGGTGAGCGAGCCGCCGCCATGCTCCTCGCGCAGCTGGGTCGCCCGTTCCAGAAGGCGGGAATGGATGTAGAAGATGTCGCCCGGGTAGGCCTCGCGCCCCGGCGGGCGGCGCAGCAGCAGCGACAACTCGCGGTAGGCGCGGGCGTGGCGCGTGAGGTCGTCGTGGACGATCAGCACGTCGCGGCCCCTGGCCATGAAATGCTCGGCCATGGAGGTCGCGGCATAGGGGGCCACGAATTGCAGCCCCGGCGCGTCCTCGCCGCTGGCCACCACGACGATGGTGCGCTCCAGCGCGCCGCCCTCGCGCAGGCTCTGGATCACGCGGGCCACGGCGGAGGCGCGCTGGCCGATGGCGCAGTAGATCGACAGCACGCCCGTGTCCTTCTGGTTCAGGATGGCATCGACGGCGATGGCGGTCTTGCCGGTCTGCCGGTCGCCGAGGATCAGCTCGCGCTGGCCGCGCCCGATGGGGATGGCGGCATCCACGGCCTTGATGCCTGTCTGCAGGGGCACGCGGACGGGGCCGCGATGCATGATGGGTGGGGCGGGGCGCTCGATGGGCAGGCGTTCGTCGGCCGCGATGGCCTCGCCGCCGTCCAGCGGCCGCCCCAGCGCATCGACGATGCGCCCCACCAGGCCCTCGCCCACGGGCACGTCGGTCACGCGCCCCGTCCGGCGCACCGGGTCGCCCGGCTTCAGCCCCTCGGTCGCGCCCAGCACGATCACGCCGCTGCGCTCTTCGCCAAGGTTCGCGGCGATCCCCATGACGCCGCCGCCGAAGGCCAGCAACTCGTCGGCGCGCAGGTCGGTGAAGCCCGCGACCTCGGCCACCCCGTTGCCCACGGAAAGGACGCGGGCGATTTCCGCCGCCTCGAGCGTCGGGCCGACCTTTTGCAGCGCCTCGTCGAGCGGCGCGAACAGGTCGTCATGCAGATCGCGAAGCTTCATCGCGCGCCTCAGGCCGTCTTCTGCGCGGCGTCGCGGCGCGCGCTGCTGCTGCTTTCGATGGTCTCGTCGAGGGTGGTCTCCAGACGGCTCAGGTAGCGCGCGGCGGACCACTCGACGGTCTGCTCGCCGATGGTCAGGCGCAGGCCCAGCAGAAGCTCGTCGTCCTCGTGATAGGCGACCTCGATATCGGGGGCGATGTGGTCGTGGATGGCGCGTGTGATCCGCCCGCGCGCGGCCGGTTTCAGGGGGGCGCTGCTGTGGATCTGCGCGGGACGATCCGCGCGCCCGGCCGCGGCCCTGAGCCTGTCGCGCGTCTTGTCGTCGAGATCGGCCAGACGCTCCACGAAGGTTCCTGCCATCTGCTCCGCAAGGTCGGCGCCCGCGTAGTCGCCCAGCACGCGGGCGACGATGTCGATGATCTTGTGGCCGGCACGTTGCCGCAGCTGTGCGGCGAAGTCGTCGCGCTCGTCCTCCAGGTGCGCCTCCCAGGTCCTGCGTCGGGCCGCCATCTCTTCGCGAAGATCCTCCTCCAGCCTGGCGCGCAGGGCGGCGGCCTCGTCGCGCGCCTCGCGCAGCGTGTCCTGTCGGCCGGCCTCGAGCGCCGCGTGTTTCTCGCGCAGGCGCTCGGCCTCGGCCTCCGCGTCCGCGCGGGTCTTTTTCGCTTCGGCCAGCCGGCTTTCGATGCGCGCCTCGCGCCGGGCCATGGCGTCGGTGATCGGCCGGTAGAGAAAGCGTTGCAGCAGCCACACCAGGACGAGGAAATTGACGATCTGGGCCGCGACGGTCAGCCAGTCGATCTGCACGGCGTCAGCCTCCTGCCGCCTGGGCGGCGGTCTCGGCGGCGAGGGTCGTGAAGGGGTTGGCGAAAATCAGGATCATGGCGACCACGAAACAGTAGATCGCCGTCGATTCGATCATCGCGAGGCTGACGAAGAGCGTCCGGGTGATCGTGCCGGCGGCGTCGGGCTGTTGCGCGATGGCCTGCAGCGCCTGGCTGGCGGCGCGTCCCTCGGCCAGCGCCGGGCCGATCGAGCCGATGGCGATGGTCAGCCCGGCGGTAAAGATCGAGACCACGGCGATCCATGTTGCTGCATCCATGCTCAGTCTCCTGTGTCGGTGGGGGAGGCGCCATCGGACGTCTGGCGCGTCCGGCTGGCCGATCCGATATAGACCATCGCGAGGATGGCAAAGATATAGGCCTGGATCAGTCCGGTCAGCAGGCCCAGAACCTGCATGACCACGGGGAAGAAGAACGGGGCCACGGAGATGAGGATGCCGACGATCACCGTTCCGCTCATCACGTTGCCGTAAAGCCTGACGGCGAGCGCGACGGTGCGCGACGCCTCGCTCACGAGGTTGAAGGGCAGCATCAGCGGCGTGGGCTGGAGATAGCTGCGCAGATAGGCCACGATCCCGCGCTCGCCGATCGAGAACAGCGGCACGGCGACCAGAACGCAGGCCGCAAGCGCCACGGTCGTCGACAGCGATCCGGTGGGCGGCTGATATCCAGGCACCACCGACAGCAGGTTGGCCGTGGCGATGAACAGGAACAGCGTTCCGATGAAGGGCAGGTAGCGGCCGGGATTGTGCGCGCCGACCTCGGCGATCTGGTCGCGGATCGTGGTGACGATCACCTCCAGCATCACCTGCCAGCGCGAGACGGTCTCGCGCGTGCTCAGCCGCGAGGTGATCGCCCATGAGCCGATCACGAGAAGGGCCATCACGACCCAGGTAAAGACGATCGTGGCGTTCAGCCGAAGGCCGCGCCATTCGTGGAGAACCCAGGCATCGGGGCTTATTTCCATCGCTGCCCCCCCGGCGTTTGATCGCCAAGCCAACGGGTTGCGGCGAAGCGCAGGGCGACGAAGCCGCCCAGGGCCGCGGCGATCTCCGGGGCGGAAAGACCGAGCGCCGCCGCCGCCGCCAGCGCGCCGACCAGCAGGGCGATCCGCGCAAGGCCAAGCGCGACGAAGACCCCGACGCCGTTGCGATCCGCCGGCAGGGTCTGCACGGCAACCCAGAGCAGCCCGAGATAGACCGCGCCGAAGGCCGCGCCCGCGAGCACAGCGAGGAACAGGGAGGCAAGCGACACGCTCATCGCGCACCTCGGCCGACGTGTCTGCCGCGCTCAGTCATCGCGCCCCTCCCGCTGGACCCAGTACCACGCATTGGCCGCGCCCAGCACGGCCCCCGCCAGCAGCAGCGTGAGCGTCCAGGACACCTCGCCGGGCCATCGGCGGTCGATCCAGATCCCCAGGGCCACGCCCGCGACCACCGGGACCGCGACGGACCAGCCGACCAGACCGAACATGCCCAGCCCGTACCACGGGCTTTCGTGACGACGCTTGCGCGCCGCTTCCATCTGCGATGCCTTGCGCGCGATGGTGTCCGCCTCGCTGTTTCGGTCCTCGGTCATGAGCCCGTCATCTCCAGGTCGCGGAACCGGCGGATCATGTCCGCCTCGAGCCGGGCCAGCGCGGCGCGGCTCTCGCGCTCCTGCTCGTCATGCTGGCGGAACTCGGCCTCGACGCGCGCGCGCAGGTCGCCCAGATCGTCGCCCTCCACCGCACCGCGCACCGCGACGCGGATTTCGTCGCCGCATTTCACCAGCGTACCGGAATTGACCGCGACGAAGCGCTCGGCCCCCTCTGCCGTCTCGTAAAGCAGGATGCCCGGCACCAGCTCGCTGACGAAATCGACATGGCCCGGCAACATGCCGAAACGGCCGTCCGGGCCCTCGGCCACGATCCGCCGGACGGTGCGATCGACGCGGATGCCCATCGGCGTGATGACCTCAAGCCGCATCGGGGGCCTCCGCCCGGTCCGCGAGATCTCCGATCCCGCCGATCATGTAGAAATCCCCCTCGTCTCGGTCGGCCAAGTCCCCGGCGAGGATGCGTTCGCAACTGTCGAGCGTCTGTTCGAGCGGGACGAAGCGGCCCGGGTTGCCCGTCATGGCCTCGGTCGAAAAGAATGGCTGCGTGAGGAAGCGTTCAAGCTGGCGCGCCTGCCGCACCGTGGCGCGATCACGCTCGGACAGCTCCTCGAGGCCCAGCATGGCGATGATGTCCTTGAGATCCTCGTATTCCGCCAGCGTGCTGCGCACGCCCCGCGCGATGCGATAGTGCCGGGGGCTGACCGTGCCGGGCGTCAACATCCGCGAGTAGGATTTCAGCGGGTCGATGGCGGGGTAAAGCCCCTCGGAGGCCTTCTTGCGCGACAGCACGATCGAGGCGGAGAGATGCGCGAACGTGTGCGTCGCGGCCGGGTCGGTGAAGTCGTCGGCGGGCACGTAGACGGCCTGAATCGAGGTCATGGTGCCCTGGTCGGTCGAGCATATCCGCTCCTCCAGATCCGCAAGCTCGGTGCCCAGCGTCGGCTGGTAGCCCACGCGGCTCGGGATGCGGCCCAGAAGGCCCGACACCTCCGCCCCGGCCTGCACGAAGCGAAAGATGTTGTCGATCAGGACCAGCACGTTGCGGCGCCGGTCGTCGCGGAAATACTCGGCCATCGTCAGCGCGGCGTGGCCCACGCGGAACCGCACGCCGGGGCTTTCGTTCATCTGCCCGAACATCATCACGGTGTTGTCCAGCACGCCGGCCTCGCCCATCTCGCGGTAGAGTTCCTCGGCCTCGCGCGAGCGTTCGCCGATCCCGCAGAACAGGCTCACGCCGTCGTATTCGGCGACCATGTTGTGGATCATCTCGGTGATCAGCACGGTCTTGC
>CAZGHJ010000164.1:0-3469 GCA_964525355.1 uncultured Roseicyclus sp.
CGGCCTTCCATCTTGGGCATGTTCTCGACCTTGCCCAGGCCGTCGACATCGGCCGCCACCCGTTCGAGCAGTTCACGCCCGAGATTCTGGTGCGCCATCTCGCGTCCGCGGAAACGGAGCGTGACCTTCACCTTGTCGCCGGCCTCGAGGAAGCGAGTGACGTTGCGCATCTTGACGTCGTAGTCGTGGGTGTCCGTGTTGGGACGGAACTTCACCTCCTTGACCTCGATCGTCTTCTGCTTCTTGCGGGCCTCGCTCTCGCGCTTCTGCTGCTCGTACTTGAACTTGCCGAAGTCCATGATCTTGCAGACGGGCGGCGTCGCATTGGGAGAAATCTCGACCAGGTCGAGGCCGGCCTCGGCGGCGAGGTCCATGGCCTTTGCAGGGTGCACGACACCTATGTTTTCGCCCTCGGCGCCGATCAGGCGGATTTCGGGGGCGCGAATTCTGTCGTTGACGCGCGGGCCGGTGTCGCGGGTTGGCGGCGCGTTATGGGGTCTGCGGGCTATCGGGATCGTCCTTCTGTAGCCTTATGGTTGGGCGCACAAACTATCCCCAAACCCCTTGTCATTCAAGGCGGCATGGGTGTTGTTTCGCCATGCGGGGTGGCGAATTCGGCAACATCGTTGCGCGCGCGCACGTGTGACGTCGGATTCCGAGGGGGCATGGATCGTTGAGACATGGGGAAACGGAATGTACCGCGCTGTGATTTCCGCCGCCGTGCTGCTTTGCATCGGGTTGAGTGCGCTCTTCCTGGTGCTGGGCGCGCCGCAGGCCCCCGCGCCGGAAGAGGCCGCGCCTGGCCTCTTCTCCACACCCGAGGCCGCGGACCTGACGCCTGCGCCTGCGCCCGCGCCTGCGCCTGCGCCCGCCGCACCCGCGGCCGAACCGCCACGGCTGGAGCCGCCCGAGCCCACGCCGACGGCGCCCGACCCCACTTCTGCAGACCCAGCCTCGGTCGACCCGCAGCCCGCCGCCCCCGGGAACGCGCCGCCGCCGGACGCGGCCCGTGCCACCGCCGACGCGGCGAACCCCGAAGCGTCCGGGGCAGGGCCCGCGCCGGACCGCGACGCCGCGCCCGATATCCGGGCCGACCTGCCCCGCGCGGCCGCCGAGACGCCTGCGCCCGCCGATGCGGCGGCCTCGGACCCGCTGCCGGCGACAACCCCGCCGACCGACCTCGCCGCCGGGCCGCCCGGCGTGCCTTCGGACGAGCCCCCCGACACCGGCCCGGATCAGCCCGACCTCACGCAGCTTCTCTCCGTGGAGAATTTCGACGCCGATGCACTGATCGCGTCCATAGAGTCGCTGGAGGTGTCGCGGGTGACGCGGCGCGCAGCCATCGCGGCGGTCGAGGCGGCGCGCGACACACCCGAGTTGCATCAATCGGCGCTGAGCCAGGTCCGCACGCTTCTCGGCCTGCCCTGAGACCCCGTCCGCAGCGACCTGTCAGTCGAGGAACGCCTTCTCGACCACGTATTCCGCCGGCTGGGAATTGGCGCCCTCGCGCAGCCCGGCCTCTTCGAGCATCGCCTTCAATTCGAGGTTGAAGGCGAGATTGCCGCAGATCATCGCGCGGTCGTTCTGCGGACAGAGCGGCGTCACGCCAAGATCGGCATATAGCTCGCCCGAGCGGATCAGGTCGGTGATCCGGCCCATCCTGGGGCTCTCTTCCCGCGTCGTGGTGGGGTAATAGCGCAGCTTGTCCGCGAACCCCTCGCCGATCAGCTCGGCCAGCAGCTCGTCCTGCCGGATGCTCGCGATCAGGTCTGCGCCATAGGTCAACTCGCCCACCTCCCGGCAGGTATGGGTGACGATGACCTCGTCGTAATCCGTATAGGTCTGCGGATCGCGCAACAGAGAGGCGAAGGGCGCGAACCCGGTGCCCGTGGCAAAGAGCCAGAGCCGCTTGCCCGGCAGAAGCGCGTCATGCACCAGCGTGCCCACGGGCTTGGGCCGCAGGATGATCTCGTCGCCCGCCTCGATATGCTGGAGCCGCGAGGTCAGCGGCCCGTCGGGGACCTTGATCGAGTAGAATTCCAGCTCGTCGTCCCAAGCGGGCGAGGCGATGGAATAGGCCCGCAGAAGTGGCTTGGCCTTGCCCGTCGCAGGGTCCGGATCGCCCATCAGGCCGATCATCACGAACTCGCCCGAGCGAAAGCGCAGCGAGGCAGGCCGCGTGCAGCGGAACCGGAACAGCCGGTCGGTATAATGCTGTACCTCGGTCACGGTCTGCGCGTCGGGCAGCGTCGGGGTGGCCTTTGCGGGGGCGGTCTCGGTGTCTTTCACGGGTCGGCGGCCTTCGGAATTTCAGGGTCCGGCGGAACGTGCCCGCTCGGACACGCCCCGACCTTGATCTGGATCAGGGGCGCGGTCCGGTCAAGCGCCCCGGCGTCGCGGCATTCGCCAAAAGGGCGTGTCGCCCGAACCCCGGCGCTCCCGCCCGACATGCGGCGCCCGCAGACATGGGCGGAGAGCCGCGCCTCTGCAAGGCTCCGCGGCTTCTTCTTGTTTCAAATACGGAACCGCCCCACGGCCCGCCGCATTGTGCAACATCCGTGCGATGCCCGTCCATGCCGGTCTTTTGCACGGCTCCTGCAGCGGCCCCGCCGGGCGTGTTCCCGAAAGCCGGGTCGCGCGGCCCCTGCGCCCGATGTCAGATCGCCTCTGCCAGTCGCGGCGCCGTGACCTCGTGGCCCCGCGCCTCGGCGTCGAGAAGGTGCAGATCGCCGGTCATGTCGTCCTCGATCCGGAGCGCGCAGGCCGGATCGCGGGTCCAGAAGCCGTCCTGCCCGAGATAGACGGTGTCGCCGGTCAAGATGTCTCTCGCGGCAATGAAACGATGCGCTGTCCGATGTTGCATGGCCGAGTCTCCTCCAAACTCCCCACAGACGATAGAACACCCTCCCGCCAAATGGGAGATTGCGCTTGCTGAAAGGAACGTCTGTTCGCTATGCGCTTGTCAACGAGAAAATCGTCCCCAAGCCAGGAGGTGCGACAGATGTCCGTTCAGATCGACGCGCTCGACCGCAGGATCCTGGCCGCCCTGCAGGAGGATGCGAGCCGCTCGCTGGAGGAGATCGCGCGCCATGTGGGCTCGTCCAAGACGCCGGTCTGGACGCGCATCCGCAAGCTGAAGGAGGCCGGCGTCATCGGCCGGCAGACGGTCCTGCTCGATGCCGAGGCGCTGGGGCTCGAGGCCTGTTTCTTCGTGCTGATCCGCACTTCCGAGCACGAGGCGGCGTGGCAGGCGCGGTTCCTCGACACGCTGAAGGCCCGGCCCGAGGTGATGGAGGCGCACCGGCTCGCCGGCGACATCGACTACATCCTGAAGGTGCGCGTGCCCAATGCGCGGGCCTATGACATGTTCTACCAGGCGCTGATCGGCGAGGTGAAGATCCACACGGTCACGGCGCTCCTGTCGATGGAGGAGATCAAGTCCTCCCCGCTCCTGCCGCTCGGCGCCTGA
>CAZGHJ010000164.1:3569-6974 GCA_964525355.1 uncultured Roseicyclus sp.
GCTCCTGTCGATGGAGGAGATCAAGTCCTCCCCGCTCCTGCCGCTCGGCGCCTGAGGGCGGCGCCGATTTTTCGTACGAAAAATCGCAGGCGCCCCCCGGAAGCCGCCGCGTCACGGATGTCGCCGCCGGGACGATCGACCCGCGTTCCGCGCGGCGAGGTCCGATGCTCCGTTTTCCTGAAGCCTCGCCATGACCGGCGCGCGCCCTGTGCGCGGCCATTGTCCCCAGCGCCGGTTTCAGTAGAACCCGACCTCGGCCACATCGATCTCGGCGGCATGATCGCGCCCGTAAGCGACAACCGCGAGTGAGGTCAGCGCCTCCGCATCCGGCGTTCGCGCCAGCAGCCGCCCCGAGGCGCGAAACGCCGCAAGCTCCAGCCGTATCTCGGCCCAGCCCGGCCCCACATCGAAGCCCGCCTGGTAATACTGCCACGGCAGGCGCGTGCCACGCGTGCGAAGATGCACGTAATAGCGCTGGGAATTGCCGCGCACGACCAGCCGCACGCCCGTGGCCCCCTCGGCCGCGCCGGCGGGCAGGTCCAGCCGCATCTGGATGAACCCGCCATTGTTCTCGGTGCTGACCGTGCCCGTCATCCGGGCGAAGTGCGTCTCGCCCTCCGACAGGAGCGTCACGCGCCCCGTGGAGGCACCGCCCATCACCTGGTCGGTGAAGAACCTCCAGCGCTCTTCCGCGCCGGCCTCGAACCGTTCGATCATGCTCTCCTCCGCCGCCGCGACCCCGACCAGCAACACCGAGAGGACCGCCAGCCCTGCGAGGGCGCGCCTCATGCGGCCTCCGTGCGCACATGGGCGCCGCGCGCCAGCGTCCGGTGCACGGGGCATTTGTCCGCGATCTCCAGTAGCCGCCCGCGCTGGTCTCCGGTCAGGTCGCCCTCCATCGTGATCCGCCGCGTGAACGTGTCGAGCGGTGGCTCGGCCCCGCCAGCGCCGCCCGCATCCTGCGCATGGACGCGGTCATGGGTCACGTCGACCGAGACATGGGCGAGCGGCCAGCCCTTGCGCCGCGCGTACATCCGCAGCGTCATCGAGGTGCAGGCGCCAAGCCCCGCGGCGAGGAACTGGTAGGGCGTCAGCCCCCGGTCCGTCCCGCCATAGCTTTCCGGCTCGTCGGCGGTCACGTGGTGCCGCGGCCCGGCCATCACGTCTTGCAGGAAACCCAGAGAATCGGCCTCGGAGACACGGGTGACGCCTTCGGGCGCGCCGGGCGGCGGGGCAGGGGGGCGCAGATCGAGATAGCGCTCTGCCCATGACGCGATGACGCCGGCGGCGTATTCGGCGTCCTCGGCGCGCGTGATCAGGTGATCGGCCCCGTCGAGGGTCACGAAGCTCTTGGGGTGTTTCGCCGCGGTGAAGATCCCGGTGGCGTTCTCGATGCCCACCACCGCGTCGCGGGGCGCGTGCAGCACCAGAAGGGCGCGGCGCAACTGCGCGATATCCTCGGCCAGCGCCGCGCCCTCGATATCCTCGACGAAACCGCGCCCGATCCGCACCGGCCGCCCGCCGAGGTGCACCTCGCCCGCGCCGTCGCGCCGGATCCCTGCCAGCGCGTCGCCGAAATTGTGCATCACATGTCCAGGATCGAAGGGAGCGCCGATGGTCACGACCGCCCTGGCCGAGGCCACCCGCCCCGCCGCCTTCAGGATCGCCGCGCCGCCCAGCGAATGCCCGATCAGTAGCGCCGGCGCCATGCCGCGCGCCTCGAGAGCGTCGGCCGCGGCCAGCAGGTCGTCCACATTGGAGGTGAAGGACGTGTTCTGGAACTCGCCCTCCGAATGGCCGAGCCCGGTGAAGTCGAATCGCAGGACCGCGATGCCCTCCGCCGTCAGACGCTGCGCGATCCGGCGCGCCGCGGCGATGTCCTTGCCGCAGGTGAAGCAATGCGCCAGAAGCGCCGTGGCCAGATGCGGCCCCTCGGGCAGATCGAGCCGCGCGGCGAGCCGGTCGCCGGCATGGCCGGCAAATGTGAAGCGTTCGGTGGGCATGGGGCAGGCACTCCGGCTGGCTGTGATGAAGGATGGTCCGCCACGCCGCCGCGGGCAACCCGGCTGAAACGGCGCTCACGGGGACGTGTCGGCGCAATGTTCGACCCCATCCTCTGCGATCAGCACCCGGTCCTTCGGGATTGAACCAAAAAAATCACCGCTCTTGTCCCCGTGCAATGCCTCAGCAGCGCGCACCGTGCGGCCCCAGCCCCGCCGCCGCCCATGCCGGCGGCGTCGGGTCGACCTTGCACGCGGGCAGGCGATAGGCTTCAGTCATCGTCGAACCTCCGGGGGAACGGGCGGGGCCGCCGCCCGCGATGCTCCGGGAGCGCCGAGCCAGCGGCGCGCCACCCAAAGTCAGAAGGGACGGAAAACAGGTCGCAAATGGAGCATCCCGTGCTGCACACCCACTTGCCGAACGCGCCCTGGATGGCGCCCGCGCAGCGGCGCCTGCCGGGGATGCAGCCGCTCGACATGGCCGACTGGCTCGGGGCCGACGAGGCCTTTGCCGGACAGATGGCGCTGCGCGACCGCCTGATCGCGGAGCAGCGCGCCGAGGTGGTCGCGCAGACCGACGGGGCCGGGGAGGCCGCCGCCGAGCTGCTGGAAACCGTGCTCGCCCATCTGCCGCAGGGCGCCTCTCGCAAGGGTGACGCCGTGACCCGGCCCGACGGCGTCACGGTGGACCTTGCCGCCGACGACCCGCTGGTGACCGCGGGCCGCCTCGTGCAGGAGGATCTCTGCCTGCTCCAGAAGCCAGACGGGGCGGGTGAACATGTTCTGACCGCCGCGATCCTCTGTTTTCCCGCAAGCTGGACGCTCGCCGAGAAGATCGGCCGCCCGCTCGTCGCGATCCACACCCCCGTGGCGCGTTATACCGGGGACATCGCGGCGCGGGTGCAACGCCTTTTCGATGCGATCCGCCCCGAGCGGCCACTCTGGCGGCAGAACGCGCTGTTCTACGCCACGCCCGAACTGTTTCACCCCCGCCCCGAGGCGGAGCCGCGGATCGTCCCCGAGACGCGGCCCGACTATCTCCGGTCCGAGCGGCAATGCCTGATCCGCCTGCCGCGCACGGGCGCGGTGGTCTTCTCGATCCACACCAGCGTCCTGCCCGTCACGGCGCTGACCGGGGCGCAACTGGCCGCGCTTCGGGATCACCCGGTGGAGTATGCGGGGCGGCTGGCGTGAGCGGGACCCGCGCGCAATACGAGGCCTATCCCTACCCGGCGCGCGACCCGGCGGACGAGGCGAAGCGGCTGATCACCGGCTCGCCCTCGTGGCCCGCGGAGATCGACCATTTCCTCTTCGCCGGGCGGCGTGACTGGTCGAGGCCCTTTCGCGCGCTGGTCGCGGGCGGGGGCACGGGCGACGCGCTGATCCAGCTGGCGCAGATCCTGTC
>CAZGHJ010000165.1:0-6959 GCA_964525355.1 uncultured Roseicyclus sp.
CGGATGTAGACCTCCGCACCGGGGGCGTGGGCGGCGATCTTCTCCAGTTCTTCTTCCGCGTCGGCGGCGAAAAGCGTGATGCCCGCGGCATGGGCGAAGGCGATATCGGCGGCGCGCTTCACGGTGTTGCCGAAGGAGATCGTCTCGGCCCGCGCGCCCAGCGACAGGCAAAGCTCGATTTCCCCGCGCGAGGCGGCATCGAAATGCGACCCCGCCTCGATCAGCCGCGCAACGATCTCGCGTGCGGGGTTGGCCTTGACGGCATAGTGGATGTCGGCGCGGCCGAGCCCGGCCTTGAGCGCGGCGTATTGCGCGGCCACCACCCCGGTGTCGAGCACGAGTGTCGGGCGGTCGAACTGCGACGCACGGATATGCGCCTCGATGCGGCTCGGGCTCTGGCTCGGACACGTGCCGGGGGCGGTGAAGGCGGGGGACGGAGCGGCGATTGCCGCCGAGGTCTCGGCGAACGTAGCGTTCATGGTCATCTCCAAAAGACCCGGCCCGTGACATGGGCCGAAAAGTTCCTGCGGAGACGTTACCGTCGCTACGTAACTGCGGTGGACCCGGCCCGACCGTCTCCGGCCTTGCCACCCGTGAAAGAGGCGCGTGCGTTGGCGTCTGTGGGGCGCATGTGCGCCGGTGCGCGCCAAAAATCAAGTGGCCTCTGCGCCGGATCGCATTTCGTTTGCCGGACGGCGGCGCATCGGTCACGTGCCCGCGCCGCCTGTCGCCCCGCGCGCGCCCCGCTCAGTCGGGACGCGCGTAACCGAAGGCGGCCATCTCGCGGGCGCAGACCTCGGCGATCCTGTCTTTGGCCGCCGCGTCGAGCATGTCGTCCGCGTGGGTCTTCGGCCGGTATTCCGTCTTGGCGCGGGCCAGTTCGACCGGCCGGGGCAGGCCGACCTGCCGGGCGAAGGCCTCGAGTTCGTCGTTCAGGTTCTCGAACCGCGCGACATGATCGACGATGATCTCGTCGCCATCGGCATACATCTCCCAGTTCGACAGCCGGTAGCGCCTGGCGTGTTCGAGATAGGTCTGGAACGGCTCCCGCGTCTCACGGGTGTTCCAGTAATACTGGCTCACGATGCGGTCGAACGGGTTCCGCTCGAAGGCGATGGTGTAGTAGTCGCGCCAGATGCGGGCCGGCACCCGGTCGCGGACAAAGGTCGCGGGGCTGTGCGAGTGGAAGACCGGCGCGCCCCGCAGGGGAAATTTCACGACGTCCCGCGCCGTCCAGTGCGACACCGGCACCCTGAAATTGCGCGCGCCCGTGTGGCCGTACTGCTCCTTGATCTCCGGTTTCTCGCCAAGCTCGGTCACCACGTCGTCGCCGTCGCAGAACTTCGACAGCCCGATCTCGATGCTTGTGCCGGCGGTTTTCCGGGTCTTGATGAAGATGAACCTGTAGCGGTGCGAGATGATCATGGCCGCCCTGTTCCGGTCTTTCCCACGGATGCCGGACGCGCGAACCCTCGCCAGAGATTGCCCGGCGCGCGTCGCGGGGCGGGCCGGGAGGGGGACGGGCACACGTCCTCGCGCCACGGCTACACGCTGTGCATGGAACAGGCAAGCGGCGCCTTGGGGACGGCGGGCATGGATGACCTTCGGACGGCATGGATGCCGTGCGCGACCCCCGGAGCGGCCGGCCCGTGCGCGCCGGCTCTCTTTGCGGCGCTTCTGTTCGGGCCGGTCGTCGGGGCCGCGACCCGCCGGGTCAGCGCCGGTCAGGCCACCGGCGGCATCGGAAAGGCGTCGGGCACGCGCGCGGTCTTGAAGTCGTTCGACCAGGTCGCGTTGGTCCCGCGGGTGTCGACATGGGTGAAGCCGTTGTAACGGCCGATCCCGCCGACGAACAAACCTTCCTTGTCGCGCAGCCAGCGCAGCGCCATCGCCACGTCCGGCGCCGCCATTCCGCTGACCTTGAAATCGAGCGCGTTGAACGTGGTGTGCAGGCTTTCCGAGGCGCCGCCGATGCAGCTGTTGTAGGCGGGCGCGCGGTAGGCGTTGGTGATCGCGATGGGCCGGCCCAGCCGCGTGCGCAGCGCGTCGAGCACCTTGGCCGTCCCGGCGATGTTCGGCCACAGCGCCTTGGGCGGATAGGTGTTGAGCCCCGCGCAGGAGCTGCCGGGCGTGCCGTGGGAGCCGCCGAGCACCAGGAACTCGTCGGTGCCGAAATGCTCGATCCCGAGGAAGGCGATGAACGCGTCGAAGGCGGCGTAATCGGCCCAGTTCAGCGCCGCGTCGCCGCTGCGCATCCGCACGTGGTCGCGCTTGGCCTCGAAGATCGCGCGCACGTCCTCGTCGGGCAGGCTGTCGGTCTCCAGCCCCTCGTCGGCCTCGCCGCCCGGTGCGATCGCCGCGGCGGCATAGACCGGCGAGACGTCGCGCGCCGGCTCCGAGGTGCCGATGCTGAAGGGCACATCGCCGATGAAATGCGGCGCCTTGTGCAGCGCGTCGAACAGTTGCGGCGTCTGGCTGTCGCTGCCGATGAGCACGTCGATCGACGCCCGGAAGGCGCGGTAGTCGCCGGCGAAACGCCCGTCGTTCCAGATCTCCAGAAGCGCGCCGGTGAAGGCGCCGTGATCCGGCCCGTCGATGGCGAATTGCGTGTCCTTGCACGCGCCCAGGTTCAGCACGGAGGCCTTCACCGGGCTGTTCAAGGGCGACATCATCACGCTTTCCTTGATCGCCGAATAGGAGCGCGAGGCGTCGCGATAGGCGTCGCGGTTCTGCCGCCAGACCTTTTCCTCGATGTCGAGCGGCATCATCCGCACGTTCTGCTCGCGCGGCGGCACGATGGTCTGGCCGAAGAGGTTCGTGGGCAGGGCGGGGCCCGCGCGCACCATCGAGCCCGAGTGACAGGTATCGGTCACCATCAGCACGCGGACGCCGGCGCGGAATTCGCCCCAGAGCATGTAAAGCTCGTCATCGGCCAGCTGGAAGTCGTGAAGACACAGCGTCTCGTCCATCTTCTCGTCGCCGTCGTGATCCTCGTCCTGGTTGAAGTCGGGGATGCGCCCGCCATGGCCCGAGACCGAGAACAGGAACATGTCGCCGGCCTTGAGTTCGGCGGCGGCCTCCTTGATCCCGGCGATGACGGCGGCGCGCGTGGCCTCCGAGGTCAGGAGCGTCTTCGTCTCGAAACCGCGCGACTTTGCCAGCCGCGCCATGGCCTTCGCATCGTTCTCACAGGATTTCAGCGCCCCGTCCCAGCCCGCGTAATGGGCCGGGTCGACCTTGTCGACGCCCACATGAAGCGACATGCCCCTTCCGGCCGGGGCGGCCGTCTCCCTGGCCAGCTTGCTGCCGGCCATCGCGCCCAGAAGCTCCTCGCGCGAGCCGAAGGGGCCGCCGCGCAGGATCGGCGCGGGAACGTCGCTGTTGGCGATCTTGCTGATCTCCTGGCGGAACAGGTCGGCCACGGCGCCGTAACCCTCGTCGGTCGGGTGCAGCCCGTCATACCAGCGGTGGTCGCCCACCGTGCCGCGGCAGTCGATATAGGTCACATGCGGCATGGCCCCGGCGGCGCGGCGCAGCCGGCGGTTGAACTTGTCCATCATCACCCGCGCGATGGCCTTCTGGAGGCCGGGGTCGCGGATGCCGCGGCTTTCCATCGGCTTGCCCAGCCAGCGGTCCTTGTCCGGCACGGGATAGTCGTAGCCGTGGCAGATGATCTTCACATGGGGCATCTTCTGGCGGACGGTCTCGAACATGCGGGTGTACTGGATCAGCGCGTTGTCCAGAAGCGCCTCGAAGGACGGCAGCAGGTAATCCTCCGGCGCGAAGCTCGCGTCGAACTCCTCCAGGTGGAGCGCCAGCGCGCCGCCCGCCACCAGGTCGTTACCGCCCCCGGACAGCA
Source organism: uncultured Roseicyclus sp. (assembly GCA_964525355.1). GTDB lineage: Bacteria > Pseudomonadota > Alphaproteobacteria > Rhodobacterales > Rhodobacteraceae > Roseibacterium. The sequence continues at coordinate 3,860 of CAZGHJ010000165.1, forward strand.
GCAGGATCTCCGCGTTCTTGTCCCTGAGCGCGCCGATGAACTCGCCCTTGTCGGCCATTCGTTGCAGCAGGTCGCCCGCCGCCCCGAGCGAGAAGATCGCGTAATCCTCCATCAGGTGGTCGATCGTGTCCTTCAGCATCAGCGGGTACTGGAACCAGCTGTCGCCTTCCGAGACGATCTTCGGTCCCTTGTAGCCCTCGCGGAGGCGCTTGTAGAACTGGCCCTGCCGATGCATCCGCGCGAACCAGTTCGCGCCGTTCATCGCCAGCGCGGTGCGCGCCCCGGCATCCGGCCCGCGCGGGATGGACACCGTCTCGGGGTTGAGGCGGAACTGCGGCGCGAAGGGCCGGGACGCGTCCTCGTCGACGATGAAGTATTCGGACAGGTCCGCCGTGTCCGTTTCGAGGTCTGCCAACCTCGCCATGAGCTGATCGATCGTCATCTTCTTGGGCATGGGTGAGCTCCCTCCTTGCTCAGGGTGAACGCGGCCGCGCGGCGCGCAGCTCGGCGATATGGTCCAGGATCCGGTCGAAGAAGACGGGATCGGCGGACAGGACGGCGTGGGGCACGCGCCCCTGGGCATGGGCCGGGTCGGTGATGGCCGACACCTGGCAGATGCAGGCATCGCTCAGCCCGGCGGCCTCCGGGCCGGCATTCATGCCCAGAAAGGTCCGCGGCGCCCCCGGCGTGCCGAAGCCCTTGAGCGCGATGTCGTCGGTGATGCGGTCCTCGAAGGCGTTCGCGGTCAGGTGCAGGATCGACTTGCCGTAGGCGCCGAAACACAGCCGCTCCTCCAGCGCGCGGTCGGGCACGTGCAGGCGGGCGCGCACCGGCCCCGGCGCGCCGTTCATCCCGGCGACGAGCGGCAGGACCTGGGCCCGCGCCCGCGGGATGCCCACCGCAGGCAGCACCAGGTTGAGCGAGGTGATCAGGTCCTCCGCCGGCCGGCCCAGCCGGCCCCCGTTCGGCCCCGCGCTCTCCATATGCGCCAGCGCCTCGTGCAGGACCAGCACGCCCGCACCCTCGGTGACGATGTGCAACTCCCGCCCGGTCTCGGCGATCAGCGCGAAGAGGTCCTCGAAGAACTCCGCCACGAAACCCGGCGCCTCCTCCAGCACCTCCTGGCTGAGGGTGCTTTCGAAGGGCAGTTCCCCCTGGCCCTTCACGGCGCGTTTCGCCGCCATCTCCATGTCGCGCCAGATTGCGCGCCCGACCCCGCGCACCGTGTTCTCGATCAGCTCGTCCAGATGCGCCGCGCCCTTCCCCGCCTGCTTTTCGCAGCTTTCGAACAGCCCTTGCAGCACCTCGATCGACTTTTCGGCGAAGCCGTTGCACCAGAAGAGCGAGTAGGGATAAAGCCCCGCCGCCTTGAGTTGCGGCTTGCGCCGCACGGCGGCGTCGAAGGCCGTCCTCATGCCGTCGAAGCTGCCGGGGATCCAGACGATGATCCCGTCATAGGGCGTGACATCCGACAGAACCGAGCGCTGCGGGACCGGGCGGAAGGCCTCGCGCAGGTAGTCGCGGCTTTTCGACCAGGTGTCCGGGAAGGACGGGTACGAGCCGGTATGGACCAGGCCGCCATCGTCGAGGTTCATGTAGTGGCCGAGCAACTCGTGACACGGGGTCGAGCCCGCGGCGATCCGGCCCACGAGCCCCTGCGTGCCCTTCACGCCGACGGATTCGCTGAAGGCGCTGGGCGCGTGGACGCCGAGGCGCAGCACCCATGCGTCGATGATGTTCTGCGCCCAGTCCGCATAGGGCCAGAGCGCGATCCCGGCCTGGCCCTTGTAGCCGCCCCAGGCCTCGCCCCAGGAATTGAGCACGTGAAAGCCCTGGCTGTCATAGCCCACGATCGCGAAGGCGTGGGTTCCGGTGCGCCGGACCTCGTTCGACCAGTGGATCACGCCGTCATTGCCGTGGCGCATCGGCGCGCCCCAGCCGTCATGGACCTTGGCCGAGGCCAGGATCGCCTCCGCATCGTTCAGGGCGGCATGGAAATGGTTGAGGATCGAGGCCAGCCGGTAATAGGCGCCCAGCCCGATATCGTGGGCGCGCCTGGCCTGCGCGACCGTGGGGAAGTACTGCGGCGTGGGGCCCTTGAAATAGCACTCGCTCTGCCAGCGATGGGGCTCGGGGTTGGGGCTGTCGCGCGGCCAGTCGAGGCAGACGCCGTGGTGATAGAAGCCCTTGATGACCGAGCGCAGGGAAAATACCCCCGGCGCGTTGGCGTCCAGCCGGTCCTCGGCGCCCGGGTACTGGTCGTGAAACCGGGCCATGCGGTAGAGCATGTCGGCGCTGACGATGTCGGCCGCGGACAGGCCCTTGGCCGCCCACGGCGCGCGCGCGGTCTCGCGGTCCCGGCGCAGCACCTGCACGTTGCGTTGCAGGTCGATGACATTGGCCAGCGCGAAGCCCACGCAGCGCCCGTCCGCGCCCTGGTTGCGCACGCTGAAGCGGGGCCGGTGCAGACCCGTTCCTGGAACGGGCTCCATCAGCCGGGGGTCGAGCCGCATCTCCTGGCGCAACACCGCCAGCGTCGGCTGGTAGTCCTGGTCGCGCAGGTCCACCCAGTCTTTTTTCGTGGCCGTCTGTTGCCAGAACTCCGGCGTGCTCTGCGCCATGAAAACGCTCGCGTGGTATCAGGCGACCCCGGAATGAAGTCGGCCACATTCTGTTGCGCCGCGCGGCGTGCGTGCGAAGCAGCCCCAGCGCCACGCGATGTTCAACCATGAAACGAAAATTTCGCTACCGCAAGTTGTGCCTGCCGAGGCCCGGCTTTCGGATCAGGCGGATGTGACGCGCAGGCCGGCAAGCTCGTCGAGGGTGAAGGGCGACCAGACGATCATCGCCGCGTTGCCCCAGAAACAGAGCGTGCGCGACTGGTCCCGGAACAGCTCCCCGGGCGGCGAGGCCCCGACGATGGCGCGGTAGAACTCCGGCACCTCGGTCGTCGCCGCCTCGTCGAGCGGCACGAAGCCCTCGGGCCCGACCGGCGAGACGCCGTTGGCGAGGAAGACATGCTCCAGCACCTGGCTCATGTGTTTGTCGTCGACCTTGGTCGCGGCGACGAAGCCGTACATCTCGGGCGGGTTGTGCAGCG
>CAZGHJ010000166.1:0-6948 GCA_964525355.1 uncultured Roseicyclus sp.
TCGACCCGGAGAAATCCATCCTGATCAACCAGAGCCAGGTGCCGGAACATGCGCAACTGGCCTGGATCTTCAACTGCGTCGCGCGCATGGGCTGGATGGGCCGCATGACGCAGTTCAAGGACAAGGCCGGCAAGGACGCGGAGGCCTCGTCGCTGGGGCTCTTCGCCTACCCTGCGCTGATGGCCGCCGACATCCTGATCTACCACGCCACCCATGTGCCCGTGGGGGAGGATCAGAAGCAGCACCTGGAACTGACGCGCGACATCGCCGCGAAGTTCAATCACGACTACGGCGTGGAGTTCTTTCCGCTGACCGAGCCCGTGATCGAAGGCGTCGCCACACGGGTGATGAACCTGCAGGACGGGACAAAGAAGATGTCGAAGTCCGACCCTTCCGACAAGACGCGGATAAACCTGACCGACGATGCCGACGCGATCGCGCGGAAGATCAGGAAGGCCAAGACGGACCCCGACCCGCTGCCCGAGACGGTCGCGGGGCTCGAGGGCCGGGCGGAGGCGCGCAACCTCGTCAACATCTATGCCGCGCTCGCCGAGACGACCCCGCAGGCGGTCCTCGACGCGCATGCCGGCGCGCTGTTCGGCCATTTCAAGGTGGCGCTTGCGGACCTCGCGGTGGACCGCCTCGCGCCGATCTCGACCGAGATGAAGCGCCTCATGGGCGATCCGGGCGAGATCGACAAGATCCTCAGGCGTGGCGCTGACAAGGCGCGCGAGATCACCGTCCCGATCCTCGAACGCACTTATGACATCGTCGGCATGCTTCGGAGCTAGACACGCAGAGTGTTTGAAAGAACACTCTGCGTGTGCGATTATTCGTACGAATAATCGGTGTCGCCCTCCGCCCGCCTGTTAGCGCTGACATTTTTCCTGTACTTTTTTGGCCCCGTACTATATGACAGAAACATAGCCAAAAACAGGAGGACTACCCATGCGCAAGCCGCAGGCTTCGGGGCGCGGCCCCGCTGATCGTATCGTCCTTCGGACTGCCCGCACGGCCAAGGTGCGGACGTCCCCGACACCGGCCCGTCATCCCGGCACCGGTCCCGCGACGCGGGTGATCGCCGGGGCTGGCCGTGGCGAGGCGACGATGGATTACCAGATGGGATTCACGTCCGGGCCTTCCAATTGACCTGACGGCGTCCTACCGTCCCGCGCAGGCAGGGCACGGAGGACGCAATGGCAGTCGGGACCAACATCAAGACCTATGTCGACGGCGCGTGGCATGATGCCGACGTCGCCATCATGCGCGCCGCCGACCATGGCGCGTGGCTGGGCACGAACGTGTTCGACGGTGCGCGTTACATCGACGGCGTCGCGCCCGATCTGATGGCTCATTGCGCGCGTGTCGTGGCCTCCGCGAAGGCCCTGATGCTGAAGCCGGCACAGACGGCGCAGGAGATCCACGACATCACCTGGGAAGGGCTCAAGCGCTATCCCGCCAGCGCCGCCGTCTACATCCGGCCGATGTTCTGGGGCATCGAGGGCGGCCACATGGGCATCCTGCCCGCCGACGCGCCCGCCGGTTTCTGCGTCTGCCTCGAGGAGGTGCCGATGGGCAAGCCCGATGCCACCTCGCGGCTGACCACGACACAGTTCCGCCGCCCGGTGCTGGCCGATGCCGTGTGCAACGCGAAGGCGGGGTGCCTCTACCCCAACAATGCCCGGATGCTGGCCGAGGCCCGCGCCAAGGGCTACGACAACTGCCTTGTCGCCGATGCGCTGGGCAATGTCGCCGAAACCGCGTCGGCCAATGTCTTCATGGTCCGCGACGGCACGGTGTTCACCCCGATCCCGAACGGAACCTTCCTGGCCGGGATCACGCGCAAGCGGCACATGGAGCTTCTGCGCGCGGATGGCGTCGAGGTCGTGGAAACCGTCCTGAGCTTCGAGGATTTCCGCCACGCCGACGAAGTCTTCATGACCGGCAACCTCAACAAGGTCACGCCCGTGGTCGAGTTCGACGGCACGAATTACCAGCACGGCCCGATCGCGCGGCGGGCGCGGGCGCTCTACTGGGACTGGGCCCGAAGTCGCGCGGCGTGATCGGACGGCGCCTGCGGTTCAGGATTGCGCCGCGCGCGGGCCTCGCGCAGACTGCGCCGGCAGGAAGGAGCGCGCCATGCGGAAGTTTCTGGTGGTCCTCGACGACACGCGGGAATGCCTCAACGCGATGCGCTTTGCAGCCATGCGCGCGGCAAATACCGGCGGCGGCGTGGAGATCCTGTCGGTCATCCCGCCCGAGGAGTTCAACCACTGGATCGGCGTCGGCGAGGTGATGCGCGCCGAGGCGCGCGAGCGGATCGAGGCGCATTTCAACGTCTTCGCCAAGTGGATGCGCGACCGGCAGGGGGTCGATCCCTCGCTGGTGATCCGCGAGGGCGAGCCGGTGGACCAGATCCTGGGCCATGTGCGCGCCACGCCCGAGATCGGTGTCCTGGTGCTGGGCGCGGGCTCGGGCAAGGGCGGGCCCGGCCCGCTGGTGACCGCGATGGTCCGGCAGGCGGGCACGCTTCCGGTGCCGATCACCATCGTGCCGGGCGAGTTGTCCAAGGAACAGTTGGAACAGATCACCTGACCGCCTGCCAAGTTTAGAACCGTTCCAATTCTTGACTTCGGCGGCCGCCGACCACATACCTTAAGGTGACAGGAGGAGACGTTTCCATGTTCATCCAGACCGAATCCACGCCGAACCCCGCGACGCTGAAATTCCTGCCGGGCCTGACCGTGCTCGAGACCGGGACGGCGGATTTCCCGTCGGCCGACGCGGCGGAGAGCTCGCCGCTGGCGCGCCGCATCTTCGCGGTCGACCAGGTGAAGGGCGTGTTCTTCGGGACGGATTTCGTCACCGTGACGAAGTCGGACACCGCGGAGTGGGACCACGTCAAGCCCGCGATCCTCGGCGCCATCATGGAGCATTTCCAGTCCGGCGCACCGGTCATGGAGGGCGAGGCGCAGCCCGCCGGCGGCCATGCCGAGCATGACGGCGAGGATGGCGAGATCGTGGGCCAGATCAAGACGCTGCTCGACACGCGGGTGCGGCCCGCCGTGGCGCAGGATGGCGGCGACATCACCTTCCACGGCTTCGACCGGGGCGTGGTCTACCTGCACATGCAGGGCGCCTGCGCGGGCTGCCCCTCCTCGACGCTGACGCTGAAGATGGGGATCGAGAACCTGCTGCGCCACTACATCCCCGAGGTGCAGGAGGTGCGCCCTGTCAACGTCTGACAGCGGCCACACGGGCGCGGGGACGCGCCCGGCGCTCGTCCTGGGCTTCGACACGTCGGCCGCGCATTGCGCGGCCGCGCTCGTCTCGGGGCAGGAGGTGCTCGCCCATCGCCACGAAGCGATGACGCGCGGGCAGGCCGAGCGTCTCTTCCCGCTGATCGAAACGGTGCTGCACGAGGCCGGGCGATCCCTTGCCGAGGTCACGGCGATCGCCGTGGGCACCGGGCCGGGCAACTTCACCGGCCTGCGCATCGCGGTGGCCGCGGCGCGCGGCCTCGCCCTCGCGCTCGACCGGCCGGCGCTGGGCATCCCCAATCTCGAGGCGATGGGCCACGGCCTGCCGCGGCCGGTGCTGTGCAGCATCGCGGCGCCACGCGGGGAGGTTTACGTGCAGCGCCTCGGCGACGCGCCCATGGGCCCCACCCGCCTCGCACCGGAGGCGGTCGGCCCGGACTGGGCCGCGCCCGGCCTCGTGGTGGCGGGCCACGCCGCGCAGACGCTCGCCGCGCGGCTGGGAGCCCGCACGTCCGAGGCCCCGCCGCCGGCCATCGCCGTGGCCCATACCGCTGCCGCACGGCTGGCAGCGGCACCGCAGGGCACCGACTGGCCGCGGCCCGCGCCGCTCTACCTCCGGCCGGCCGACGCCGCGCCGTCGCGCGAGGCGCAGCCGGTCATCCTGCCCCGATGACGGCGCAGGAGATGGCCGACCTGATGGCGCGGAACCACCCCGGCGGGCTGGGCTGGTCGGCCGCGGGCATCGCGGCGATGCTGGAGCAGCCCTCGGTCGTCGCGGTCACGCATGCGGACGGCTTCGCCATGCTCCGCGTGACGGGCCCCGAGGCGGAGATCCTGACCGTCGAGGTCCGGCCGCAGGCGCAGGGGCGCGGCGTCGGGACATGGCTTCTGGCGCAGGTGATGGACCGGGCGCGCGGGGCGGGCGTGACGGAGCTGCACCTCGAGGTCGCGCACGACAACGCGCCCGCGCGGCGGCTCTATGCGAAGGCCGGGTTCGACGCGGTCGGCACGCGGCCGGGATATTACCGGATGGCGGACGGATCGTGCGTCGACGCGCTCCTGATGCGGCGCGGACTTGAGCCTTGGCCCCCCCTCGCTGCGCCGGATACGGGCACCGGGCGAAGCTGACCCGCGGTCGGCGCGACCGGGGCGCGCGGCCCTCAGAAACCGGTTGACCCCATCGCGGGGCTTTGCCCTTATTCCGACAGGGATCAGCACGCGATCCGGACGCATTGCGAACCGCGCCAAGGAACCAACCGGCCGCGGATATACCAACCGGGAGACATTGAATGACCATGATGAAGACCCTTTACGGCGCGGCCGCCGCCCTGGCGATTTCGGCCACCGGCGCGCTGGCCGAGCCCGCGATCATCTTCGACCTCGGCGGCAAGTTCGACCGCTCGTTCAACGAGGCCGCCTTCAACGGCGCCGAGCGCTGGGCCCAGGAAACGGGTGGCGAATACCGCGAGATCGAGCTTCAGTCCGACGCCCAGCGCGAGCAGGCCATGCGCCGCCTCGCCGAGTCCGGCGCCAACCCGGTGGTGATGGCCGGCTTCAGCCAGGCCTCCGCGCTCGGCGTGGTCGCCCCCGATTATCCCGACACGACCTTCGTCATCATCGACGGCGTGGTGGACGAGCCCAACGTGCGCTCGGTCATCTTCTCCGAGCACGAGGGCTCCTACCTGGTGGGCATGCTGGCCGCGATGGCCTCCGAGACCGGGACCGTGGGCTTCGTGGGCGGCATGGACATCCCGCTGATCTCGGCCTTCGGCTGCGGCTATGCGCAGGGCGTCGTCGCGGTGAACCCCGAGGCGACCGTCATCTCCAACATGACCGGCACGACGCCCGCGGCCTGGAACGATCCGGTGCGCGGCGGGGAGCTGACGCGCGGCCAGATCGCGCAGGGCGCCGACGTGGTCTACGCGGCGGCCGGCGGCACGGGCCTCGGTGTCCTTCAGGTCGCCGAGGACGAGGGCATCTTCTCGATCGGCGTGGACAGCAACCAGAACTACCTGCACCCCGGTTCGGTCCTGACCTCGATGCTCAAGCGCGTTGACGTGGCCGTCTACGACGCCTTCACCACCGGCCCCGAGGTGGAGACGGGCCTGCATGTCTTCGGCCTCGCCGAGGAGGGCGTGGGCTATGCCGTGGACGAGAACAACGAGGCGCTCCTGTCCGACGAGATGATCGCGGCCGTCGAGGACGCGCGCGCGCAGATCATCGCGGGCGAGCTTGCCGTGCACGACTACCGCACGGACGGCTCCTGCCCCGTGCAGATGCAGTGAGCCTCTGATACCCTGACCATGCATGCGGGCCGCGGAGCGAAAGCTGCCGCGGCCCTCTGCAAATCGCCAAGCCCCCGGAGAGCGTGACGACATGACAGGTGCAGCACCCGCCATCGAGCTCAAGGGGATTTCCAAGGCCTTCGGTCCCGTTCAGGCCAACAAGGACATCTCCATGTCCGTCGCCAAGGGCACGATCCACGGCATCGTGGGCGAGAACGGCGCGGGCAAGTCCACGCTGATGTCGATCCTCTACGGCTTCTACAAGGCCGACCGGGGCGAGATCTTCATCGACGGGAAGAAGACCGAGATCCCCGACAGCCAGGCCGCGATCCGCGCAGGCATCGGGATGGTGCACCAGCATTTCAAGCTGGTGGAGAATTTCACCGTGGTCGAGAACGTCATCCTGGGCGCCGAGGACGGGGCGATGCTGACACCCTCGATCGCCAAGGCGAAGAAGACGCTGAAATCCCTGTCCGAGGAATATGGTCTGAAGGTCGACCCCGACGCGGTGATCGAGGAGCTTTCCGTCGGCCACCAGCAGCGCGTGGAGATCCTCAAGCAGCTCTACCGCCATGCCGATATCCTGATCCTCGACGAGCCCACGGGCGTGCTGACCCCCGCCGAGGCCGACCAGCTCTTCCGCATCCTCGAGCGGCTGCGGGAAGAGGGCAAGACGATCATCCTGATCACCCACAAGCTGCGCGAGATCATGGAGATCACCGACACCGTCAGCGTCATGCGGCGCGGCCAGATGACGAACACGGTGAAGACGGCAGAAACCTCGCCCGCGGAGCTGGCCGAGATGATGGTGGGCCGCAAGGTGCTTCTGCGGGTCGACAAGGCGCCCGCGACCCCCGGTGACGTGGTGCTGAAGGTCGAGAACCTGCGCGTCATGCGCGGCGGGGTAGAGCGCGTCAAGGGCGTGTCCTTCCAGATCCGCGCCGGCGAGATCCTTGGCATCGCGGGGGTCGCCGGCAACGGCCAGACCGAGCTTCTGGAGGTGCTGGGCGGCATGATCTCGGCGCAGGGCGGCACGGTCCTGTTGCGCAACGAGGAGATCGACATCTCCGGCAAGCATTCGAACGGCCAGACCCGCCGCGCGCGCGGCATCGGGCATGTCCCCGAGGACCGGCAGGACGAGGGGCTGATCATGCCCTTCGAGGCCTGGGAAAACGTGGCCTTCGGCTATCACAACGATCCGAAATACAATTCGGGCCTGTTGACGAACAACGCCGCGATCAAGGCCGATTGCGCCGACAAGATGGCCCGCTACGACGTGCGCCCGCCCAACCCGCGCCTGCCCGCGCGCAACTTCTCGGGCGGCAACCAGCAGAAGATCGTCGTGGCCCGCGAGATGGACCGCGCGCCCGACGTGCTTCTGGTCGGTCAGCCCACGCGCGGCG
>CAZGHJ010000167.1:0-6827 GCA_964525355.1 uncultured Roseicyclus sp.
GATTTCTACCAGCTCGACATGGAGATGAGCTTTGTCGAGCAGGAGGATGTGTTCCAGACGATCGAACCGGTGCTCAAGGGCCTCTTCGCGGAGTTCGGCAAGGGCCGAAAGGTGGACGAGGTCTGGCCGCGCATTTCCTATCGCGATGCGGCGCTCTGGTACGGCACGGACAAGCCCGACCTGCGCAATCCCGTGAAGATGCAGGTGGTCTCGGAGCATTTCGCGGGCTCGGGCTTCGCCATTTTCGCGAAGATCCTCGAGCAGGAGGGCACCGAGGTGCGCGCCATCCCCGCGCCCACGGGCGGCAGCCGAAAGTTCTGCGACCGGATGAATTCCTGGGCGCAGGGGCAGGGGCTGCCGGGGATGGGGTATATCTTCTGGCGTGAAGGCGATGACGGCACGCTGGAGGGCGCGGGGCCGCTGGCGAAGAACATCGGGCCCGAACGGACCGAGGCGATCCGCCGGCAGTTGCACCTGCACAAGGGCGACGCGGTCTTCTTCGTCGCGGGCAAGCCGCAGGAGTTCGAAGGCGTCGCGGGCCGGGCGCGCGACGAGATCGGGCGCGAACTCGGCCTGATCGACGAGAGCCGCTTCGCCTTTGCCTGGATCGTGGATTTCCCGATGTACGAAAAGGACGACGAGACGGGACGCGTCGACTTCTCCCACAACCCGTTTTCCATGCCGCAAGGCGGGCGCGCGGCGCTCGACGGCGACCCGCTCGAGGTGCTGGGCTACCAGTACGACCTCGCCTGCAACGGCTACGAGATCGTCTCGGGCGCCATCCGGAACCACAAGCCGGAGATCATGTTCAAGGCCTTCGAACTGGCGGGCTATGGCGAGGACGAGGTTCGCAAGCGCTTCGGCGGCATGGTCAGCGCGTTCCAGTATGGCGCACCGCCGCATGGCGGCTGCGCGGCCGGCATTGACCGGATCGTGATGCTTCTCGCGGAGACCGCGAATATCCGGGAGGTCATCCTGTTCCCGATGAACCAGCGCGCCGAAGACCTGATGATGGGCGCGCCATCCGAGCCGACGACGGATCAGCTCATGGAACTGGGGTTGCGTGTATTGCCTCGGGAGTGATGTTCGATATTTGAAATCAATCCGGCGAAATTCTTTGGCCTTGGCGCACTGTCCGTTGAAATTCGGCAGCGGTGGCTGTGGATGAATTGACCGCCGCAGACCGGCGACGTCAGCCGGTGCACGAAGAACCGGTATCGGTCCGGGGTGCTGAAAAGCCTGCGGTCATCGTCCGGTTTCACACGATATAAGCGCGCCCGCGGTGCCGATTTGCGCAAGCGTCGCCGCCCGGCCCACAAAGGCGCGCCTCCCCGCGCGGAGGCAGCTTGCACCGGCATCCGACGGTCCGCCTACCATATTCGACAGCTTGGATGCGGCGCCCATCCCCTTCGGAGCCATGCCCGTGCCTCGCGCGCATTACCGAGCCTGTGCGTGCGGGATGTCACGAAAACTCAGATCGGCAGCGGAAGCGCCTGGATGCGTTCGGAGATCAGCGAGCGCAGGGCCGCCGTGTCCCGGGTCCCGCTTATCTCCAGGGCCGAGCGCTCCAGGGTATTGTCGCGCGCCGCGCGGGCAAGGCCCACAAGGAAACGGCTCAGATATCCGACGGGCGGCGTGTCGAGGCCCAGAAGCTCCATCGCGTGGGCCAGATCCTCCCGCAGGGCGACGGGATCGGGCGCCACGTCGCTCACTTCGGCCGCTCGCGGGCCCCTGGGGCGCAGCGCCTCGGGCAGGTGCTCGAGAATGGCGGACTGGAAGGCGGCGAGCGAGGGGATGGGCTTGGGCAGGAAGCCGTTCGTGCCGGCCTCGCGACAGGCGGCGGCTGCCGCCTCGCGTTCGGCACCGGACGTGCCCAGCAGGATCGGAACGCGGGGCTTCGCCATGTGCATCTGTCGGATCAGGTCGAGGCCCGAGCCGTCCGGCAGGCCGAGATCGACGATCGCGACCGAGGGACGGTAGACGTTCAGATGCCGTTTGGCGGAGGCCACGCAATCCGCACGACGGATGCGCGCGCCCGACCGCAGGCACATCTGGCGCAGCGCTTCCGAGGCGTAGCGGCTATCCTCCACCACGAGGACGGTCAGGCCCAGAAGCGGGCGCGTCCCCGTCGGCCTGGGTTGCGGCGCGAGCGTTGCAAAATCGCCGTCGAGCGTATCGAAGTCGTCCATGTCACCTCCGATGGGCAGCTGGACCGAATCTGTTCCGGCCAAGATGAAGTGAACCGCGACAGGGTTTATCAAGGGTTAAGGCGCGGCCCTTCGCCGCTTGGAATTCCCTCCGGCAGAGGGCATATGGCGGGCAACGCTCGCCTATCCGGGAAGGAGTTGCCCATGATCGGACGCCTCAACCACGTGGCGATCGCCGTGCCGGACCTCGAGGCCGCGGCCGCGCAATACCGCGACACGCTCGGCGCCAAGGTCGGCCCGCCGCAGGACGAGCCCGATCACGGCGTGACCGTGATCTTCATCGAGTTGCCGAACACGAAGGTCGAATTGCTGCATCCGCTGGGTGACGCGTCACCCATCGCCGGCTTTCTCGAGAAGAACCCCTCGGGCGGCATTCACCACATCTGCTACGAGGTCGAGGATATCGTCGCGGCGCGCGACCGGCTGACGGCATCGGGGGCGCGGGTTCTGGGCGACGGCGAGCCGAAGATCGGCGCACATGGGAAGCCGGTCCTGTTTCTGCACCCCAAGGATTTCACCGGCACGCTTGTCGAACTGGAGCAGGTCTGATGGGTGTGGTCACGGGCCTCGTGCTTTATGCGATCATCTGGTTCCTGACGCTTCTCGTGGTGCTGCAGACCGGTGTCACCAGCCAGGACGAGGCTGGAGAGCGGGTGCGCGGCACCCACGGGTCCGCGCCCGAGAACCCGCAACTCGGCCGCCGCTTTCTGATCACGTCGGGCGTGGCGTTCTGCGTCTGGGCGGTGATCGCGGCGGTGATCGTGACGGGGGCCGTCACGATCGAGGATATCGACCTCTTCACGCGGTTCGGGATGGGCTCGACCCCGTCCCAGTGAGCCTGTGATAGAGGTGGGTGAAGGTCGCGGCGCCCAGGATGGGCACCAGCAGGTTCACCACCGGGATCGTCAACGGCACGGCCATCAGCACGCCGGCTGCGAAGATGGTGGGCCGGTGGCGCCGGCGAAAGGCGGCAGCCCCCGCGGCATCCGACCGGCGCAAGGCCACCAGTTGCGCGTATTCGCGGCCCAGCAGGATGCCGTTGACGACCCAGAACAGGATCGGCGCGAGGGGCGTGAACAGCACGTAGAGCACCAGCGCGGCGAGGTTGACCGCGATCAGCACGCCGAGGAACTTTATCCCGTCCACGATCCCCTCGAGGATACCGATCTCCCGGCCGGGTGGCAGATTCGGATAGTGCTTGCGCTCCACCGCGGCGGCGATGGTCTCGAGGAACATCGAGATGAACGCTGAAGCGACAGGCACCATCAGGAAGGTCGACAGGACCAGCATCAGGGGCACGCTCGCCCATGTCAGCGCCGTGTCGACCCAGGTGATCTCGCCGATCCAGGGCAGCGTGAAGCTTTCGGGCAGGAGCGCCCCGATCACCGTCACGAACACCAGGTAGAAACCGGCAAGAAGCGCGATGGTCAGCCCGAGCCCGAGCGCAAGAACCCCCAGAAACCGTCCGTCCGTGAGCTGGCCCAGCGCCTTGAGAAAATCGCGGAAGATCATTCCGCCACCCAGGTGACGATCGCCGACATGTCCGGGCGGGGGCGTTCCGGCGGCAGCCGCGTTTCGGTGCCGACATGGACGAAGCCCGCGACGCTTTCATGCGCGGCCAGCCCGAGGCCGCGGGCCCCGAACCCTGCGTGACGCGCCCGCCACCCGGTCAGCCAGCCCGCGCCCCATCCCGCGGCAAGGCAGGCATTCACGAGCGAAAGGCACACGGCGCCGGCCGACATCTCCTGCTCCCAGAGCGGGATCTTGTCGGAGGGCTTGGGCGAGAGGATCACCGCGACCACCAGATGCGCGTCGGCGAAACAGGCCACGTCCCGTGCCAGCGTGTCCGGATCGCGCCCGTCCTCGGCCCCGATCTCCGCGGTCAGCGCGGCGAGGCGTTCACAGGCGGCCCGTTCGAGCACGACAAAACGCCAGGGTTCCAGCTTGCCGTGGTCCGGCACCCGCGCCGCGGCCCGCAGAAGCGGGGCGAGCGCCGCACGGTCCGGCACCGGCAGGCCCAGCGTCTTGGGCGGCCGGGACCGTCGCGTCGACAGGAAGTCGAGCGTCTCCGGGCGTGGGGACAGGGGGAGTGCGGTCGATGGGGACGTGTCCGGCATGGTCCTGCGCTGGCTGGGTCTCGGGGCGGTCTACGCCACCGGTGTCCTCCGGCGCGGACCGGAGGTCAAGGGCGGGGCCGGTCCGCCCCCCGTATCGAATGCCAGGAAAGGGGAGGACAGCCCCGACGCGCCCGTGCCCTAGGGGCGCCCCGTCCGGCGCGCCAGCACGCTCAGCAGAAGCGGCACCATGACACCCACGCTGTAGGCGAAGGCACCCAGCATCGCGAGGGTCAGCCATTCGACCGGCCCCGTCGGAATGCCGCCGAGAAACGCCATCGCGAACCAGAGCGCCACCAGGGCGGTCAGCGCGCCGAGCGAGCGCAAGCCCCATCCGGGCACGCCGCCCGCAGGCTGTTCTTCGTCGCCCCCCTGCCGGAGGTACTCCCCGACCGCCGGGGCGTGTCCTGCCTCGTCAGGGAGGGCCGGTTCATTCACCGCCGCCCAGACCGCGTCTCTCTCAAAACTCGCCATCAGAATCGCCACCGAGTCGTGCCACGTCGCCGCGCTGCATATCCGAGCAGGTCGGAGGGCTGGTATGGTGGCAGGGCGGGAGATTGCGCCAAGGTGGCACAAATGCCACGGCCGCAGGCCCGAACCGGGCGGAACACCGCCGATCGCATCAGCGCCGCCGGCGAAAGCGCGCGCGGCGGGCCCTTTTGCAGGCGGGCTCAGCCGGCCTTGCGCTTGCGTGTACCGCCGCTTGCGCGCTTGGCCTTGCCGCCCTTGGCCTGCTTTTCGGCGATCAGTTCGACCGCGCGCTCCATGGTGACGGCCTCGGGCTCGAGATCCTTGGGCAGCGTCGCGTTCACCTTGCCCCACTTGATGTAGGGACCGTAGCGCCCGTTCATCACGTTGACCGCGCCGCCCTCGCCGGGGTGCTCGCCAAGCTCCCGCAGCGGCGCGGCCGCGGCCCCGCGCCCCCCGCGCGAGGCGGCCTTCTCGGCGATCAGTTCGACCGCGCGGTTCATGCCGACGGTGAAGACCTCGTCCACTTCGGGCAGGTTGGCGTAGATGCGCCCGTGCTTCACGTATGGTCCGTAGCGGCCGATGCCCGCCTCGACGGGTTCGCCGTCCTCGGGATGATCGCCCACCTTGCGCGGCAGGCTCAAGAGCATGAGCGCACGCTCGAGGTCCATCTCGTCGACGCCCCAGCCCTTCGGCAGGGAGGCGCGCGGCGGTTTCTTCACTTCTTCGGTGACCTCGCCGAGTTGCACGTAAGGGCCGAAACGCCCGGTTTTCAGCCAGACCGGCTGCGACGTGTCGGGGTCGACGCCCAGCATCTTGCCGTCGGGGCCGATCCCGTCGGCGGCCGGGTCGCCTTCGACGCCCGGGGGGCCGAAGGGGCGGGTGTAGCGGCACTCGGGGTAGTTGGAGCAGCCGATGAAGGCCCCGCCCGAGCGCGCGGTCCGCATGCTGAGCCGCCCCGCGCCGCAATTGGGGCAAAGCCGCGGGTCGCTGCCGTCGGCCGTCGGCGGGAAGAGGTGCGGCTCGAGCACCTCGTTGATCTTCTCGAGCACGTCGGTGATGCGCAGTTCCGAGGTCTCGGCCACGGCGGCGGAGAAATCGCGCCAGAAGCGTTCCAGCACGTCCTTGTAGTGGCGGTCGCCGGCCGAGACGTCGTCGAGCTCGCTCTCGAGCGTCGCGGTGTAATCGTATTCCAGATAGCGGCGGAAGTAGTTCGTGAGGAAGGCCGTCACGAGGCGGCCCTTGTCCTCGGGGATCAGGCGGCCCTTGTCCTTGGTCACGTAGCCGCGCGCTTCGATCGTGTCGAGGATCGAGGCATAGGTCGAGGGCCGCCCGATGCCGAGTTCCTCCATCCGCTTCACCAGCGAGGCCTCGGTATAGCGCGCAGGCGGTTGGGTGTGGTGCTGCTGCCCGAGCACCGCACCATTGTCCGACAGAAGCGCCGCGCCTGCGCCGTTCGCTTCGGTCAGCTTGGCGTGGTCTGGCTTCAGCGCGTCGCCGGACAAATCGAGCGTATCGCCCTCGGCCACCTGCGGCAGGCGCTTGCCGTCCTCGTCCTCGCCCGCGTCGTCGCGCCCTTCCTCGTAGACCTTGAGGAAGCCGTCGAAAAGGATCACCTGGCCCGTGGCGCGCAGTTCCACCTCGCCGTCGCGGCTGGCCACGGTGATCGTCGTGCGCTCGAGACGGGCGGCCTCCATCTGGCTGGCGATCGTGCGCTTCCAGATGAGGTCGTAGAGCTTCTTCTGGTCGCTTTCGGAAATCCTCAGTTCGTCGGGCGCCTTCGCCATGTCGGCTGGCCGGATGCACTCATGCGCTTCCTGCGCGTTCTTGGCCTTGTTCTTGTACATCCGCGGGCTGGAGGGGACATACTCCTTGCCATAACGCCCGGCGATGGCATCGCGGGCGGCATGCACGGCCTCGGGGGCCATGTCGATGCCGTCGGTCCGCATGTAGGTGATGTGGCCGGCCTCGTAGAGGCGCTGGGCCGCGCTCATGGTCTGCTTGGCGCCGAAGCCGAACTTGCGGCTGGCCTCCTGCT
>CAZGHJ010000168.1:0-6807 GCA_964525355.1 uncultured Roseicyclus sp.
AGGAGAACAAGGGCCTCGAGACCGAGACCGAAGTCGTCGAAGGCATGCAGTTCGACCGCGGCTACCTCTCGCCCTACTTCGTCACCAACCCCGACAAGATGACGACCGAGCTCGAGGACTGCCTCATCCTTCTCCACGAGAAGAAGCTGTCGTCGCTTCAGCCGATGGTCCCGCTGCTCGAGTCCGTGATCCAGTCGGGCAAGCCGCTCCTGATCATCGCCGAGGATGTCGAGGGCGAGGCGCTGGCCACGCTCGTCGTCAACAAGCTGCGCGGCGGCCTGAAGATCGCGGCCGTCAAGGCACCGGGCTTCGGCGACCGCCGCAAGGCCATGCTGCAGGACATCGCGATCCTGACGGGCGGCCAGGTGATCTCGGAAGATCTCGGCATGAAGCTCGAGAATGTCACCATGGACATGCTCGGCACCGCCAAGAAGGTCGTCATCAAGAAGGATGACACGACCATCGTCGACGGCGCCGGCGAGAAGTCCGAGATCGAGGCGCGCGTCGCCCAGATCCGCGGCCAGATCGAGGAGACGACCTCGGACTACGACCGCGAGAAGCTGCAGGAGCGTGTGGCCAAGCTGGCAGGCGGCGTCGCCGTCATCCGCGTCGGCGGCATGACCGAGGTCGAGGTGAAGGAGCGCAAGGACCGCGTCGACGACGCGCTGAACGCGACCCGCGCGGCCGTTCAGGAAGGCGTCGTCGTCGGTGGCGGTGTCGCGCTGATCCAGGGCGCCAAGGCGCTCGAGGGTGTCTCGGGCGAGAACTCCGACCAGGATGCGGGCATCGCCATCGTGCGCCGCGCACTGGAGGCCCCGCTGCGCCAGATCGCGGAAAACTCGGGCGTCGACGGCTCCGTCGTGGCCGGAAAGATCCGTGAATCCAGCGACCTGTCCTTCGGCTTCAACGCCCAGACCGAGGAATATGGCGACATGTTCAAGTTCGGCGTGATCGACCCCGCGAAGGTCGTGCGCACCGCGCTCGAGGACGCCGCGTCGGTCGCGGGCCTGCTGATCACCACCGAGGCGATGGTGGCCGACAAGCCCAAGAAGGACGAGCCCGCCGGCGGCGGCATGCCCGACATGGGCGGCATGGGCGGCATGATGTAAGCTGCCCGACACGGGAAAGGACGGTCCCGCGGACCGTCGGGAAAGGGCGCCTCAGGGCGCCCTTTTCGCTTTGCCGGACCGCCCCGGATCGAAGAGACGGCATTTTTTTCGCATCGAGGACATTTTTAAGCCAAATTGTTTGTTTATGACATGATCGGGTCGGGGGCGCCCCCACAGGACTGCGCCATGAAAGTCTACCATCTGATGTCGAAACTCTTCCCCAGAAGCTTCCGCGCCAAGATCGCGTGCCTCGCCTTTCTTGGCGTTCACGTGCCGCTTCTGGCCTTCGTGGGCTATCTGTTCGCGCTGGGCGGGTTCGCCGGGCGCTACGATCTGGTGGCTGTGGTGCTGGCGGCGACCCTGCTGGGCACGGTCGTGACCATCCTCGCCATGGACGTGCTTCTGGCACCCCTGCGCCAGATCGAGGCCACCATGGCCGCCGTGGTGGAACGGCGCGACGCCGCCACGCTGCCCGAAGGCTACCGCGACGAACTCGGCCGGGTGATGCGCAACATCAACACCCTGATCCGCGGCATGGAGCGCCGGATCGAGCTGGCCCACGCCTCGGCCGATCTCGACCCGTTGACCGGCATCCTCAACCGGCGCGGCTTCGAGCGGCTGGTGCCCGACCAGGTAAGCGGCGCGCTCCTCTTCATCGATCTCGACCGCTTCAAGGCGCTGAACGACACCCATGGCCACGATGCCGGCGACGATGCGCTGCGCGATTTTGCCCGCATCGCCGCGGTCGCGGTGCGCGACGACGACGTGTTCGCCCGGCTCGGGGGCGAGGAATTCGCCCTCTACCTGCCGGGCGTCGCCCGCGACGCGGCGCAGCGCCTGGCCGAACGCATCCGCACGGACGTGGCGAAATCCTTGCGCGTGCGCGGCGAGGCGGTGACCGTTTCGGTCGGTGTCGCCCATGCCGCCGAGCCCCCCGTCGCGCGCGCCACGCTGATGAAGGCCGCGGACGGTGCGATGTACGCGGCCAAGAACCGTGGCCGCAACCGCGTCGCGCTCGCCCGCGAGCCCCGTCCCGCCTCGGTCCTCGCGGCCTGATCCCCAGACGGCCGCATCGCGGTCCGGCCGGGTGGCCGCGGGGGCTTCCCCTTCGGCCGGCGCGGGTCCAGAAAAGGGGCATGACACTTCCCGACCTGACATTCGAGGGCGCCGAGGTCCTGACGCCCGACGGGCTTGCCGAGCGTCCCCTGTCCCTTGCCGCGGGCCGGATCGCCGGGACGCTGCCTTGCCGCGGCGCGGCGCGGGTCGATCTGTCGGGCTACAGGATCCTGCCCGGGATCGTCGATATCCACGGCGACGGTTTCGAGCGTCACCTTGCGCCCCGGCGCGGCGCGCTCGAAAGCCTCGGCGCGGGGCTGGCGGGCCTCGATGCCGAACTTGCCGCCAACGGCATCACCACCGCCGTCCTTGCGCAGTTCTGGTCCTGGGAAGGCGGCATGCGCGGCCCCGGTTTCGCCGAAGCCCTGGCGGATGCCCTGGCGACGGCGCTGCTTCGCGCCGATCTGCGCCTGCAACTGCGCTTCGAGACCGGCATGGTCGACGATATCGACCGGGTGCTGGCCTTCACCGAGCAGGCGGGGATCGCCTATGTCGTCCTGAACGACCATCTCCCCCACGAGGCGCTCGCCGCCGGCAAACGCCCGCCCCGCCTGACCGGGCAGGCGCTCAAGGCGCGCCGCTCGCCCGAGGTGCATCGCGCGCTGATGCAGGCCATGCACGACCGCCGGGACGCGGTGCCGGTGGCGCTGGCCCGGCTCTGCGCGGGGCTGCGGGCGCGCGGCGCGCTCATCGGCAGCCATGACGACGCGACGCCCGAGGATCGGGCCCGCGCCCGCGCGCTCGGCGCGGCCATCGCGGAGTTTCCCGAAACCCTCGCCGCCGCGCGCGCGGCGCGCGAGGGGGGCGACGGTATCGTCATGGGTGCGCCCAACCTCGTGCGCGGCGGCTCCCACGCGGGCAAGGTGGCTGCGGGCGCGCTGCTGGCCGAGGGGCTCGTGGACGCGCTCGCCTCGGACTATCACTACCCCGCACCCGCCAGGGCGGCCTTCCGGCTGGTGGCGGAGGGCATGGATCTCGGCGCGGCCTGGGCGCTGGTCTCCGAGGGGCCCGCGCGGCTTCTGGGGCTGGCTGATCGCGGCCGGATCGTGGCGGGCGCCCGCGCCGACCTCGCCATCGTCGAGCGCGGCACGAACCGCATCGCCGCGACCGTCGCGAACGGGGCGATCAGCCACCTTGCCGGGCCGTTGGCGGCGCGCTTCCTGGGGGCGGCGGCATGAGGCTCGCGCTGCTCACCGCGCTCGTGATGATCGCCTTCGCGGCGAACTCGATCCTCAACCGCATGGCCGTCGGCCCCGGCCTGATCGGCGCGCTCGATTTCGCCGTCCTGCGCGCCGTGGCCGGGGCCGTGACGCTGGCCGCGCTGGTCCTGGCGCAGCGCAAGGCGCTGCCGCTCCTGTCGCCCCGGCGCGTGCCGGGGGCGCTGGGCCTCGCGCTCTATCTGATCGGGTTTTCCGTGGCCTATGTCTCGATCGACGCGGGCATCGGGGCGCTGATCCTCTTCGGCGGCGTGCAGGTGACCATGTTCGCGGGCGCCGTCCTCGCGCGCGAGGCGCTGCCCGCCCGCCGCTGGGTGGGCGCAGGGCTGGCGCTGGCCGGGCTCGCGTGGCTCGTCTGGCCCGTGGGCGCCGTGGCGCTGCCGCCCGGCGCCACCGCCGCCATGCTGCTTGCCGCGCTCGGCTGGGGCGTCTACTCGCTCGTCGGCCGCCGCGCCACCGACCCGCTCGCCGAGACCGGGGCGAACTTCGTCCTGGCCGTCCCCCTCTGCGCCCTTGCGCTCGCGCTCCTGCCGGATGTCGCGGCGTCATGGACCGCGCGCGGGGTCCTGCTCGCCATCGCCTCGGGCGCGGTCACGTCGGGCCTTGGCTACGCGCTCTGGTACGCCGTCCTGCCGCGGCTCCAGGCCTCGGTCTCGGGCCTCGTGCAGCTGTCCGTGCCGGTCATCGCGATGCTGGGCGGCGTCCTGATCCTGGGCGAGGTTCTGACGCTGCGCAGCCTTGGCGCGGGCCTCCTGACGCTGGGCGGCATCGCCTACGGCCTCGGCGCGTTTCAGCGCACCAGGGGCTCCAGCGGGTCGTAGAGCACCTCCGTCCCCCAGGCGGCGTCGGGCAGGCTGTCGGGCTTGTAGCGCAGACCCGCCATCTCCTTGCGGCTGGCCAGCACGCGCCGCGTCACCACGCCCTCGGGGTCCGTCCAGTCCGCCAGCGGGTCGCCCGCGACGAGGCTCACGCGGAAATAGACGTCGATCTGGTGGAAGCCCCGCTCGGGGGCGTGAAACTCGTTCACCAGGCAGGGCGCGCCCACCGCGACGGTCAGACCGGTCTCCTCGTGGAACTCGCGGATCAGGTTCTCGTGCAGGCTGGTGTGCGGCTCCACCCCGCCGCCGGGCGCACATAGCAGATCGCTCCTGTCGCCCGGCCAGGCATTGACCAGCAACAGCCGGTCGTGGATCAGCAGGATCCCCCGCACCGCCATCCGCGGGATCGTCCGCGGCCGCGCGCGGGCCTTCGTCTTCGCCTTGTCCATGGTCAGACCCTGACGTGACGTGACGGCAGGGGCAAGCGCACACTCGCCGCGCGCGCCCGGAACGCCTATAGTCCCGCCATGCGCCCGGTTCTGCCTCTCCTTCTGCTCCTCGGGGCGCTCGCCGCCTTTCCCGCCCGGGCCGAGACGCGCGCGGGCGAATGCGTCGTGCTCCTTCACGGGCTTGCGCGGACGGAGCTTTCCTTCGTCGTCATGGAGGAGGCGCTCGCGGCGCAGGGATACAGCGTGGTCAACCAGGGCTATCCCTCGACCCGCGCTTCCATCGCCGAGCTTGCGCCCGCGACGATCCTGCCCGCGCTCGCGCGCTGCGGGGTCGGGCGGGTGCATTTCGTCACCCATTCCATGGGCGGCATCCTGCTGCGCCACTGGCTGTCGCAGCACCGCCCCGAGCGGCTGGGCCGCGTGGTGATGCTGGCGCCGCCCAATGGCGGCACGGAACTGGTGGACGTCTTCGGCCCGCTCGAGCCCTTCGAATGGATGAACGGCCCCGCCGGCCGCGAGCTTGGCACCGGCGCCGACGACCTGCCCCAGACGCTGCCTCCGGTCGGTTTCGAGCTGGGCGTGATCGCCGGCGACCGGTCGCTCAACCCGGTCTATTCGGCGGTGATCCCGGGGCCGGACGACGGCAAGGTCGCCGTCGGGCGTACCATGGTCGAGGGGATGGACGATTTCATCATCCTGCCCGTGACCCACACGTTCATGATGAACAATCCCGTGGTGATCGCCGAGGTGCTGGCCTTCCTGCGCCGCGGCGCCTTCGATCACGACATGGAGCTTCTGGACGCGGTCGAGGCCTTCATCGAGTGAAGGGCAGGGGCAGGGGCGCTCAGCCCGCCGGCCCGGTGACGCGGTTCACATGGCCCATCTTCCGGCCCGGCCGCACCTCGGCCTTGCCGTAGAGATGGACCTGCACCCCGCGCTCGGCGGCCAGCGCCGGCGCGCGCCCCACGTCCGCGCCGATCAGGTTCTCCATCACCACGTCGGCGTGACGTCCGCCATCGCCCAGGGGCCAGCCGGCGATGGCGCGGATATGCTGCTCGAACTGGTCCACGGCGCAGCCCGCCTGCGTCCAGTGGCCCGTGTTGTGCACGCGCGGCGCGATCTCGTTCACCACGAGCCCCTGCGCGGTGACGAACAGTTCCACGCCGAGGATGCCCACGTAATCGAGATCGTTGAGGATGCGCGAGGCCAGCAGCACCGCATCCGTCCGCAGCCGCGCCGGGATTTGCGCGGGCACCGTGGTGGTGGCGAGGATGCCGTCCCGGTGCACGTTCTCGCCCGGATCGTAGGCCGCCACCGACCCGTCGCGCCCGCGCGCCGCGATCACGCTGATCTCGCGGGCGAAGTCGACGAACCCCTCGGCGATGGCCGGCGCGCCCTCCAGGGTGGCCAGCGCGGCCTCGGCGCCGTCGGGGTCGGTCACCCGCGCCTGGCCCTTGCCGTCATAGCCGAAACGGCGCGTCTTGAGGATCGCGGGCAGCCCGGTCGCCTCCAGCGCCGCCCCCAGGTCCCCCGGCCCATCGACCGCGGCATAGGGCGCCACCCGCAGCCCGAGGCCCGACAGGAACTCCTTCTCGGCCAGCCGGTCCTGGCTGACCTCCAGCGCGCGGCGGCCCGGATGGAAGGGCGCCGCGCCCGACAGAAGGTCGAGCGAGGCGGCGGGGATGTTCTCGAACTCGTAGGTGACCACGTCGCAGGCGGCGGCGAAGGCCGCAAGCGCCCCGGCATCGTCATAGGGCGCGCGCGTCCAGTCATGGGCGACATCGGCGGCGGGCGCGGGGCCGGGCTCGTAGACATGGGTCCGGTAGCCCAGCCGCGCCGCCGCCATCGCCAGCATCCGGCCCAGTTGCCCGCCGCCCAGGATGCCTACTACCGCGCCGCAGGGCAGGGGCTCAGTCATCGCGCGGCTCCTCGGGGATCGAGGCCGAGAGCGCATCACGCCAGGCCTCCAGCCTCGCGGCCAGCGCCGGGTCCGAGGTGGCGAGGATCGCCGCGGCCATCAGCCCCGCATTGGCCGCACCCGCAGCGCCGATCGCCATGGTGGCCACCGGGTAGCCGCGCGGCATCTGCACGATGGAAT
>CAZGHJ010000169.1:0-6589 GCA_964525355.1 uncultured Roseicyclus sp.
GCTTGCGCTCCAGCACGCGCAGCACGGTCTTCAGGTCATGCCCGCGCTTCAGGATGCGCCCATCCATCCCGATGACCGAGAACTGCCCCTGCGCATTGCGCAGTTTCGGCCGCTTCTCGATCCGGTAGATCGGATGCTCGGCGGTGCGGCGGAACACGGCGAAAACCGCGACATCGGACAGGTGCGAGATCCCGTAATCGCGCCACTCTCCCGCCGCCACCATGCGCCCGTAAAGCCCCAGGATCACCCCAAGCTCCCTGCGGTCGAAAGCGACGGTCTCGGGCTGCGGCCGGTTCGGGTACGGCGGGGACTGCATGTTCATCCCGGGATGGTGGGCGCGACGGGGCCGGAAATCAAGGGATCCGGCCCTGCGTGACCAAGAAACCGTTACGCCCGCACGAGGTCTTCGTAGGCGCTCGCCACGTCGCGGGTCATGGCGCCGACCTCGAAATTGTAGTCGCCGATCTGCCCCACCGGCGTGACCTCGGCCGCCGTGCCGGTCAGCCAGCACTGCTCGAAACCCTCCAGCTCGTCGGGCATGATGTGGCGCTCATGGACCTTCACCTGCCGGTCCTTCAGCATGCCGATGACGGTCTGGCGCGTGATCCCGTTCAGGAACACGTCCGCCGTGGGCGTGTGCACCTCGCCATCCTTCACGAAGAAGATGTTGGCGCCCGTCGCCTCGGCCACGTAGCCGCGGTAATCCATGAACAGCGCGTCCGAACAGCCCTTCGCCTCGGCCTCATGCTTGGACATGGTGCAGATCATGTAGAGGCCGGCGGCCTTGGCATGGACCGGGATCGTCTCGGGCGATGGCCGTTTCCACCTGGAGATATCCAGCTTCGCGCCCTTCATCTTGGCGTCGCCGTAGTAGCTGCCCCATTCCCAGGCCGCGACGGCCAGCCGCACGGGGTTCCGCCCGGAACTGACGCCCATGTCCTCGCCCGATCCGCGCCAGGCCACGGCGCGCACATAGGCGTCGGAAAGGCCATTGGCCTTCATCACCTCGTATTTCGCCGCCTCGATCTCGTCGACCGTCCAGGGAATGACCACGTCGAGCATCTGCCCCGAGGCCAGCAGCCGCTCGGAATGGCGGCGGCTTTCGAAGATCCGGCCGCCATAGGCCCGCTCGCCCTCGAACACGGAGGACGCGTAATGCATCGCATGGGTCAGGATGTGCACGTTCGCCTCGCGCCAGGCCACCAGCTTGCCATCCATCCAGATCCAGCCGTCGCGATCGTCGTAAGCGCCTGCCATGGTCCCTTCCCTTCGCAGCTTTGCCGGCATTCCGGCGATTGATTTGCAATTGTTGCGCAAAAAATGGCCGATGCGGACATAATATTTCGCAAAACCGCGGCAGAGCTACCAATTGATTCTTGGAAAGTCAACAAGGCTGACATAAACTGCGGCAGCCGGACACGACACTGGAAGGGACCGGGACGATGGCAGACCGCGCGAGCGGGGCGGTGATGGGCACGGGCGAAAGCCTGCTGTTTCTCACGGACGATCAACTGCGCCGCGGGATCGAGGCGATGTTCTTCGCCTATCGCGGCTTCACCGCCGATCCCGACCGGATCCTGCAGGAATACGGCTACGGGCGGGCGCATCACCGGGCGATCCATTTCATCAACCGCTCGCCGGGTACGACGGTCAACAACCTTTTGTCGATCCTCGGCGTCACGAAACAGTCGCTCAACCGCGTGCTCCGGACGCTGGTGGAGGACGGGCTGGTGGACAGCCGCGTGGGCACCCGCGACAAGCGCGAGCGCCATCTCTACCTCACCGACGAGGGCGCCGCGCTGGAACGGCAGCTGTCCGAGGCGCAGCGCAACCGCATGCGCGCAGCCTTCCGCAACGCCGGCCCCGAGGCGGTGGCGGGCTTTCGCACGGTGCTCGAACAGATGATGGATGCCGACATGCGGCGGCATTACCTCGAGGCGACCGAGGGCGGCGGATGACCGAGATCGGCGCGCATCTGCTGATCGTCGACGATGACGAGCGCATCCGCGGACTTCTGAAAAAGTTCCTGGTGCGCAACGGTTTCATGGTGACGGCGGCCCGCGATGCGGCACAGGCGCGGCGGCTTCTGGCCGGGCTCGACTTCGACCTGATCGTGCTCGACGTGATGATGCCGGGCGAGGACGGCCTCAGCCTGACGCGCGACCTGCGCGCGCGGCTCGCCACGCCCATCCTGCTCCTGACCGCCAAGGGCGAGGCAGGCGACCGGATCAACGGGCTCGAGGCGGGCGCCGACGACTATCTCTCCAAGCCCTTCGAGCCCAAGGAACTGCTCCTGCGGGTCAACGCGATCCTGCGGCGGATGCCGCAAAAACCCGAGGACGCGCAGGCGGTGCAGGTGCTGCACCTGGGTCCCATCCGCTACGACCTCGAGCGTGGCGAGCTTTGGCACGGCTCCGAGACCGTGCGCCTGACCGCCACGGAGGCCGCGCTCATGCGCATCTTCTCGGGGCAGCCGAATCAGCCCTTCTCCCGCGGCGATCTGGTCAGCCTGCTCAACCGTGACAAACATGCGCCCGGCGAACAGGTGCAGGAACGCGCCGTCGACGTGCAGATCACGCGCCTGCGCAAGAAGATCGAGACGAACCCCAAGCAGCCGCGCTATTTGCAGACCGTGCGCGGGGCAGGTTACATGCTGGCACCCGACTGACCGCTTGAAGGGCGCGCCCCATGACCACGCTTCTCGTCGAGAACCCCGCCGGGCTCTCCCATGTCATGCCGCCCGGCCACCCCGAGCAGGTTCCCCGGCTCGAGGCCGTGACCGCCGCGCTCGCCGCGCCCGGTTTCGCGGGGCTCAACCGGCTGGAGGCGCCCGCCGCCACGACCGAGGATCTCCTCCTCGGCCACCCCGAGCGGCACATCGCCGCCGTCCGCGCCGCCATCCCGGACCAGGGGCTCAGCGCCATCGACGGCGACACCTTCGCCAGTCCCGGCAGCTGGGACGCCGCCGTGAAGGGCGTGGGTGGCTGCCTCGCCGCCGTCGACGCGGTGCTGGAGGGGCGCGCGAGCAACGCCTTCGTCGCCACGCGCCCGCCCGGCCACCATGCCGAGGCCACCCGCGCCATGGGCTTCTGCCTGTTCGGCAACGCCGCGATCGCCGCGCGCCACGCGCTGGAACGCCATGGCCTCACCCGCGTGGCCGTCGTCGATTTCGACGTCCACCACGGCAACGGCACGCAGGACATCCTGTGGGACGAGCCGCGCGCGATGTTCGTCTCCAGCCATCAGATGCCACTCTTTCCCGGCACCGGCAGCCCGTCCGAGCGTGGCGGCTCGAACAACGTGCTGAACCTGCCGCTCGATCCCGGCAGCGGCGGCGACGCCATGCGCCAGGCCTACGGGGCCCGCGCACTGCCCGCGATCCGGACCTTCGCGCCCGATCTCATCATCGTCTCGGCGGGCTTCGACGCCCATCGCCATGACCCGCTGGCGAACCTCACCTGGGACGAGGCCGATTTCACCTGGGTCACGCGCGCGATCTGCACGCTGGCCGCCGAGGTCTGCGGCGGGCGCGTGGTCTCGACACTCGAGGGCGGCTATGATCTTCCTGCGCTCGCGGCCTCGGTCGCGGCGCATGTGAGCGAACTGATGGAGCACGGGACATGAGCGACGAAAGACCGGTCGGCGAGATGACGTTCGAGGAAGCGCTCCGCGAGTTCGAAGGCGTCGTGAAGGCGCTCGACGAGGGCGACGTGGCGCTCGACCAGTCGATCCGGCTCTACAAGCGCGGCGCCGAGCTGCGCGCCCATTGCGAGGCGCGCCTCAAGGAGGCCGAGGAGCAGGTCGAACAGATCACGCTGGACGCGGGTGGCGCGCCCACCGGCACGAAGCCGGCCGAGGGTCTTTAGACCGCGATGTTCACCGAACGGCTGGCCGCCGCGCAGTCCGGGATCGGCGCCTTTCTCGACGCACGCCTCGCGCGCCTTGGCGACGGTGCCATCCCCGAGGCCATGCGCTACGCCTCCGAAGGCGGCAAGCGCCTGCGCGGCTTCCTGGTGCTGGAGACCGCCGCGCTCTTCGACGTGGCCCCTGCGCAGGCGCTCCATTCCGCGGCGGCCGTCGAATGCGTCCACGCCTACAGCCTCGTCCACGACGACCTGCCGGCGATGGACGACGACGACCTGCGCCGCGGCCGGCCGACCGTTCACCGCAAGTGGGACGATGCGACCGCGATCCTCGTGGGCGACGCGCTCCAGACCTTCGCCTTCGAGCTCCTGGCCGAGCCGGAAGCGGGCGATGCCGAGCAGCGCATCCATCTCGTCGCGACGCTCGCGCGGGCCAGCGGCGCGCAAGGCATGGTGCTGGGCCAGGCCCAGGACATCGCCGCCGAGACCGCCGGCCGCCCGCTGACCCTGGACGAGATCACCGAGCTTCAGCGCAACAAGACCGGCCGCTTGATCGAATGGCCCGCGCGCGCCGGCGCCATCCTCGGCCGCGCCGATCCGGGGCCGCTCACGGCTTACGCCCGCGCCATCGGCCTCGCCTTCCAGATCGCCGACGACATCCTCGACGTCACGGGCGACAGCGCGACGGCCGGCAAGGCGCTCCGCAAGGACGCCGAGGCGGGCAAGGCCACCTTCGTATCGCTCCTCGGCCTCGAAGGCGCGAAGGCCCACGCCGAGGCGCTGATCGACGAGGCCTGCGCCGCCCTCGAACCCTATGGCGACCGGTCGCAGAGCTTGCAGGCGCTGGCGCGCTACGTTACCGCGCGAGAGAGATGAGAGGCGGGGCGGCCCGGACGCCCCGAACGACGAACCCATGAGCGACAAACCCCCCACCCCCCTTCTCGACAACGTCGCCTCGCCCGGCGACCTGAAACGGCTTTCGGACGCCGATCTGACGCGCCTTGCCCACGAGCTTCGCGAGGAGACGATCTGGTCCGTCAGCCAGACCGGCGGCCATTTCGGCGCGGGGCTCGGCGTGGTGGAGATGACCGTGGCGCTCCACGCCGTCTTCGACACGCCGCGCGACAAGCTGATCTGGGACGTCAGCCACCAGTGCTATCCGCACAAGATCCTGACGGGCCGGCGCGACCGGATGCTCACGATCCGGCAGAAGGACGGGCTGTCGGGCTTCACCAAGCGCTCGGAAAGCCCCTATGACCCGTTCGGCGCGGCGCACGCCTCCACCTCGATCTCCGCGGCGCTGGGCTTCGCGCTCGCGGCCGAACTTGGCGGCGACTGTGCCACCGGCCATGGCGACGCGATCGCCGTCATCGGTGACGGCGCGCTGTCGGGGGGCATGGCCTACGAGGCGATGAACAACGCGGGCCACCTGGGCAAGCGTCTGATCGTCATCCTCAACGACAACGAGATGTCCATCGCGCCGCCCACAGGGGCGATGTCGGCCTATCTCTCCCGCCTCTATGCCGGTGCGCCCTTCCAGGAGCTGAAGGCCGCGGCCAAGGGCGCCGTCTCGCTCCTGCCGCAGCCCTTCCAGGACGGCGCCAAGCGCGCGAAGGAGTTGCTGAAATCAGCGACCGTCGGCGGCACACTCTTCGAGGAACTGGGCTTTTCCTACATCGGCCCCATCGACGGGCACGACATGGACCAGCTCCTCGCGGTCCTGCGCACGGTCAAGGCCCGCGCCGACGGCCCCGTCCTGATCCACGCCATCACCAGGAAGGGCAAGGGCTACGCCGAGCACCGGCCCGACCGCGGCCACGCCACGGCGAAGTTCGACGTGGCCACCGGCGAGCAGAAGAAGGCGCCCTCCAACGCGCCGTCCTACACCAAGGTTTTCGCGAACGCACTGATCCGCGAGGCGGAGGACGACCCCCGCATCGTCGCGGTCACCGCCGCCATGCCCGACGGCACCGGCCTCGACCTCTTCGGCGCGCGCTTCCCCACCCGCACCTTCGACGTCGGGATAGCCGAGCAGCATGCCGTCACGCTCTGCGCCGGGATGGCCGCGGGCGGGCTGAAGCCCTTCGCCGCGATCTACTCCACCTTCCTGCAGCGCGCATACGACCAGGTGGTGCACGACGTGGCGATCCAGCGCCTTCCGGTCCGCTTCGCCATCGACCGCGCCGGCCTCGTGGGCGCGGACGGCGCGACCCATGCCGGCAGCTACGACGTGGCCTACCTCGCGAACCTGCCCGGGTTCGTGGTCATGGCCGCCTCCGACGAGGCAGAGCTTGTCCACATGGTCCGCACCGCGCTCGAGATCGACGACCGGCCCAGCGCCTTCCGCTACCCCCGGGGCGAGGGCGTGGGCGTCGAGATGCCCGAACGCGGGATCGCTTTGGAGATCGGCCGCGGCCGCATGATCGCGGAAGGCAACCGCGTCGCGCTTCTGAATTTCGGCGCGCGCCTGAAGGAAGTGCAGGAGGCCGCCGAGACGCTCTCCGCCCGCGGCCTGAAACCCACCATCGCCGACGCCCGCTTCGCCAAGCCGCTCGACGAGGAGATGATCCTGCAACTCGCCCGCCACCACGAGGCGCTCATCACCATCGAGGAGGGCGCCGTGGGCGGCTTCGGCTCCCACGTGGCGCATCTGCTGGCCGAACGCGGCGTCTTCGACACGGGGCTCAAGTATCGTTCCATGGTTCTGCCCGACATCTTCATCGACC
>CAZGHJ010000170.1:0-6575 GCA_964525355.1 uncultured Roseicyclus sp.
GGCTGCTCGATGTCGATTTCGCCCTGTTCTGGGCCATCACGATCGCGCTTCTGAACTACATTCCCTACGTCGGCTCGTACCTTGGCGTCGCCTTTCCGGTGATCCTGTCGCTGGGTCAGTTCGCGTCGCCGCAGACGACGCTGATCCTGCTGGCGCTCCTCGTGGCGGCGCAGACCTGGGTCGGCAACGTGCTGGAGCCGCGCTGGATCGGCCGCCAACTGAACATGAGCCCCTTCGTGGTGCTGGTCGCCCTGTCGGTCTGGGGGGCGCTGTGGGGTATCCCCGGTGCGATCCTCGCAATCCCGATGACCTCGATCCTGATCATCGTGACCTCGAATTTCGATGCGACGCGGTTTATCGCCGTCCTGCTGTCCGAGCGCGGCACCGCCGATGCACGCAGGCCCGTTCAAGAAGATGCAGACTGAGCCGCTCCACGGCTTGTCTGGCCGCGAAGACGCGTGTCACATCCATGTCGGATTGCTTCATCGCGGGAGGAACGGATGCGGTTTCTGAGGGGGCTTCTCAAGCTCGTCATCGTGCTGGCGCTGGGTGTCGTGGTGCTTCGCCTGACCCACCCGCTTCCCGACCTGCCCCAGGGAGAGGCATCCGCCGCCATCCCCGCCAGCGCGGACACCGGTCTGGGCGCCGCGATCCTGCCGCTGGCGGCCGAGCACGAAGGTCTGAGTGGGGTGGTGCCGCTTGCCGATGGTCGCGACGCGCTGGCCGCCCGCATCCTGCTTGCACGCGCGGCGGAAGAGAGCATCGATGTCCAGTATTACATCTGGCAGATGGACACGACCGGCTGGCTGCTGCTGGACGAACTGCGCGCCGCCGCAGAGCGCGGCGTGCGCGTGCGGCTTCTGCTGGACGACAACGGCATCCCGGGCCTCGACAACGTGCTGGCCGATCTCGACGCGATGGAGAATGTCGAGATCCGCATCTTCAACCCCTTCACGATGCGCAGCCCCAAGCTTCTGTCCTATGCCTTCGACTTCTTCCGGCTGAACCGGCGGATGCACAACAAGTCGATGACGGTCGACGGCATCGCGACCGTGATCGGCGGACGCAACATCGGCGACATCTACTTCGCCTATGGCGAGGGCACGGCCTATTTCGACTTCGACGTGCTGGCGGTCGGGCCCGCTGCGGCCGATGTGTCGGAAAACTTCGACACGTACTGGACCAGCGGGTCGAGCTATGCCGCAGCCGATGTCCTGCCTGCCCCGGAAGGCGGGATGGAGGAGCTGGCGGCCGCCGTCGCCGAAGCAGAGGGCAGCGCACGCGGCTCTGCCTATGCCGCCGTGGTGGCCGACGCCCCCGTTCTGTCGCGGGTGCTGGCGGGCGAGGACGTGCTGGAATGGACAACCGTCACCCTGGTCAGCGACGACCCGGCAAAGGGCCTTGGGCGGGCCGCCGACGCCGATCTCCTGATCGGGCAATTGCCGGACCTGATCGGCCGTCCCCAGCGCAGCCTCGATCTGGTATCCGCCTACCTTATCCCCGGCGAGATCGGCACGTCGCTCATCGAGGGCTACCTTGCCGACGGGATCCGCACGCGCCTTGTCACGAACTCGCTGGAAGCCACCGACGTGCCGGTCGTGCACAGCGCCTGGATGGGGTATCGGGATCGGCTGCTGCGCGAGGGGGCCGAGATCCTGGAACTGCGCGCACGCCCCGACAGGCCCGAAGGCGCGTCGTTGCTACAGCTTCTGACCGGCTCCCAATCGAGCCTCCATGCCAAGACATTCGCAATCGACGGAGAGCGGATCTTCATCGGCTCGTTCAACTTCGACCCGCGCTCCGCCGCACTGAACACCGAAATGGGGTTCCTGATCGACAGCCCGAATATCGCTACGGCCCTGTCACGCGCCCTCGACGCGACAGAGACCTTCTTTGTCCTGTCTGCAGGACCGGATGGTGCGATCACCTGGACCGAGGCGGTGGCCGGCGGAGAGCCGATCACATTCGACCGCGAGCCCAACACGTCCGCGTTCCAGCGGGGCATGGTGACCTTCATGAGCTGGCTGCCGGTCGAGTGGATCCTGTGATGCGGCGATCCCGCCAATGCGGCGCAACCGTCGGAATGTGGCGTTTCCCGTTTCGGCGCCCACCCTGACGACCCGGCCATCCGTTCTCGGCTGAGAAGCTGCGGTTTCGTGGATTTCGAGGTCTCAGGATCCTCTTCGATCACGGCTTGACGGCGTGACTTGCGAAAAGCCCGACCCCCAATCGCCATGTCCTGAACGCGACAGTCAAAACCGCATCGGACAGCGGCACTCCATTCGGGAAGCTTCGGGTAGCGTTTTTCCGGAGCGGTCATGGGTGGCAGGACTTTTGGCCGAGAGCCCCGGCCTTCCTCCGATCAGATGACGCGCGAGGGACCCACATGGCCGGATCTCTGGCCGGGTTGGCTGGCATTGGTTCCCGGCCTTGCCGCAGGCGGGATTGTCGCGGTGACCTGATGGGCGATGATCCTGCTGCAGGGGGGTAATCTGGGGGGCGCTGGCCTACAGCCGTCGGGTGATCCTTCCGGTCCTGGTGGCAGGCGGCGTGGCGAGCCGCCTTACCCGCCTGATGGCGGCCGGGCCCGACCTCGCGGCACAGATCCGCGCTCAGATTTCGGCAATGTGCTGGTTGTGGATCTGCCCACCGGCACGCTCGAGAGCGTCATGGACCTGACGCTCTTCGGCGGCAGGACCCGTCGCCGAACGCCTTGAAACAACGGAGAACGCCAATGGCGTCCAACGCCGGATGCTGGAAGCGGCGGCTCGCCGTCCTCGCGATCATCACCAGCGTGCTGATCGGCTGCGCAACGTTGGGTTCTGACGGCACCCCGCCAGGGGCAAGTCCCCCGCTCGTCGAGTATAGCCGAGAGTTTCAGGCGCGGGCGGCCGAGAAACTGGCGGTATTGCCGGAGAACTCGGCGATCATGGACATGCCGGGCGATCATGCGGTGCTTCGGGAGCAGGCCCGGGCATGCGCCTGAGCGTGCGCAGGGCCAGAAGCTGTCCTTCAATCCAGGCGGCGCGTTTATGAAATCTGCGAGCCACAACACTTTGCGGAACACGCGCTCGTCTCGAAGCCTCCCCAGCTGTTGAACCGGCGTTGCCGCACTCTTGACGGTGATTGGCCTATTTGGAGCTCGCACTCATTCCGCGTAGAGTTTCCATCGTGGGCTACGTTACTTCATTATTCGCGCGAAAGATGGTCGCCGCGGCGGGCTCGCAAGTCGATGCCGCCACTTTGCTTGCGTCGGTCGGTCTCGATGCGGCGGGGCCTTGGGATCCGAAGGCGATGCTGCCTGCTGACAGCTATTACGACATGCTGGAACGCATCGCCTCGCAGACGGACGTGACCGAACTGCCGGTGCGCGGCGGTGCGTCCATGCGGCTGGACGAATACGGCGCGCTGGGATTGGCGTTCAAGGCTGCGACGACCCTTGGCGGATCCTTTCAACGGGTGGAACGCTATGCCCGGCTCTGGACCAGCGTCGTGGAATACGAGCTGCGCCCCGATCCGCGCGGCACGCTCTTCATCCTGCACAGGTCAGGCGAACGGCGGCTGGGCCTTCGGCTGTCGAACGAAGCGACGCTGGCAAGCGCCGTCTCGATAGCGAGGCAGGTCTGCCCGGTGCCCGTCGCGCCCCTGGAAGTGCTGGTCCGGCATCCGGCCCCGAGGTCCACCGCCTCTCACGCCGACTATTTCGACTGTTCCGTCAGGTTCGGCGCGGACCTGGATGCGATCCTGTTCTCGCGGGAGACGCTCGCGCAGCCGAACATCCTCGGAGACGAGGGCATTTCGCGTTACCTGATCTCACATCTTGACGCCGAACTGGCGGAGATCGGCCAGGAGGCTCCGCTGGTCACCGACGCGAAGGACGCCATCGCACAAGCGCTCAGCGCGGGCGCGCCCAGGATGACGGATATCGCACGCGATCTCGGACTGAGCACGCGCTCCTTTCATCGGCGTCTGTCGGAACACGGGATGAGCTTCCAGACCCTGACCGAGGAGACCCGACGCGATCTCGCGGTGGGGCTCTTGCGTGACGAAAACCATTCACTTGCCGAGATCGCGTTCCTGACAGGCTTCTCCGAGCAAAGCTCCTTCACCCGGGCCTTCAAGCGATGGGTCGGGGTGACGCCGGCGAACTACCGCAAGGAACGCGCGGGCCGCTGATCCGT
Source organism: uncultured Roseicyclus sp. (assembly GCA_964525355.1). Lineage (GTDB taxonomy): Bacteria > Pseudomonadota > Alphaproteobacteria > Rhodobacterales > Rhodobacteraceae > Roseibacterium. The sequence continues at coordinate 4,182 of CAZGHJ010000170.1, forward strand.
TCTGGCGGCGCCGGTCAAAACAGTGGCAGGGCCGGTCAATACCTCGCCGTGCTCCTGATGCTAGCCCTTGGCCATCACTTCGAGCCAGGGAGCAAGACCCATGCAAACGAAACCTATTCTCGTCATCGGCGCCACCGGCAAGACCGGGGCCCGCGTCGCCGCGAAACTGGAGGCCAGGGGCCTGCCGGTGCGCCGCGGCTCGCGCAGCTCGGCTACGCCCTTCGACTGGGAGGCGCCCGAGACCTGGGCGCCAGCCCTCAAGGGCGCGCGCGCGGCCTATGTCACCTACTTCCCGGACCTCGCCTTCCCGGGCGCCGTCGGGAAGCTCGAGTCCCTGGTCGAGACGGCCCGGGACGTCGGCGTCGAGCACCTCGTCCTGCTGTCGGGCCGGGGCGAGCACCATGCGCGGCTGGGCGAAGAGATCGTGCGCAACTCGGGCGTCGATTTCACCATCGTTCGCGCCGCCTGGTTCGCGCAGAACTTCTCCGAGGGCTATCTGCGCGACCCGATCCTCGCCGGCGTTCTGCCGATGCCTGGCGGCGATATGCCCGAGCCGATCATCGACATCGACGACATTGCCGATGTGGTGGTGGCCGCACTGACCGAGGATGGCCACAGGGGCGAACTCTACGAGTTGACCGGGCCGCGCCTGATGACCTTCGCCGAGATGGCCGAGGCGCTGGGCCATGTCATCGGCATCCCGATCCGGCACATTCCGATCAGCTTCGAGGAGTTTCGCGCCAATGTCGCGCAGGCGGGCGGAGACTTCGTGGCCGACGTCTTCACAGCCATCGCGCGCGAGACGCTGGACGGGCGCAATGCCCATGTCGCCGACGGGGTGATGCGTGCCCTCGGCCGTCAGCCCCGCGATTTCAGCGAATTCGCGAGGACTGCGGCACAAAACGGCACCTGGCCGATTGCCGCCTGACATCTCCGCCGTCTTCATTCTGAAAGGACATCCAATGCGCCTCACCCGGTTCGAGAAAGTCATCCTCGGCGTCTCCGGCATCACGGCACTTGGTGTCGGGGTCGCCATCCTGGCTGCCCCGCATGCCTTCTACGCAAGCCATGGCATCACGCTGGGCCACGACGCCAGCCTGCTCAGCGAGTTGCGGGCTCCGGCGGCCTGCCTTGCCGCATTGGGCGTCCTCATGCTGGGAGGGCTTGTGCGAAGCACGTTCAGCCAGGTTGCCATCGTGGCGGCGCTGACCGTGTTCCTCGCCTTCCCGGCCGGGCGGCTGGTCGGGCTTCTGGTCGACGGCATGCCGTCCGGCGGCATCATTGGGGCACTGGTGCTGGAGTTGGCACTTGCAGTCCTGTGCCTTATCGCCTTCCGCCACCGGCTGCGTCCCGGCGCATCGGGTCGCGCCGGCAGCCGACCTTCCCTCACCTGATCCGCTGAAAGCTGGAAGGCCTTCGCCTTTCAACACCACCGCATGCCATCCTAAAGGAGCCCCTCATGTCGCTGGTCCTTTTAATCCTGATGCAATTCGCCATTCTCGCCTATGCGCTGGTCGCCGGCGTTTTCCTGGCCTTCTCGGATTTCATCATGCGCTCGCTGTCTTTGGCCGGTGGAACCGGCGGCATCGAGGCGATGCAGGTCATCAATCGCGAGGTCTTTCGCTGGGTCTTCATGGCGCTCTTCCTCGGAATGGCAGCCGTGTCGCTGGCAATCGCCGGATATGGCGCGGCCAACCTCAGTCATCCGGCAGGCGCGCTCATCCTCGCGGCGGGACTTGTCTACCTGATCGGCTGTCTCGGCGTGACCGCCTTCTTCAACGTTCCGATGAACGAGGCTTTGGCGGGGATGAGCCTGTCCGAGGACGCAACCCGCGCCTATTGGACAGGTACCTATCTGCCGCGCTGGACATGCTGGAACACCGTTCGGACGCTGGCCTGCGGGGCGTCCGCGGCCCTGCTGCTCTTCGGGCTGCTGTGGATGATCCAGGCGCAGGCGGCCATGCCTCACGCTGCGGCCCGCTGAAACAGCAGCCGGAGGCAGAAGGCCGTCTCGGCGATGATCGTCATGCCGTAGGCGGGGGCGAAGGCGGACGAAAGCTCGGGCGCGAAGAACCGCAAGCCGCTGCCCACGAGGTAGACCGAGCCCGCGATCGCCAGGGCGTGCTTGCCGTCTCCATCGACGATGAGCGGCTCAGCTGGCCAGAGCGGGAACTGGTCCGACAGCTGGGCGAGAAGCTGTATGGGCCGAGAAACCGCGAGGCCGATGCGCCGGAGCCGTGACCGGACTCCCCCTGGACCCCGGAATCCACACCGGGGTCCAGACGGGGTCCACACCGCCAACCCGTTGAAGTTTCTGGTTCCTTCTGGGCGATTGCGTGTACGGGAGGGCGCAGCGCGAAATATCGCCAGCGACAGGGCCGGATTTTTGGGAAG
>CAZGHJ010000171.1:0-6565 GCA_964525355.1 uncultured Roseicyclus sp.
GTCAGCGGGCTGAGCGCCGAGGAACAGGCGTTCCAGCCGAAATGGTGAAACTCGTCACCCGTGTTGGGCATGATGACCTGATGGACGATCTGGCCGTAGGTGTCGGATTTCGGGTTCACGTCGACCACGGCGAGACCGTCTGGCTGCGACCCGTCAGGGCTCAGCATCAGCGTGAAGGCCAGCGTCTCGGGCGGCGCCTCCATGGCCAGCTTCGGCGTGGCGTGAAACGTCGGATCGGGTCTCAGGTTCATGGTGCGGCTCCTCCCAGGCCTGGCGCGCGAGATCTGCTATCAGATCTTTTCCCGCTAAAGGCGAGCGTGCCACGAATCTCGGTGTCCGGGAAACGATTGTTTGACCGCGCGACACCCGGCCGCGATCCGTGCCTCGGCGACGCGCCGGTCCCGCGGCGCGGGCAGGCCCGGGCGGGTCGCGCCCCTCACGCCATGCGCGCCCACAGGAGGGTGCAGACGGGCGGGATGCGCGCCTCGATGGCGGACATCGCCTCCACGATCAGGTCCTCGCGCCAGCGGCGGCCCGCGATCTGCACGCCGATGGGCTGCGGACCGTCGGGCAGGTCGGCGACATGCGTGGGCAGATTGCCCGCCGGCAGGCCGGTGAAGTTCATCGCGAAGGACCAATGCGCCTGGCCCAGCGCCTCGCGCGCGCCGTCGAGCCCCTCGGCATCGCGGCCTGCGCGGAAATACGGACGCAGCAGGAGCGGCGTCAGGACCAGCGGGTAGTCCTCGAGAAACAGCGACCAGGCCCGCGCGTAATGGCTGCGCCGGGCGAAGGCCTTCAGGAGGTCCGCGCCCTCGAAGGGCGGGAACAACTCGAAATAGGCCTGAAAGATCGCATTGAGAGTGTTCGAGCCGTGGGCCTCGATGTCGGGGCCCAGAAGCGCCTTCACCTCGCCCATGAGCGCGCGGTAGCCCACCTCGCCCGCCTCGTGGACAAGCGGCGGATCGACCTCGTGCAGATCGTAGCCCGCGTCCGAGAGCGCGCCGGCCGCCCTGTCGAGCGCCGTGGCGACCTCCGGGTGCAGGCCGAAGCCGAAATCGTCCCGCGAGACCGCAACCCGGATCGGGCCGTCCATTGGCGGCCCCCGCCAGGGCAGGGGCACGTGGAACGGGTCGTGCGGGTCGGGCGCGATGAGCGCGGGCATGGACAGGTCCAGATCGGCGGCGGTGCGCGCGATCAGCCCCTGGACCGACATCGACTGCGCAAGCAGGCCCCGCTCGGCCTTCTGGCCGGGGTTCCAGGCCGGCACGCGGCCGAGGCCCGGCTTGACCGTCACCGCACCGTTGGCCGAAGCGGGAAAACGCAGCGAGCCGCCGATATCGTTGCCATGGGCCAGCGCGCCGATGCCTGCCATGACCGCCGCGCCCGCCCCGCCCGAGGAGCCGCCGGCCGAGACATGCGCGCCCCAGGGATTGCGCGTGCGCCCGTAAAGCGGGTTGTCGGTGTCGGCGCGGAAGGAGAATTCCGGCGTGTTGGTCCGCCCGATCACGACCGCGCCCGCCGCCTTCAGGTTGCGAACCACGGGCGCATCCTCCGGGGCGAGGAGGTCCTTCAGGGCGGGGACGCCGTTGGTCGTGGCGTGGCCCGCCTGATCGACATTGACCTTGATCGTCACCGGAACGCCGTGCAGCGGGCCCCTTGGCGCATCGATCGCATCGCGCGCGGCGGCCTCGGCGCGCGCCTCCCCGGCGAGGCTCTCGACGACCGCGTTGAGGCCGGGATTGACCGCGTCCATCCGCGCAAGCGCCGCCTCGGTCGCCTCCTGCGCGGTGATCTCGCCGGCGCGCGTGGCGCGTGCGATCTCGGTGGCGGTCCATTGCCACAAGGGCCGTGTCATGTCGGTCATCCCGGGGTTCCGTGCCAGTCCCGCCGCGACCGGCCCGCGCCTGGCGGACCGGTCGGCATCGCCCGTGACCGTGACGGGTCGGGCGCCTGGGATCAAGCGCCTCGCGTCCGTGTCAGGCCGCGACCGCCGCCAGCGGCAGGCGCATCACCCGCGCGGCCAGTTCGTCGAGATCCCCCAAGCCGATCGGGCAGGCCGCGTTCTGCGAGATGGAGTGGTTCGCGTCGCTCTTCATCGCCGCGGCGAGGGCCTCGGGCGTGACACCGGCGCAGATTTCCGGCAATTCCGCGGGTATGGCGCAGGCCCGCATCAGGTTGGCATAGGCCTCGGGCAGGGCCTCGGCACGCGGCGGGCCGCCCAGCGCCTCGGCGGCGCGGGCGTAATTCTCGGCGCCCTCGGGCCTCTCCACCAGCCAGGGCAGCGACACTTCCAGCGCCAGTCCCGTGGCCAGCCCGTGATGGATGCGCGCCAGCGAGCCCAGCGCGTGGCTGATATTGTGGCCCATATGCGTGTTGCAGTTGTGGAGCGCCAGCCCCGCCGCGGTGCTCGCCCAGAGCACCCGCCCCCGCAACTCCACGTCGCCGCCATCGGCCACGACGCGCGGCAAGGCCTCGGCCAGGATGCGCAGCGCCTCCAGCCCGAAAAGCAGGCCCGCGGGGCTGGTCGCGCGCGCCGTCGCGCCTTCGAGCGCATGGGCGACCGCGTCCATCCCGGTCCAGGCGGTCAGGTGCGGCGGCAGCGTCAGGGTCAGGTCCGGGTCGAGCACCGCCTGCGCGAAGGCCAGTTCCTCGCCGTAATACCAGTTCTTCAGCCCGACCTCGGTGGAGACGATGGCCGTGCGCGTCACCTCCGAGCCTGTCCCTGCGGTCGTCGGCACGGCGATGGCCGGGATGCCGCCCTGCGGCAGCGGGGACGCGGCCAGCGCGAAGTCGCGCGCCGGCCTGCCGGAGCGGGCGATGGCGGCCACGAGCTTGGCGGCATCCATCGCCGCGCCCCCGCCAAGGCCGATGACGACGCCGGCGCCCAGTTCCCGCGCCCGCGCGGTCAGCGCGTCGACGAGCGGCTCTTTCGGCTCGCCGGCGACCTCGGCGGCCAGGTCCCATGCGATCCCATTGGCAGAGAGGTCGTCGGTGACCCGCTCGGTCACGCCGATCTCGGCCAGCACCGTGTCGGCCACGATCAGGACCGGCCCGCCGCCCAGCTGCGCCACGAGGTCCGGCAGCTTGCGAACCCGTCCCGCGCCGAAGGTGATCGGCGGCGTTGCGCCCATGTTGAATGTCTGCAGCAAAATTCCGTCCTCCGCCTGTGTTGCCGCGACACTGACCCTGCGCGGAAGGGCCAGCCCGTCGGAAAACGACATTCCGACGCCGTTCTGCGGGCCCGTGTCCTGCCGCTCGGCGCCCGCGGGCCGGCAGGCTGCGCTGACCGGACATCGCAGGCGCCTCGGCGCGGTTTGTCCCTACCCTACGGTTCCGCGAGCCAAGCCATCCGGTCAAGCCGTCCTTTGCGCCACCTGCCGGGATCGGAGATGCCAAGGGCGTCCGAACCCTCGTGCCCGCCCGGCAACCTTGCGCCTCAGGGCTTGCGGCCCTTCACGGGCGGCACCGGGTCGTATCCCGACCCGCCCCATGGATTGCAGCGCGCCAGCCTGCGCACCGCAAGCCAGAGGCCGCGGACCGGCCCATGGGTCTCGAGCGCCTCGATGGCGTAGGCGGAACAGGTGGGCTGGAACCGGCAGGAATGGCCCAGCCACGGCGACAGGAGCAGCCGGTAGCCACGGATCGGCAGGATCAGGAGCCATGTGAACGCCGCCCTCATCCGCGCCCCCGCACGATCTGCGGCCGGCCCGCCCGCGCGGCCGCCGCGGCGCGGGCGGCGGATATGGGGGCCTGCATCATCGGTCAGGCCGCCATCCGGCGTGTTCGGGTCATCCTGCCCGGCGCGCGGTTTTCATCGGACACGGACCGCCGGCGAAGGGCCTCGAGATGCTCGGCCAGATCGGTCCTGTCCAGGTCGCGGGCGATCGCGCCGATCCGGCTGTCGTGACGGGGCCGCGCGCCCGCACCCTGCCCGCCGGCCCCGGGCGCGGCACCCGAAGGCCCGTCCATCGGCCCCGGCCCGGCCATGCCAAGCCCGGCGGCGATATCGGTCCCGGCGGCGTCCGCGCGACAGGCCGAGAGACCGAGGAGCGCGTCGCCCGGCACATGGCCGCGATCGGCGCGCACATGCCGCGCCACATCGTTGATCGCGGCAAGCTGCGCCTCGAACCGCCGAAGCTCGGGCGGCGTCACGAGATCGGTCTTGCCCAGCGCGATCAGGTCCGCCAGCGCGACCTGGCGCCGCGCTTCGACCCGCGTCCGGAGCGCGTCCGGCCCGGTCGGGGCATCCGCCACGGTCACCACGCCGTCCAGCCGGTAATGCGGCGCGATGACCTCGTCGAGGACCAGCGTCTGCAGGATCGGCCCGGGATCCGCGATGCCCGTGGTCTCGATCACCACGCGCTCGAAATCCAGCAGCCCGCGAAGGCGGTGCGCCACCAGCGAGGCGAGCGTCCGGCCCAGATCCCCCCGGAGCGAACAGCAGAGACAGCCCGCTTGCATCGGCACGGTCTCGTCCGTGGCCTCCTCGATCATGTCGTGGTCGACCCCGGCCTCACCCAGTTCGATCGTCACCACCGCGGCGCGCCCGGCCGCGGGATCGCGCAGGAGATGGGTCGGCAGCGTCGTCTTCCCCGCCCCCGGAAAACCGGTGAGCAGGGTCACGGGCACACGGGCATCGGACGTCTCCATCTCGGTCGCTCCTGCTGCGGCGGGCCTGGTCGGCGCGCGCGTCACGGTCACATGTCGGATGCGAGCGGCCGCGGGGCAAGCCCCGTTCGAACCGCCGAGCACATGCGGCTGCCATGCAGCGCGACGGCCCGCCGCGCGCCGAGGGTGCCGTTGTCCGTGGCGAGGCTGTCCTGGGCCAGGCTCGCGCCCGCACCGCGTCGGATCTCCGGGCCGAGGGCGCGCCGAGACCACCGCACGTGTCGTCCGGTCATCGGGGAAGAGGTTGTCGCGCGCCGCGCGCCTCCGTGCGCGACCTCCTGCATGTCGCGCTTGCTGTGCGCCACCCCGATCTGCGGCGACACGCTCTGCACACCCTGGGGGACCCCGGCCACGACCGGGTGGCCGAGCCTTGGGAGCGAGGCCGCGGGCACGCTTCGATGGAGGGTGACTGGACGGCCCCGGCCTTCGAGAGAACCCTCGAGACGCCCATCCGTGCAGAGCGCATGGACAAGCGACCCGAGCGGTTTCGGTCCGGCATGGCAGGGCCCGACAGGCTTTCGACAGGCGCGGCGCAAGCCCGCGGACGGCGGACTTGGCCAAAGCTTCCCCGCGCAAACGCCCGCGTATGCGATCCGGCGCCCGTCCTTATCCGTAAAGTCCCGCGCTTCTCGCCCGCAGACGGACCAGTGCCAGGACCGTGTCGATCGTGGGCGTCGGCGTTTCGGTGACGCGGCCAAGCTCCTGCACCGAGCCCACGAGCGCGTCGATTTCCATCGGACGGCCGGCATCGAGATCCTGCAGCATCGAGGTGCGGTGCGCACCCACCGCCGCGCCGCCGTCGATACGCCGGTCCACGTCGATGGGAAACTTCACGCCCAGTTTCTCCGCGATCTCCTGGGCCTCCAGCATCATCGCGCGCGCCACGCCCCGCGTGCCGGGATCGGTGCAGAGCACGTCGAGCGTGGCATGGGTCAGTGCCGAGATCGGGTTGAACGACAGGTTGCCCCAGAGCTTCACCCAGATCTCGTCGCGCAGGCGCGGCCGCACGGGCGCCTTCAGCCCGGCCGCGCCCAGCGCCTTGGACAGCGCCAGCGCGCGCTCGGATTTCGATCCGTCGGGCTCGCCCAGCGAGAAGCGGTTGCCCTCGATATGCCGGATCGTGCCGGGCTCGGACACCTCCGCAGCCGGGTAGACGACGCAGCCCAGAACGCGGTCGGGGCCGAACCCGTCCCATTGCGCGTTGCCCGGATCGACGCTTTCGAGGCGCGTCCCCTCGAGCGGACCGCCGATCTTGTGGAAATACCACCACGGCACCCCGTTCACGCCGGACACGATGGTCGTGTCCGGCCCGATCAGGGGCTTCATCTTCTCCACCACCGGCGGCACCGAATGCGCCTTGAGGGTGACGATCACGTAATCCTGTGGCCCTAGATCCTCGGGATTGTCCGACGCCGTGACGGGCACCGTCACCGTGCCGTCCTCCTCGATCAGGGTCAGGCCCTTCTCCTTCATCGCCGCCAGGTGCGGCCCACGGGCCACGAGGCTCACCTCGGCGCCCGCCTGCGCCAGCTTGGCGCCCATGTAGCCACCGATGGCACCCGCACCGAACACACAGATCTTCATCGCATCCCTCCCAGAGCCTCTCCCCGCATCCGCGCGGTCCTGTCCTTCATCCCTGCAGCCGAAACCGGCGCGCGCAGGCGCGATCCGCCGGAGCAGGGAGCCCGATTATTCGTACGAATAATCGCACACGCACCCTGCCGCCCGTCCGCGCTTATGCCTGTGCCACGAGGCCCAGCTTCTCCGCCAGCCCGATCCGCTGCAACTTGCCCGTCGCGCCTTTCGGGATTTCCTCGAGGATCACCACCTTCCGCGGCACCTTGAACGCCGCAAGACGCTCGCCCGCAAAGGCCCGGATGGCCGCCTCGTCGGCCTC
>CAZGHJ010000172.1:0-6559 GCA_964525355.1 uncultured Roseicyclus sp.
GTGAACGGCCAGGACTTCATCAAGCGGGTGATCGGCCTGCCCGGCGACCGCGTGCAGATGCGCGACGGCGTGCTGTTCCTGAACGGGGCGCCCATGCCGATCGCGCCCGAGCCGCCCTTCGAGGAGGTCTACGAGCGCCAGGGCCCCGCCGGTCATCTGCCGCGCTGTTCCAACGCGCCGGTGGGCCAGGGCGGCACCTGCGTGAAGGAGCGTTTCACCGAGACGCTGACGGGCGGTGTCAGCCATTCGATCCTCAACATCGAGGATGGCAGCCGGGGCGACAACACGCCGGAATACGTTGTGCCGGACGGGCATGCCTTCGTGATGGGCGACAACCGCGACAACTCGGTCGACTCGCGCTTTCCGCAGTCCATCGGAGGTGTGGGCTTCGTGCCCTACGAGAACCTTCTGGGCCGCGCCGACCGGGTGATGTTCTCGTCCGCCGGTGAGCGGATGGTCTATTTCTGGACCTGGCGCGCGGACCGTTTCTTCGCGGCGATCGACTGACGCAGGCCATGGCGCTCTCCAAGGAGCTTTCCGCGTTCTGCGACCGGCTGGGGCACCGGTTCGAGGATGCCGACCTCCTGCGGCGGGCGCTGACGCATTCCTCGCTGTCCTCGCCGACGCGCGGCGACAACCAGCGGCTGGAGTTTCTGGGCGACCGCGTTCTGGGCCTGGTGATGGCCGAGGCGCTGCTGGCCCAGGACGAAGGCGCCCGCGAGGGTCAGCTTGCCCCCCGCTTCAACGCGCTCGTGCGCAAGGAGACCTGCGCCGAGGTGGCGCGCGAGATCGACCTGGGCGCGGTGCTGCGGCTGGGCAAGTCCGAGATGGCCACGGGCGGGCGGCGCAAGCAGGCGCTTCTGGGCGACGCGATGGAGGCGGTGATCGCGGCGGTCTATCTCGACGCCGGGTTCGAGGCGGCGCGGGGAATGGTGCTGCGGCTCTGGGGCCCGCGGCTGAGCCGGGTCGAGGAGGACGCCCGCGACGCAAAGACCGCGCTTCAGGAATGGGCGCAGGCCCGCGGCCAGACGCCGCCCGACTATGTCGAGATCGGCCGGTCCGGTCCCGATCACGCCCCCGTTTTCACGGTCGAGGCGCGGTTGCAGAGCGGTGAGACCGCGCGCGCCGAGGCGAAGGTCAAGCGCCGGGCCGAGCAAGCCGCGGCGCGCGCGCTGCTCGACCGGCTGGACGGCGGGGCCTAGCCCCGCCTGCGGGGCGTCAGAGGCCCATTACCTCGTCCAGCCCCAGCATGATGTTGAGGTTCTGAACCGCCGCGCCGGATGCGCCCTTGCCGAGATTGTCGAGCATGGCGATCAGCACGGTCGCCCCCGTCGCGGCATCGCCATCGACGGTCAGGACCATGCGGTTCGTGCCGTTCAGCGCCTGCGGGTCGAGACGCGCGGGCATGTCCTCGCGGCGCGCCACCTCGACGAAGCCGGAGGTGCCGTAATGGGCCATGAGCGCCTCGAAGGCCCGCGTGGGCCCGCCGGGCTCCAGGTGAAGCGGCACCTGCACGATCATGCCCTGCGCGTAGTTGCCCACCTGCGGCACGAAGATCGGCCGCCGGGTCATCCCTGTATGGGTGACGATCTCGGGCAGGTGCTTGTGGGTCTGGTCGGTCTTGTAGACGAAGCCGCCAGTGACCGCGCCGGTCTCGAACTCGGCGATCATCGCCTTGCCGCCGCCGGTGTAGCCCGAGAGGGCGTTGATCGTGACGGGGTGGTCGGCCGCCAGCAGCCCCGCCTCGATCAGCGGGCGGATCAGCGAGATTGCCCCGGTCGAGTAGCAGCCGGGGTTTGACACCGCCTTGGCCGCGGCGATCCGGTCGCGCTGACCCTCGGTCATCTCGGGGAATCCGAAGGCCCAGTCCGGGTCGGTCCGGTGCGCGGTGGAGGCATCGATCAGCCGGACGGGCATCTGGGCGAGATCCGGGGCGATGTCGCGCACCGCGTCGTCGGGCAGACAGAAGATCGCAAGGTCGGCCTGCGAGAAGGCCTCGAGCCGGGCCTCTCGCGATTTCCGGTGCGCCTCGGGCAGCGAGATCAGCGCGATGTCCGGACGATCCGCGAGGCGCGCGCGGATCTGCAGACCCGTCGTTCCAACCTCGCCGTCGATGAACACCTTCGCTGTCATGGCTCCGATCCTTGCATGAATGGTCCGCCCGACTACTCCCGATTGCAGCGGCAGCGCAAGCATCCTCTTGTGGTCAAGCCGCCCGCGATCGGCTATGGGCGCGGGTCAACACCACGAGGATCCGCCCCCATGACCACCCGCGCCGGTTTCGTCGCCCTGATCGGAGAGCCCAACGCGGGCAAGTCGACGCTGCTGAACCGCATGGTCGGCGCGAAGGTCTCGATCGTCACCCACAAGGTGCAGACGACGCGGACGCGCATCCGCGGCGTGGCGATGGAGGGCGAGGCGCAGATCGTCTTCGTGGACACGCCGGGCCTGTTCCGCCCGCGCCGGCGGCTGGACCGCGCCATGGTCGCGGCGGCCTGGACGGGGGCGGCGGATGCCGATGTGGTGGTCCTGCTGATCGAGGCGCATCGCGGGTTGACCGATGGCGTGCGGGCGATCCTCGACACGCTGGCCGATAAGGCCCGAGGGCGGCGCGTGGCCTTGGCCATCAACAAGATCGACCGGGTGGAGGCGCCGGCGCTGCTGAAACTCACCGAGCAGATGAACGCGGCCTTCCCCTTCGAGAAGACGTACCTGATATCGGCCGAAAAGGGTTACGGCGTCGATGATCTGCGCAAATGGCTGGCCGAGGCGGTGCCGGAGGGGCCTTGGCTTTACCCCGAGGACCAGATCGCGGACCTGCCGCTGCGGATGATCGCGGCCGAGATGACGCGCGAGAAGCTGACGCTGCGGCTGCACCAGGAACTGCCTTACCAGCTGACTGTCGAGACCGAGAACTGGGAGGAGCGCAAGGACGGCTCCGTGCGCATCGACCAGGTGATCTACGTGGCGCGCGATGGGCACAAGGGCATCCTGCTGGGCAAGAAGGGCGAGACGATCAAGGCGGTCTCCACCGCGGCGCGCGCGGAGATCGCGGAATTCCTCGACCGGCCCGTGCACCTGTTCCTGCAGGTCAAGGTGCGCCCCGGCTGGCTGGAGGAGGCCGAGCGCTATTCGGAGATGGGGCTCGATTTCCGGGACGGGGCCTGAGGCGGCCGATGGCACGGCTGACGGCGGAGTTCTGGGTGCAGGCCTATCTGACGCGGCTGAGGCTTGCCGATATCCCGGCCTTCGTGGTGGCGCGGGGCGATGCCACGGCGGGCGCGGTGCTGGTGAAACAGGCCACGCTCGACGGCCGCGCCACGGCGCATCAGCGCAGCTTCGATCCGATGACGGGCGCGCGCTCCTGGATGGTGCTGGCCGAGGGGGAGGAGGCGCAGGTCGATGCCGCCATTGCGCGGCAGCGGGCGTTCGACCCGGACCTCTGGGTCATCGAGGTCGAGGATCGCGCAGGGCGCCACCTGCTCGATGAGCCCGGGCTGGACTAGCGGTCGGCGAAGCGGCCCAACCCGATCATCAGCACGCCGCCGAGGAGGACGCAGGCGGCCAGCGTGCCAAGCGTCGCGGCCACCGGCCACGGCCCGGCGATGGTGGGGTCCATGAACGGGTAGGGATAGATGCCGTCCAGCGTGCCCAGGCCCAGTGCATAGGCCATGTAGACCGCCGGCCAGAGCGCGAAGGCCGGCAGGTCGCCCCAGACCAGCGGCGTTTTCGGCGCATGACCCAGCCACCACAGGAACACGGCGACCGGGACGATCGTGTGCAGGCCCCAGTCGGCCGCGATGCCGATGCCGGTGGGGTTCCAGAAGCGCGCCAGCAGGGCGTGGTAGACGGCGCCCGTCATCACCACGGCCAGCGTGAGCGACGCGAACAGCGCCGCGCCGGGCGTATGGTGCGGTCTGAGGCCGGCATGGGCGAAGGCGCCCACCACGAGCGCCATGGTCAGGATGGTGAAGAACCGCCCCATGTCGACCAGCGTCTCCAGCGGGCCCGTGCCGCGGTAATCCATCAGGTAGATCCATTGCGCGAGCAGCGACGCCAGCGCCAGGGCGGCGATCACGAGCGCTTGCAGGCGCGCGGCGCGGGACAGGACCGGGAACATGGGGCGGAGCCTGCCATGCCGCGGCCCGGATGGACAAGGCGCTGCCGCGCGCGGATAGTCGGGGTCATGGAATGGCGTGCAGACGGGATCCTTCTGGCCGCGCGGCGGCACGGGGAAACCGCGGCGATCCTCGAGGTATTCACCGAGGCCGAGGGCCGTTACGCGGGTGTCCTGCAAGGTGGCGCCTCGCGGCGGATGGCGCCCGTGCTGCAACCGGGCGCGCAGCTTGACGTCACCTGGCGCGCGCGGCTGTCGGAGCATATCGGCAGCTTCCGGGTGGAGCCTCTGAAGAACCGCGCCGCCGATGTCATGGCCGACCGGCTTGCGCTGGCCGGGCTGGGCTCGGTCTGCGCGCTTCTGGCGTTCTGCCTGCCCGAGCGGGCGCCCTATCCCGCGCTCTACCGGCTGAGCGCGACGCTTCTGGACGGGCTGGGGGCGCCGCGCTGGGCCGAGGCCTATCTCGGCTGGGAAAAGGCGCTTCTGGCCGAGATGGGCTTCGGCCTCGATCTCGAGACATGCGCGGTGACCGGCGCGGTGGAGGATCTGACCTATGTCTCGCCGCGAACGGGCCGGGCGGTGTCGCGGGCGGCGGCCGGTGTCTGGGCCGACCGGCTGCTGCCTTTGCCGCCCTGCCTCGCCGGTGGAGCGGTGGACGCGCCGGAGGACCTGGTGCAGGCCTTGCGCACCACGGGTCACTTCCTGTCGGATCACCTCGCGCCGTCGCTGGGGAATCAGCGCCTGCCCGTCGCGCGCCAGCGGCTGGTGGACCTTGTGGCGCGGGCGGCTCAGGAGGCCAGCGGCGAGAGCGGGTAGCGGGCCAGCGCATCGTGCCGCGCGCCATGCGGGGAGAGTGTCGAACGGAAGAGGATCAGCTCGGTCGCGGTGACGTCGGGAATGTCGATCGGCCGCCCGAGAACCGCGGCCATGCGATCCCGCGCGGGGCCTTTGGGCTGCCGGTTGGCGCGCGTCAGGGTCACATGGGGGCGAAAGCGCCGGCGCGGCAGGTCCAGCCCCGCCATCCGAACGGCGCGCGCCACCTTGGCCTGGAGCGCGACGAGGTCGGGCGAGGGCTCCACCGCCGCGAAGATCAGGCCGCGCTCGATCTCGGCGAAGGTGCCGAGACCGGTGAAACGCAGCTCGGCATGTGGCAGCGGTGTGGAGGACAGGATCTCGTCGAGATCCGCCAGTGCCGGTTCGGACAGGTCGCCGAGGAAAACCATCGTCAGGTGGAGGTTCTCCTCGGGAACCGCGCGGCCCGTGGGAAGCTCCGACTGCGCCGCCATCAGCGCCGTGAGGGCGGGCTCGGGGACGGGCAGGGCGAGAAAGGCGCGCATGGCGGCCCCCGTCAGCCCCGGGAGAGGATCGCGTCGGCGGCCCGGTCGATGGCCTCGAGCGGCGCGGTGAAGGTGATGCCAAGCATCTCGCGCGCGCGGGTTGTGTCGAAATGCGGGGCGGTGCCGACCGACGGCAGCACCGTCCGGATCGACGGATCGACGCGCGACAGCAGCCACAGCAGCGGCTTCGGCGCGATCCGCGTGGCGATCCGGCGGTCGGGGTGGCGCGCGGCAAGGTGCTGGGCGATGCGCGGCAGGGTCATCGTGCCGTTCGAGGCGATGAAGCGCTGGCCCACGCTTTCGGGGCGCTGAAGGGCCGCGAGATGCATGGCCGAGACATCCGCCACGTCCACCACGCCGAAGCCGATATCGGGCAACATCGGATCCGTGCCCCCGAGGAGGCGCTCGATCAGGGCGAGCGAGGTGCCGTAGTGGCGGTCCATCGGGCTGCCGAGGACGAGGGCGGGGTTGATCGTGGTCAGCTGGATGTCGGGATGCTCGCCCACGAAATCCCAGGCGGCGCGTTCGGCGCGCGTCTTGGACTTGTAGTAGGCGGTGGATTTGGGGTGCGCGGGGTCCGACCAGTCGTCCTCGGTATAGGCGCCGCGCTTGGCTCTCGCCTCGATGGCCGCGACCGAGGAGGTCAGGACGACGCGGGTGATGCCGGCCGCGTGGGCGGCGCGCAGGGCACGGCGGGTGCCCTCGACGGCCGGGGCGATGAGGTCGGCCTCGTTCTTCGGTTGCGCCATCGGGAAGGGTGAGGCGGTGTGGAAAAGCGCGTCGGCGCCGTCCATGGCCTCGGCCCAGCCCGCGTCCTGCATGAGGTCGAGCTCGACGAAGTCGAGCCGGTCGAGCGCGGCCGGATCGCTCAGGCGTGGGTGCAGCGCGTCCCGGACCTCGGCCGCGCGCGCGGCGGAGCGCAGGGTGCCGCGCACGGTGTATCCGGCCTCCAGCAGGTCGAAGGCGATGCGCTTGGCGATGAAACCGGTGATGCCGGTCAGGACGACGTGCCGTGCCATGGGGCCTCGCTTCGGCGGGTCTTGTCCATGTCAGCTTGTGGCGCGGGGCGCTTGCGTCAAGGTGCCGGTCGGAACGACAGCGGGGC
>CAZGHJ010000173.1:0-6516 GCA_964525355.1 uncultured Roseicyclus sp.
GGTTGGCGATGTAGCGCGTGATGTCGCGGCTTTCCTCCATCCGCGCGCCGACCGAATCGAGCACCGACCTGGCCGAGCCCGGCGTCACCTGCATGCGCCCGCCGCGCACGCGGGTGATCGCGCTTGCCGCCGCCAGCAGGCCCGGTGGCCGGCCGATGGCTTCCTGCCCGCCACCCGAGCCGACCGCCTCGATCCAGGCGACCGAGGAGAACAGCTGGAACACCTGCCAGAAACAGGCCAGCACGCCCACGACGAAGACGATGCCGATGGTGCCGTTGAGATAGGGGCTGGACAGGAAGACCGGCTGCACCATGGGCCAGACGAGCACGCCGCCCGCGATGACGCAGGCGAGGATCAGCAGCATCAGGACGATCTGACGCGTCGGTCTGGTGATGCGCAGGGTTTCCGCGCCTTCGGATCTGCTCGTCAACGGCCCCACTCGCACAGGTTTCTGTGACTGTGGACAACCTATAGAGACCACGCGCCCAAGCCAATGGCCGAGTGGCGCGCCTGGGCCCTAACGCGCACTGGTCAGCGCGCGGACGCGGCCCACGAGCCAGTCGAGATCGGCATCGCCGAGCCCCAGGTCGCGCAGGTGCAGGGCGGTGTTGTAGAGATACTCGTCGTTCGGGCCGCGCCCCCCCGTGGCGCGCGCGATGATCTGCGCCTGCTCTTCCAGCGCCAGATCGCCGCGATACTGGTCATGCTTGGGGTCGATGACGTAGGTCAGCACATCGGTCAGGCGCGCGGCGGTCTCGTGCAGGGCGACCTCGAGGCGCGTCTCGAGATAGGCCGAAGAGACCAGTTCGCGCGCGCGCAGGTAGTCGACGGTGTGCGGAACGTGGGCCGCCTCCACCCGGAAGACGAGCCCGTCGCAATGGGCGCCCTCGGCCCGGTCGAGCGCGAGCACGAGGCCCGGTCGCTCGGGCGTGCCGCGGTGATGGACCGACGACATGCAGAAGCTGCGGTGCCAGCCATGGAGCCGTGCGATGCGCGCCTCGGCCACCGGGAAGCCCGGATTCCACAGAAGCGAGCCATAGCCGAAAACCCACAAATCCCCAGACGGATCTCGCGTCATCACGGTGATGGTCCTTTCATAATCGAACGTCTATACCCGGCGGCAGTGAAAAACGAAACCGGCTGAGGGAGGCCCGTCACGATGCTGGGCAGGTGGCTGCGCGCCATGGGCGCGACCGTCGCGGCGCTTGCGGTCCTGGGCTCCGTCGCGTGGGGCGTCTGGGCGGTCGTCACGGAACGGGCGATCGCCGCGTGGCTCGAGGCGCGGGCGGCCGAGGGCTGGCTGGTGAACTACGCGGACATCTCCGTGACCGGCTATCCGCTCGCGTTCCGCACGCGCATCACGGCGCTGGAACTGGCCGATCCGGACACCGGCCTGCTGTGGTCGCTGCCCGAGTTGCGGCTGGAGAGCGCGGCCCTCCGCCCCGACCGGGTCCGCGCCGTGCTGCCGCCCGAGCAGAGCCTCGCCTCGCCCGCGGAACGGCTGACGATCACCTCGGAGACCATGACCTCGCAGCTGGATCTGCGTCCGGGGGCCGGGTTCGCGCTGGACCTGTCGGAGACCGAGCTTGGCGCCGTCCGCGTCGAGAGCAGCGAAGGCTGGGCGATGACGCTGCGCGAGGGCCGGCTGACCATGGCGCGGCAGGAGGGGCAAGAGGCCGTGTACGACATCGACTTCGCCGCGCTGGACCTTGCGCCGCCCGGGCGGCTGCGGGCGGCGCTCGACCCTGCCGGGCTTCTGCCCGAGGCCGTCGAGACGCTGGATTACGAGGCCGAGATGACGTTCGACAGGCCCTGGGACCTGCGCGCCCTTTCCGACCGCCGGCCGCAGATCACCGCGCTCGACCTGGGGCAGGTCAACGCGGTCTGGGGCGGGCTGGTGTTCCGCGCGGCGGGCGAACTGGCGGTCGATCCGGCGACCGGCATTCCGGAGGGCGAGCTGGCGCTCAGGGCCGAGAACTGGCGCGAGATGGTCGCCATGGCGGCGCGCGCCGGCCTGATCCCGCCACAACTGCAGCCGACGGCGGAAAGCGTCCTGGAGGTGGTCGCCGGGCTTTCCGGCGATCCGGACGTGATCGACGCGAGCCTGCGCTTCACCGGGCGGCGGATGTTTCTCGGACCCCTGCCGCTCGGGCCCGCGCCGATCCTGCGGCTGCGCTGAGCGCCCTAGCGGCAGTAGGCGCCCGAGCGGTAGGACGCCACGTCGAAATGGAAATGGTCGCGGTGGAACCGGTCCGAATTGGGGCCGAGCACGGTGCCGAAGGGCCCGCAGGCGGCGCTGTGCACCTGCCTGAGGATGCGCCCACCGCGGTCGCGGCCCCAGTCGTCGAGCACGCTGATCTCGGTGCCGTCGGCCAGGCCGATCGCAGAGATGTCGATGGCATTGCCGGTGGCATGCTCGCTGAGGCGCGCGCCCGCCCGGTGGTTGCGCGTGCGGCAGGCATAGGAGGCCGCGACCCGCAGGGAGGCCACCCCGCCGCCGGTGCGGCCCACGGCGGGGATCACGCCCTCCCGAAGCCAGGTCTGAAGCGCGCGCGCGGTGGCGCAGTTGATCGTCGCGGGCGTGCTGAGGGGCACGCCGTCCACCACCCGCAGGCGCACCGGGTCCGCGATGCCGCAGCCCGAGATGCGGCCGACGATGGGCTCGAGACGCTCGCCGTCGAGCCCCGGCTGGTTGCACAGCGTGCCGGGTGTGCCGGGCCGGGTCACGCGGCCCGGCGTCATGCGCGCCGCAGCGGCGCGGGTGCGGGCCTCGAGCCCCTCGGGCCGGCCGGACGGGCGCGCCGTCGCCTCGGCGGAGGCGGTCTCGGTGCCGGTGATGGCGGCGGGGCGCGTGGTGCCCGGGTCGGGCACGGCAGCGGCAAGCGCAAGCGCGGCGGCGGCCGAGCCGATGCCCGCCGGCGTCGGCGTGGTGGCAGGAGTAGCCGGCGCCGGTCGCGCGGCGCGGGCGGTGCCCCGCGGCAACGGCCGCAGCGACAGACGCGGCGCGAGTTCGGTCGCCGTGGACAGCGTGACCCGGACCACGCCCCCCGGCAGCGGTTCGCCCGCGCGCGGCAGCGGCAAGAGCGAGCGGTCGGGCGCCTGCGCCCCCGGCGCGGTCGCGATGAGGGCAGAGGCGATCCCGGCAAGGCCGATCTGCCGCAGCCAGACCCTCATTCGGCGGCATCCTCGCGCCGGCGCGGGCGCACCGCGCGGCCGAAATCGGGGGCGTCGGTATCCTGCCCCGCCTCGATGATGCCGCGCCGGATCGCGCGGGTGCGGGTGAAATAGGCATGCAGATGCGCGCCGTCGCCGGTGCGGATGGCCCGTTGAAGCGCGAAAAGCTCCTCGGTGAAGCGGCCGAGGATCTCGAGCGTGGCGTCCTTGTTCGACAGGAACACGTCGCGCCACATGGTCGGGTCCGAGGCCGCGATCCGCGTGAAGTCGCGGAAACCGGCGGCGGAATACTTGATCACCTCGCTGTCGGTCACGCGGCCCAGGTCGTCGGCCACGCCGACCATCGTGTAGGCGATCAGGTGCGGCGTGTGCGAGGTGACGGCGAGCACGAGGTCATGGTGGTCGGGGTCCATTTCCTCGACGATCGCGCCGCAGCCCTCCCAGAGCCGGCGCAGGCGGTCCACGGCCGCGCGGTCAGCCTCGGGCAGCGGGGTGAGCAGCACGTAGCGGTTGTCGAATAGCTCGGCGAAGCCCGAGCGGGGGCCGGAATGCTCGGTGCCCGCAAGGGGGTGGCCGGGGATGAAATGCACGCCCTCGGGCAGGTGGGGCGCGATCTCGGCGATCACGTCGCGCTTGACCGAGCCCACGTCCGTGACCGTGGCGCCGGGCGCGAGGGCCGGCGCGATCTCGGCGGCGACCGCGCCCATGGCGCCCACGGGCACGCAGAGCACGACAAGGTCCGCGCCCTCCACGGCCTCGACCGCGGTTTCGGTGATCCGGTCGCAGAGCCCGATCTCGGCGGCGACGGCGCGCGTCTCGGGCGAGCGGGCGGTCCCGACGATCTCACCGGCCAGACCCGCCCGGCGCATGGCATGGGCCATGGAGCCGGCGATCAGGCCCAGCCCGATCAGCGCGACACGGTCGTAAAGCGGGCTCATGCCGCCCCCTTGAACTGCGTCAGGGCGCCAAGGACGCGGTCATTGTCCTGCGGCCGGCCCACGGTGATGCGCAGGCATTCCGGCAGGCCGTAGCTTTTGGGCGCGCGCACGATGATGCCGTGGTCCTTCAGATGCGCGTCGGCAGCGTCGGCCTCGGCCTCGTCGGCAAAGCGGGCCAGCACGAAATTGGCGTGGCTGTCGTCGCAGGCGATGCCGAGCTGGCGCAGCCCGCCGGTCAGCCGCGCGCGCTCGGCCGCGTTGGTGGCGAGGCATTTCTTCACCCAGGCCACGTCGCGCACCGCCGCCTCGGCGCCGGCCAGCGCGATGTTGGACAGGTTGAAGGGCCCGCGAATCCGGTTGAGCACGTCGACGATCCCGCGCGGGGCGTAGCCGAAGCCCACGCGCACGCCCCCCAGCCCGTAGACCTTGGAGAACGTGCGCGTCATCACCACGTTTTCGCGCGTCTCGACCATGCGCGCGCCGCCGTCATAGTCCTCGACGTACTCGGCATAGGCTCCGTCCAGCACCAGCAGGCAGGTCTCGGGCAGGCGCGCGGCGAGATCCTCGAAGGCCGAAAGCGGCAGCATCGTGCCGGTGGGATTGGCGGGGTTGGCGACGAAGATCAGCCGCGTGCGCGGGGTGACGGCGGCGAGAAGCGCGTCGGCATCCACGGTGCGGTCGGTCTCGGGGGCGGTGACCGGCGTCGCGCCCACGGCCAGCGCCGAGATCCGGTACATGCCGAAGCCGTGCTCGGGATAGAGCACCTCGTCGCCCGGACCGGCATAGGCCTGGCACAGAAGCGTGATGATCTCGTCGGAGCCCACGCCGCAGATCACCTGATCTCGGTCGAGCCCATGCACCTCGCCGATGGCCGTGCGCAGCCGCGCGTGGTCGGTGCTGGGATAGCGGTGGGCCATGGTCGCGGCCTCGGCCATGGCGCTGACGGCCGAGGGCGGCGGGCCGAAGGGGCTTTCGTTGGAACTGAGTTTCAGTGGCGCGACCTGACCGGGAAGCGTGCTCTGACCGCCCTGATAGAGCGCAATGTCCATGATCCCGGGTTTCGGTTGAATGCGCACCGTCATCACATGTCTCGAGCTGAAACTGGCTGGCCTTCTAGCGGCCTTTTTCGCGGCTGGAAACCACAACCTGCCGGCATCACGCTATCAGTAGAAGCTTTGCGGGTCGATATCGACACTCAGCCGCACCTGGCCGGGCAGCTTCAAACCGCCGATCCATCGGCCGATCGCCGCCTGAAGCGCCACGCCCTTGGGGGCCTTGACCAGAAGCCGCACCCGGTGCCGGCCGCGCACGCGCGCGATGGGGGCGGGCGCGGGCCCGTAGACCACGCCGCCCGCCGCGCGGATGGGCGCGTCGGTCCGCGCGAGATGCGTGCCGACATCGAAGGCCGCGGCGGCGTCGGGCGCGCTGATGACGATGCCGGCAAGACGTCCGTAGGGCGGCATGCCGGCGGCCTCGCGCTCGGCGGCTTCGGCGCGCCAGAAGGCTTCCTCGTCGCCGGCGAGGATCGCGCGGATGACAGGGTGCTCGGGCTGGAAGGTCTGCAGGAGCGCATGCCCCGGCCGGTCGGCGCGCCCCGCCCGGCCCGAAACCTGGCGCATCAGCTGGAAGGTGCGTTCGGCCGCGCGCAGGTCCCCGCCCTGAAGGCCCAGATCGGCGTCGACCACGCCCACCAGCGTCAGGCGCGGGAAGTTGTGGCCCTTGGCGACCAGTTGCGTGCCGATGATGATGTCGGTGTCGCCTGCCGCGATCTCCTCGATCTGGGCCTTGAGCGCGCGGGCCGAGCCGAAGAGATCCGAGGACAGGACGGCGAGTTTCGCGTCGGGGAAGGCCGCGGCGGCTTCCTCGGCCACGCGTTCGACGCCGGGGCCGACGGCGGCCATCTTGCCCTCGACGCCGCAGGCGGGGCAGGTCTCTGGCAGGGGTTTCGTGGCGCCGCACTGGTGGCACACCAGCCGCTTGAGGAAGCGGTGCTCGACCATGCGCGCGTCGCAATCGTCGCAGCCCACCTGCGCGCCGCAGGCCCGGCAAAGCGTCACCGGCGCATAGCCCCGGCGGTTGAGGAACAAAAGCGCCTGTTCGCCGGCCTGCACGGTTGCCGCGACCTGCCCCACCAGCGTCGGCGAGAGCCAGGATTGCGCCGGAAGATCCTCGGCCCGCATGTCTATGGCCGACATCTGCGGCAGCACCGCCTGCCCGAAGCGCGCGGTCAGATCGAGACGCGCGTATTTGCCGGCCTCGGCATTGGCCCAGCTTTCCAGCGACGGCGTGGCCGAGGCCAGCACCACCTGCGCGTCCGTCAGGCTGGCGCGCAGCACGGCCATGTCGCGCGCGTTGTAAAGCGCGCCCTCCTCCTGCTTGTAGGAACTGTCGTGTTCCTCGTCGA
>CAZGHJ010000174.1:0-6463 GCA_964525355.1 uncultured Roseicyclus sp.
CATCGCGGAAGCGGCGGCCTGGTGCGACCTGATCATGTTCACCATGCCCGACGAGTTGCAGGCCGAGACCTACCGCAAATACGTCCACGACAACCTGCGCGAGGGCGCGGCGATCGCCTTCGCCCACGGTTTGAACGTGCATTTCGGCCTGATCGAGCCGAAACCGGGCGTCGACGTGATCATGATGGCGCCCAAGGGCCCCGGCCACACGGTGCGCGGCGAATACGTGAAGGGCGGCGGCGTGCCCTGCCTTGTCGCGGTGAACAACGACGCCTCCGGCCGCGCGCTGGAGATCGGGCTGTCCTATTGCTCGGCCATCGGCGGCGGACGCTCGGGCATCATCGAGACGGATTTCAAGGAAGAGTGCGAGACCGACCTCTTCGGCGAGCAGGCGGTGCTGTGCGGCGGGCTCGTGGAGCTGATCCGCATGGGCTTCGAGACGCTGGTCGAGGCGGGCTACGCGCCGGAAATGGCGTATTTCGAGTGCCTGCACGAGGTGAAGCTGATCGTCGACCTGATCTACGAGGGCGGCATCGCGAACATGAACTACTCGATCTCGAACACGGCCGAATTCGGCGAATACGTCTCGGGGCCGCGCATCCTGCCCTATGACGAGACCAAGGCGCGGATGAAGGCGGTGCTGGACGACATCCAGCAGGGCCGCTTCGTGCGGGACTGGATGGCCGAATGCGCCGTGGGCCAGCCCTCGTTCAAGGCGATCCGTCGTAACAACGACGCGCATCAGATTGAAGAGGTTGGAGAAAAGCTTCGCGGGATGATGCCTTGGATCACCGCCGGGCGCATGGTCGACAAGGCCAAGAACTGACGCCTCACGCGGCATGACCCGCTTCGCCCCGGGCTGTTGAGGCCCGGGGCGCTTGAGCTTGGCCTGATTGCGTCAAGAATGACGGTCAATTAATTGTTTCAGTTTACTTTTTACCGTTGTCCTGCGCAGGCATCGGCGCCGTCAACAGGGCCGCGCCAGTTTCAGCACCCAGACCGAGCCCGAGCGGGCGAAGCCATATTGCGTCACCTGCGCGTTGAGGATGTTCGACCGATGTCCGGGGCTGCCCATCCAGTCGGACAGGACGCCCGAGATGTCCTGTTGGCCGCGGGCCACGTTCTCGACGATCAGGCAGGCCGTGTAGCCGGCCCGCGCGGCCCGGTCCCGCGCCGTGGCGCCGCCGGGACCGATATGGCCCATGCCCCCGGTGCGGCTGAGGTGATCGGCCTGGGCCTGCGCCGCGGCCTGCAGGGCGGGGCTGTAGCCGAGCGGTCGAACGATCCCGTTCTGCGCGCGCTGGAAGGACAGCTGCGTTCCCATGGACGCGATGCCGGCGGTCTCGGCCACCGACACGCGCTGAGCCCCGGATTGCGGCGTGCAACCGGAGAGGATGGCAATTGTCGCCACCAGTGACATCAGGCGCAGCATGTCGGGGTCTCCATTCGCGACGCGGGCTGTCCGGCCAGCATGCGAAACGCAGGTCGCGCGCGCAAGAGGCCGTGTACAATCCTGTGGATAAGCAGCGGAGGAATGTGTCGGTCAACAACCCGCAGGTCTGTGAGTGGAAGCGGTTTTAATACAAGACTTAAGCTCAAATAAGGTCGGATATGTATCCGAAATGACGTTTTTTGGAAACACTTGTTTTTGACATATCGGATGCGCGGTGTTTCGCGCACGGGCCAGAGCGAGGCTCGAGATGCCTGTCCGCCCACCAGGCAGCAGGGTCAGGTCGCAACGCTCGGCCTGGCAACCCGTCTGGACGGACAGGCGGCCGCCGCGCGCAGGACCGCAACCGGCCTGGGCCGTGAAGATCGAGTCTCAGGGCATTGAAATATTTGGATTTGTGGCCCGAACGCAGAGCCCGGCACCCCAGGGGTCCAGGTCCCGCACCTACGGGACGGCGCGGGCGAGGATGTCGAGCGCTTCGGCGTGAAGATCCGCGCTTGCCGCGGCCAGAATGCGCCCGCCCCGATGGGCCGGGCCGCCCTGCCAGTCGGTGACGATCCCGCCCGCGGCCTCGATCACGGCGATGGGCGCGCAGATGTCGTAGGCATGCAGCCCGGCCTCGATCACCAGATCCACCTGCCCCGCCGCGACCAGCGCATAGGCGTAACAATCCATTCCGTAGCGCGTCATGCGGACCACGTCGCGCACCGCCTCGAACCCCGCGCGCTCCTCGGGGGTGCCGACCTCGGGGAAGGTGGTGAAAAGCGTCGCTGCCGACAGGCTGGGGCTGGGCGCCACGCCCAGCGGCCGCCCGCCGCGGGGGCCGGTCAGGCGCGCGCGTCCCAGGCCGCCCTCGAACCGCTCGCCGATATAGGGCTGGTCGATGATACCGTAGAGCGGCCCCTCGCTGTCGCAAAGCGCGATGAGCACCCCCCATGTGGGCGTGCCCGAGACGTAGCCGCGGGTGCCGTCCACCGGGTCGAGCACCCAGGTCAGGCCGCTGGTGCCGCGAATGTCGACCTCCTCCTCGCCCATGATGCCATCCTGGGGCCGGCGCTCGGCAAGGATCGCGCGCATCGCCGCCTCGGCGGAGCGGTCGGCCACGGTGACAGGGTCGAAGGCCACGCCGGGGCGCCGGCCGCTCTTGTCGACGGCCACGAGGCCGGTGCTGCGGAAATGGCGCAGGGTCTCGCGCCGCGCGGCCTCGGCCAGCGCATGCGCGGTGGACAGGACCGCCGCGACCTCGCGCTCGGGCAGGCGGGGCAGGATATGTCTTTGCGAACCGGACGCCATGGCTTTCGGAAGCTGACCCTCGGCACGACGGGGCGTCGTGCGACCGGACCCCGCGTCGCACGGGCAAGCCGTCCGGTCAAGGCGCGCCATGCATGGCCGGACCTCGCGACGGCACCGGACCCGACGCGGCGGGCCCGGCGCGGTCCGGGCGGCCTCAGGCGGCGGTGTCGGACAGGACGCGCGCCAGGTCGAACAGGCGGCGGCGCTGGTTCTCGGGGATCGCGTAGTAGGAGCGGACCAGCTCAAGCGCCTCCTTGTCGGCGAGGATGTCGCCGGGCGGGTTGGAGGCCGTGGCCGCAGCACCGTCCGCCGCACCCGTCTCGGCGGCGTCCATGCCGTCGAAGAAGAAGCTGACGGGGACCGACAGCGCCTCGGCGATGTCCCACAGGCGCGATGCGCTGACGCGGTTCATGCCGGTCTCGTATTTCTGGATCTGCTGAAACTTGATCCCGACCTTCTCGGCCAGCTGCTGCTGGGTCATGCCAACCATCCAGCGGCGGTGGCGGACCCGTTTGCCGACGTGAACGTCCACAGGGTGTTTCACGACGATCTCCTTATTTCAAAACACAATCCCAGTGTCGTAGCCGAGGCGTCGTGGAGCCCGCGAACATGCTTAGCGCGACCGGCACTCAACCCTAGCGACAGCGCGGAGGTAGCCCGGCGCGCGCGGCGTTCAACCCCCGGTGGACAGATTTGCCCTCCGCAAGGCCCGCAGCGGTCATCGGAGGCCGTGGAACGGCCCGGAGCAACGCTCTGCGTGCAGTTCATTAACACTACTCGCCCGATGCGTGCATTGCAACGGCCATGGTCGCCCGAAAGGGGGGCGCGGCGCCCGGCCAAACCGTGTAAGCCGGGCGTGAACGACGCCAGGCACGGGAGGCGAGGCGATGCGAGCGGTGCAGGTCACACGGTTCGGCACGGAGCCTGTCTTGCGCGAGATCGACAGGCCCGAGCCGGGTCCGGGGGAGGTTCTGGTCGAGGTCGCGGCCTGCGGGCTGAACTTCGCGGACCTGCTGATGCAGAAGGGCAGCTACCAGGACACGCCCGAGCCGCCCTTCACGCTGGGCATGGAGATGTCGGGCCGGGTCGTGGGCCTGGGCGCGGGCGTGACGCGGCCCGGCCTCGGCGCGCGGGTGGCGGCGTTCGCGGGACGTGGCGGGCTGGCCGAATTCGCCGCCGTGCCGGCCGAGGTCTGCGTCGAGATCCCCAAGGCGATGGCGATGGACGTGGCGGCGGGCTTCCTCGTGGCTTACGGCACGAGCCACCTGGCGCTGACGCGGCGCGCGCGGTTGCGGGCCGGCGAGCGGCTGGTGGTGCTGGGCGCGGCGGGCGGCGTCGGCCTGACGGCGGTGGAGCTGGGCGCGGCGCTGGGCGCGGAGGTGGTGGCCGTGGCGCGCGGGGCGGAGAAGCTTGCCGCGGCGCGGCAGGCGGGCGCGCATCACCTGATCGACGCGGGCGCGGCCGATCTGCGGACGGCGATCAAGGACCTGGGCGGCGCGGACGTGGTCTATGACGCGGTCGGCGGGGCCGCTTTCACCGACGCATTGCGCGCGACCCGGCCCGAGGGGCGCATCCTGGTCATCGGCTTCGCGAGCGGAGACGTGCCGCAGGTGCCGGCCAACCACCTTCTGGTCAAGAACGTGGACGTGATCGGGGTCTATTGGGGCGGGTATCTGCGCTTCGCGCGCGCGGCGCTGACCGGCAGCCTGGACGAGTTGATGGAGATGTACGCCTCGGGCCGGATCGCGCCGCGAATCGGGGCGACGCGCCCGCTGGCCCGGGCGGGCGAGGCGCTGGCGCTGCTGCGCGACCGGGCGGTGCCGGGCAAGGTGGTGGTGACGGTGGCCGAGACCTAGGCCGCCATCGGCGCCTCGCCCACGCCGCGATAGGCCTGGCGGATCGCGTCGCAGAGCGCGTCGACCGGCGCGCCCTTCGCCAGATCGGCGCGATAGAGGTTGATCGCGATGCGCGGCAGGTTGGGCAGCGCGCCGTTATGGGCGATGCGCTCCACATAGGGCGGTTCGGTGCCCTCGATGCAGGCGTGGACGGCGAGATCCGCCGCGACGGACGCCTCGATGGTGCGGGTCGAATCGCTTTCCACCGCCATCTCCCAGGAGATCGCGGCCCCGTTCAGCGCGCGCTGCACGCCGCGGCGGAAGATGCAGCCATGCTCGAAGGCGAGGCGCAGGGGCCGCTGGCGCCAGACCTGGCCGCCCTCGGCGCCGACCCAGACGAGGGCGCGTTCGATCAGCGTCTCGCCACCCGGATCGGCCTCGTCCTCGGTGGTCAGGATGACGTCCAGTTCGCCCTTGGCGAAGAGCGCCTTGAGCCGCGAGGTGTAGGAGGAGACCAGCTGCACCCGCATGCGGGGAAAGGCGGTGTTGAAGCGCTGGAGCACCTGCGGGATCGCGGGATAGACGATGTCATGGGGCACGCCGAGCGCGATCTGGCCGGAATAGTCGGGCGCGGTGAGCCGGCCGAGCACCTCGTCGTTCAGCTCCAGCATGCGCCGCGCGTAGCCGAGCATCTGCTCGCCCGCGCCGGTGAGCGAGAGCCGCCGCGCGGAGCGGTCGAAAAGCGCCACGCCCACCTGCTCTTCCAGGCGCTTGAGCTGCATGGAAACGGCGGATTGCGTGAGGTTGAGAAAGCCCGAGGCCTTCGTCACCCCGCCGGCATCCACGACGGCGACGAAGGCACGAATTGCGGTCATGTCCAGATTGCGCGGCATACCATCACGGTCCTTGATGTGACTCATTAAGAGCATTCGTTTCCAAAATGCATACGCCCCGCCATATATCAAGCCTGCAAATGAAACCTCCCGATGTGTTCACGATTTCGAAAGGAAACCCGATGGCTGACGTCATCAACAGCCGCGGCCTGACCCGCGCCCATCCCGCACCGGCCGCAGCGGGCGCCTTGACGCGCCTTGCCGCGGCCTTCGCCGTCTGGCGCCAGCGCCGCGCGCTGGCCGAGTTGCCCGAGCATCTGCGCCGCGACGTGGGCCTGAGCGAGACGGAGATCACCCGGGAGGCCCAGCGCCCGCTCTGGGACGTGCCGGCCGCCTGGCGGCACTGACCGCGCGGCGCCCTGGCCGCGGCTGTGGCCGTCGGGGGGAGGACGACGATCATAGCAAAAAACTATCGCGCCGGAGCCCCACCTCCGGCGCGTCTTTCTTGAAATGGCCGCGATCCTGGCCAATATCCACGTATGAGGCGGGCGCGTGGGGGAGTTTCCCCGGCGGGGCCTGCCAAACGTGTTTCTATTGGAGGGACCAAATGGCTGACTATCAGACGATGCGCGCGCAAGCCGGCGCCGCCGTCACGGCCCAGATCGACGAGGGCCTCAAGGCCCACATGAACAAGGTCTACGCGACCATGTCGGGGGGCATGCTCATCACCGCCGCGGCGGCCTGGGCGATCGCCAACCTTGCCGTCACGTCGGACCCGACGGGCGCGGCCGTCGCGCTGCGCGAAGGTCAGTACCTGACGGGCCTCGGGCAGGCGATCTACGCCACGCCGCTGCGCTGGGTGATCATGTTCGCGCCGCTCGCCTTCCTGCTGTTCGGCTGGGGCGCGCTGATGCGCCGTGGCTCGGCCGCGGCCGTGAGCCTCGGGTTCTTCACCTTCGCCGCGGCGATGGGCCTGTCGATGAGCTCGATCTTCCTCGTCTTCACGTCCTACTCGATCGTGCAGACCTTCCTCGTGACCGCGATCGCCTTCG
>CAZGHJ010000175.1:0-6435 GCA_964525355.1 uncultured Roseicyclus sp.
CGATCATCGGCGGCGCGCCGATGCAGCCGATCTCCTCGTCGCGGCTGAGGCAGAGCTGGAGCGGTCGGGACACGCCCCGACGCTGCGCCTCGACCGCGGCCCAGATGGCCAGCGCGTCGAAGCCCTTCATGTCGCAGGTGCCGCGCCCGTAGAGACGGCCGTCGCGCTCGACCAGTTCGAACGGGTCGGTGTCCCAGTCCTGCCCGTCGACCGGGACGACGTCGGTATGGCCCGACAGGATCACGCCGCCTTCGACCTCGGGGCCCACATGGGCGTAGAGGCTGGCCTTCGAGCCAGTCGCGTCGGGGTCGCGGTGGCAGGCGATGCCGAAGCCCGCGAGGTAGTCCTCGACCCAGTGGACCAGCGCGAGGTTGCTGTCGCGGCTGACCGTGGGGAAGGCGATGAGCCGCGCGAGGATCTCCTTCGGGCCGAGGGGGTCGGGCATGGCGCGCTCAGTAGCCGCTGTCGGTGGTCAGGATCAGGTGGCCGGGCTCCACCTCCTCGTAGACGGAGGGCTCGGGCTTGTAGTCGATCGGATGCACCGGCGAGGGGATCGGCTTGAAGTTCAGGTCCTTCTCGGCCTTGCGCCGGGTCGGATCGGCGATGGGCACGGCCTTGAGCAGCGCCTGCGTATAGGGGTGCTGGGGGTTCTCGAAGATGCGCGCGCGCGGCCCGATCTCGACGATGCGGCCCAGATACATGACGCCCACGGTATGGCTGACGCGCTCGACCACGGCCATGTCATGACTGATGAAGAGATAGGACAGCCCCAGTTCGGCCTGGAGTTCCATCATCAGGTTCAGCACCTCGGCCTGCACCGAGACATCGAGCGCCGAGACCGCCTCGTCGGCGATGATGAGCTTGGGGTTGAGCGCGAGCGCGCGCGCGATGGCCACGCGCTGGCGCTGGCCGCCGGACAGCTCGTGGGGGTAGCGCGACATGAAGTCCCGCGGCAGCTGCACCCGGTCGAACAGCTCCGACACCCGCTCGTGGCGGGCCTGCGCGGACATGCCGTCGAAGTTCTGCAGGGGCTCGGCCACCTGATGGGACAGGATCATCTGCGGATTGAGCGAGGCGAAGGGATCCTGGAAGATCATCTGCATGTGCCGCCGCGCAAGCCGCAGGTCGTGACCGTTCAGCGCCATGATGTCGACGCCGTCGATCTCGATGCTGCCCGACAGCGGCTCCACCAGCCGCAGGATGGACCGGCCGGCGGTGGACTTGCCGCAGCCCGACTCGCCCACGAGGCTGAGCGTCTGGCCCGCCTTGATCTCGAGCGAGACATCCTCGACCGCGTGGACATTGGCGATGGTCCGGCGCAGGAGCCCGCCCTTCACCGGGAAGCGGGTCGTCAGGTGCTCGACCTTCAGAAGCACCTTGTCGGTGCCCTCGATAGGCCGGGGCGGCGGCGCATCAGCCGGCGCGCTCATCAGCTTCATCGGCTCGGGCAGGGCCTTGCCCGTCATCTCGCCCAGCTTCGGGACGGCGGCCAGCAGCGCCTGGGTATAGGGGTGCTGGGGCTTGGCGAAGATCTGCTCGACCGGGCCCTCCTCGACCTTGTTGCCGCGATACATGACCACGACGCGGTCGGCGATCTGGGCGACCACGGCCATGTCATGGGTGATGAACATGACGCTCGTGCCGGTCTCGCGCTTGAGCCGGTCGATCAGCGCCAGGATCTCGGCCTGGATCGTCACGTCGAGCGCGGTCGTGGGCTCGTCGGCGATCAGGATGCGCGGCTCGCAGGCCAGCGCGATGGCGATGACCACGCGCTGGCGCATGCCGCCCGACAGCTCGTGCGGGTATTGCTTCAGGCGCCGCTCGGGCTCGGGGATGCGGACCTGGCGCATCAGTTCCAGCGCGCGGGCGCGGGCCTGCGCCTTCGTCATGTGCTTGTGCTTGATCAGCCCCTCGGTCAGCTGCCGCTCGATGGTGAAGACCGGGTTCAGGGCCGTCATCGGCTCCTGGAAGATCATGCCGATCTCGTTGCCGCGGATGTCGCGCATGAGGCCGGCATCGGTCTTGGCGAGGTCGATGGGCTCCTCGTCCTTGCGGTCGAACATCAACTGCCCGCCCGCGATATGGCCGCCGCCGAACTCCACCAGCCGCATCAGCGAGAGCGAGGAGACCGACTTGCCCGAGCCGCTCTCGCCCACGATGCACACGGTCTCGCCCGCGCCGACCTCGAAGGAGACATCCTCGACCCCCACGACCTTGCCGGCCTTGGTCTCGAATTCGACGCGCAGGTTGCGGACCTCGGCAATGGGCCGGTCGAGCATGTGGAGAACTCCCCTGTTCGGTCGCCGCGGCCCGTGCCGGCGGCGCCCGGCCGATGTGACCCGGATCGCCGCAAGGCCGAAAGCTCCCGTGACGCTATGACCGATGATCGCCTGCTGTCAAATCCCGCGCCTGCCCATTCCGTGCGCATAACGCGACGGCATCGGGCTTGCTTTTTGCACATGATCTGCGTTCGATGGTTAACGGGCTGGACATCCGCGGGCGATCTGCCTGTCATCGACCTGTCCCGAACGACCGGACCGATCGGCCTGTGAAAGGCCGGCACGAGACCGCCCGGAAGGGCACGGTTCAACAAGGAGTGAACACCTCATGACACGCACATCCCTCATGCTGGGCGCGGCGGCGCTGGCGATGGCCCCGGCGGCCGCGCTGGCCGAACGCGGCGCCTCGGGGCATCTGAACATCATCTACTGGCAGGCGCCCTCGACGCTGAACCCGTTCCTGTCGGGCGGCACGAAGGAAATCGAAAGCGCCTCGCTGGTGCTGGAGTCCATGGCGCGCTTCGACAACACCGGCACGATGCTGCCGTGGCTGGCCGAGGAGATCCCGACCGTCGAGAACGGCGGCGTCTCCGAGGACCTGACCTCGATCACCTGGACGATCCGCGAAGGCGTCACCTGGTCGGACGGCTCGCCCCTGACCTCCGAGGATTTCCGCTTCACCTGGGAATACTGCACCCATCCCGAGGGCGGCTGCGCGCAGTTGAGCTTTTTCGACGGCGTGACCTCGGTCGACACGCCCGACGAGCGGACCGTGGTGGTGAACTTCGAGGGGCCGACGCCGTTTCCCTACACCGCCTTCGTGGGCTCGGAGAGCCCGGTTCTCCAGGCCGCGCAATTCGCCGACTGCCTGGGCGCGCGCGCGCCCGAATGCACCGAGGCGAACTTCAACCCGATCGGCACCGGCCCCTTCGTGGTGGACGAGTTCCGCCCCAATGACGTCATCGAGTTCTCCGCCAACCCCAACTACCGCAACCCCGACCAGCCGGGCTTTGCCACGGTCACGTTCCGCGGCGGCGGGGACGCCATCTCGGCGGCGCGCTCGGTCTGCCAGACGGGCGAGTTCGACTACGCCTGGAACCTGCAGGTCGACCCGCAGATCCTGGCCGACATGGAGGCCGAGGGCCTGTGCAATGTCGCGACCGCCTTCGGAACCTCGGTCGAGCGTCTGCACCTCAACCAGACCAACCCCGACCCGAGCCTGGGTGACGTGCGCTCCACGGCGCAGGCCGGTCCGCATCCGTTCCTGACGGTGCCGGTGATCGGCCAGGCCCTGTCCATGGCGATCGACCGCGCGCTAATCGTGGAAGTGGGCTACGGCGCCGGCGGCCAGGCCACCTGCAACGTGCTGCCCGCGCCCGATCTCTATGCCTCGACGGCCAATGACGCCTGCCTCGAGCAGGACCTCGAGGGCGCCATCGCGCTTCTTGACGAGGCGGGCATCGTCGATACCGACGGCGACGGCATCCGCGAATACGAGGGCACGCCGCTGTCGGTGGTGTTCCAGACCTCCACGAACGCCGTGCGTCAGGACACCCAGGCGCTGATCCAGGCCTGGTGGGACGAGCTGGGCATCGACACCGAGCTGCGCAACGTGGACGCCTCGGTCTTCTTCGGTGGCGATCCGGCGTCCCCGGACACGTTCCAGAAGTTCTATGCCGACATCGAGATGTACACCAACAACTTCGCCGGCGTGGACCCGCAGGCCTACATGGCCAACTGGGTGTGCAGCGACTGGCCGCGGCCCGAGACCCAGTGGCAGGGCGCCAATATCCAGCGCTTCTGCAGCGAGGAATACGACGCGCTGGTCGCCGAGATGGCCGTCACGGCCGATCTCGAGGAGCGCGGGCGCCTCGCGCGCGCGATGAACGACATGCTCGTGCAGAGCTACTCGATCATCCCGCTGGTCCACCGCGGCGGCGTCTCGGCCCATGCCGTGACCCTCGAAGGCATCTCGATGTCCGACTGGGACTCGGAGCTTTGGAACATCGCCGAATGGACGCGCACGCCGGGCATGGAGCGCGAGTGATCGCGTCCGCCTGACCCGAAGCCCCACGCGGCCCCCGGCATGGTTCGGGGGCCGCGACCCCGGCCCGAAGGGGCCGACCGCACCTCCCCCGCCACATGCCGAGACCCCAGACCCCTCGCGAGGCACTGCCATGGCCACATACATCATCCGGCGACTGATCCTCGCGGTCCCCGCGCTGATCTTCATCAGCTTCATCATCTTCATGATCGTGAAGCTCTCGCCTTCGGACCCGACCGCGAACCTGCCGCTGACGATCCCGCCCGAGGTGCGCGAACAGATCCGCGAGAGCCTGGGCGTCAACGAGCCGCTGGTGGGCCAGTACCTGCGATGGGCGCGGATGATGTTCGTCACCGAACCGCTGATCCTGCTGGAGGACGCGCTTTGCCGCGCCGAGCGGCTGCCCGACCGCACCATGCCCGAGGGCTGCCTGCAATTCGTGCCGCCCGACACCAGCCGCATCATCAGCTACCAGACCCGCAGCCCCGTCTTCGACATCATCGCGATCTCGCTGCCGCAGACGCTGTGGGTGGTGGGCACCTCCTACATCATCGGCATCCTGATCGGCATGCCGCTGGGCATCATCTCGGCCTACAAGCAGTATTCGGCGCTCGACCAGGGCGCGACCTTCTTCTCCATGGTGGGCTTTTCAATCCCGACCTTCTTCACCGGGACCATGGCGATCATCATCTTCTCGGTCTGGACGCCGATCGACGCGTGGTGGTGGCTGCCCTCGAGTTACGACACCACCCATGTGGTCGAGGACTGGGACAGTTTCGTCTTTCAGCTTCAGCAGATGGTCATGCCGATGATGGTGCTGGGCCTCTACAACGCCGCCCAGATCAGCCGCTACATGCGCGCCTCGATGCTCGACAACCTGCAACAGGACTACGTGCGAACGGCCCGCGCCAAGGGCATGGGCGAGCGCGTCGTGGTGCTGCGCCACGTGCTGCGCAATTCGCTCATCCCCGTGGTCACGGTGATCGCGCTCAACGTGCCGGCGGTCTTCGGCGGCGCGCTCATCACCGAGCAGGTCTTTCGCGTGAACGGGATCGGCTACCAGCTGATCCAGGCCATCCGCGGCGCCGACGTGCCCATGGTGCAGACGATCTCGTTCATCTTCGCGGTGCTCGTCGTCCTGTTCAACCTGATCGCAGATGTCCTTTACGGCATCCTTGACCCGAGGATCCGCTATGACTGATCGCCCGAACGTCACCGCCACCTCCGGCGCGACGCCCGCCGGCGCGGCCCCGGCCCTCCTCGACACGGCGCCGCGCAGCCAGTGGGCCGATGCCTGGGACCAGTTCCGCCACCACCGGGGCGCCATGGCGGGCATGGTCTGCTTCGTGGGCATCATCCTGTTCGTGACCATCGGCCCGCTGATCTGGACGGTCGATCCCGGCGCGCTCGACACCCGCAACCGCTTCACCCCGCCGAGCCTGGCGCATCCCATGGGCACCATGCAGCTGGGCCAGGACGTGATGGCGCAGGTCATGTTCGGCGGGCGCATCTCGCTGGCCGTGGGGCTCGTGGCGATGGTGATCACGCTGCTTCTGGGCACGCTCGTGGGGGTGCTGGCGGGCTTCTTCCGGTCGCTCGACGGCGTGCTGATGCGGCTGACGGACCTGTTCCTGGCGCTGCCGGTGCTGCCGCTGCTGCTGGTCATCATCATGCTCTTCCGCGAGCCGTTGAGCCAGCGTTTCGGCACCGAGGCCGGCATCTTCATCCTGATGGTGACGGTGATCGGGCTGACCTCGTGGATGCCGGTGGCGCGGATCGTGCGGGGCGACATCCTCGCCATCAAGGAGCGCGAATTCATCCTGGCCGCCACCTCCATCGGCACGCCGCCGGCCCGGCTGATCCTCCGCCATATCCTGCCCAACGTGCTCTCTCCGATCATGGTGTCGGGCACTCTGGCCATCGCCAACGCGATCATCACGGAATCGGCGCTGAGCTACCTGGGCCTGGGGTTCCCGTCTGACTTCCCGACCTGGGGCAAGATCCTGATCGACGCGGTGCAATACACCGAACGCGCGCCGTGGATGGTGATCTTCCCGGGCGTGCTGATCTCGCTCACGGTGCTGAGCGTGAACTACATGGGCGACGGGATGC
>CAZGHJ010000176.1:0-6391 GCA_964525355.1 uncultured Roseicyclus sp.
TAGCCCTCGAAGGTGATGTTGTCGGCCACCCGCCGCGCCTCGGCCTCGATCTGGGGCGTCGTGACCGTCCAGCACAGGACCGGCGTGCCGTTCGCCTTCAGTTCCGCAACCCTCGGACTGCCCAGATCGCTCCATTGATGGCTGATGAACGAGGCGCCCACGCGGCCGAAATCCGAGATCGAGCGCAACTGGCGGCAAAGGTCCGCCGTCAGGTGCGGCCATTTCGAGGGCGCGAAGGCCGAAGTGACGAGGCCGCGGGCCACGTCCGGGGCGATCGTCTTCATGGCCGCGATCACATGCGGGTTGAAACTCATCACCGCGGCCGGTCCGCCGTAATCCGCCAGGTCGGCGGCCACGGCGCGTTCCAGCCGGTCCTCGCCCGCGCCGAGACCGCCCGACTGGTCCTTGATCTCGACGAGGAGCGGCACCTTGCCGTCCACCAGCGCAAGGATGTCGGCAAGTGTCGGGATGCCCTCCTCGCTGCCGGTCAGGGTCACGTCCGACAATTCCTGCGCCGTCCGCTGCGCCACGGGACCGGTCGCCCGGGTCAGCCGGTCGAGCGTCGCGTCATGGAAGACCATCGCGCGCCCGTCCGCCGAAAGCTGCACGTCGATCTCGATCCCGTAGCCCGCCCTGACCGCACGCGCCACCGCGGCGCGGCTGTTCTCGGGCACGCCCTGCCCGGCATCGTGCAGCGCCCGGTGGGCGATGGGGGCCTCGAGGAACTCCGGTGGCAGGATCATGCGCGCTCAGGGCCGGATCTGGAAGATACCCTCGATCTCCACCGCGACGCCGAAGGGCAGGGACGCCGCGCTGACCGCCGAGCGGCTGTGGCGTCCGGCATCGCCCAGCGCCTCGACCAGGAAGTCCGAGGCGCCGTTGACGACCTTGGGCTGATCGCCGAAATCGCCCGTGGAGTTCACGAAACCGGTCAGCTTGACCACCCGCACCAGCCGGTCGAGATCGCCGCCGCAAGCCGCCTTGACCTGCGCAAGCAGGCTGATCGCGCAGCTCCGCGCGGCCGCGGCCCCGGCTTCGATATCCATGTCGTGACCGAGCTTGCCCACGACGAACGCACCGTCGGCCATGGCGACCTGGCCCGAGACGAACACCGTGTCCCCGACGGTGACGTAGGGCACGTAATTGGCGGCGGGCGCCGGGGCATCGGGCAGGGTGACCCCCAGTTCCGCCAGACGGGCCTCGTAGCTTCCGGCCATGGCAACACTCCTTCGATCGTGGTTCATCATTGTTCATGCCCGGCGCGCGCGGCAACGCGCCCGGCGTCGCGCGCACGCTAGCGGGACCGCGGGCAAAGGGAAAGAGGATGTGCGCGGGCGCGGCCCGCGCTGCCCGCCATGGCGGCCAGCGCCGAAAAGCGTGGCATTCGCCGCTTTTGTTTTGCCTGCCGGTCACCATGATGAGGCTCGAGGGTTTCCCGGCGCCGCCTTGCGCGATACAGTCAGGCGTCTGCACAGCTGCCCTGGACGCCTGCCTTGCCCCTGCCCTGTCGCGCACCGCGCTCCGGTGCCATGACCCTCCTTTTTGCACGGCTTTGCCGGCCTGCCTTCGGGGCGGTGCTGCTGGCCGTCCTCGCCGCCTGCGGGCCTGCGACGCTGCCGCCGGGCGACAGCATCGAGGATGCCGCCGAGGCGCGGAACCGCGAGGTGCATCGCTTCAACGTGGCGCTCGACCAGACCGTGGTCGCCCCCGTGGCCGAGGCTTACGGCGAAGTGGTGCCGCGGCCCGTGCGCACCGGCATCGGCAACGCCGCCGCCAATCTCAGCCAACCGGGCTACGTGGTGAACGACCTCCTCCAGTTGCGCCTCCAGGACGCGCTGCAAAATTCGCTGCGCTTCGCGGTGAACTCCACCATCGGGATCGGCGGGCTACTCGACCCCGCCACCGCGATGGGACTGCCCGCGGCCGAGACGGATTTCGGCGAGACCATGCATGTCTACGGCCTCGGCGAGGGGGATTACCTCGTGGCGCCTCTCTTCGGACCCTCGACCACGCGCGATACCGTCGGGCGGATCGTCGACATCGCCTTCAACCCGCTGCGCCAGGTGCTCGGCCCGCGGGAGGTGGCCTACGCGGCCGGATCGCTGGCACTCGCGGGCCTCGACACACGCCTCGAACTGTCGGGGACCATCGACAGCCTCTACCGCTCCGAAGACAGCTACGCGCTCACGCGGTCGGTCTACCTGCAAAACCGCCGGTTCGAGCTTCGCGGCGGAGGGGCCGACGCCCCCTTCGACCCCTATGCCGGGCAGCCCGCCGCCCAAACGGGCGCGGATCCGGGCGCGCAAGCCGACCCCGTGCTCGACCCGTATTTCGACCCCTACGCAATGTGAGACCGTCCGCTCCTTCGGCGGACACCGCGAAAGACGACGGAGGCCCGGAGCCCGATGACGATGCGCCGACACGATCCGATGACCCGACGCGACCTGATGCGCCTCGCCGCAGCTGCCCCGGTCGCCATCGCGGGCCTGTCCGCACAGTCCGCGCAGGCGCAAAGCCCGGAGGCCGCGGCGGCGCTGGTCAACACGGTCATGGCCGATGTCATGGGGGTGATCAACTCGGGGCGCAGCGAAGCCGCGATGCTGCCGGAGTTCGAACGCATCTTCCGCGATTACGCGGATGTCCCGATCATCGCCCAGTCCGTCGTGGGACCGCCCTGGCGCAGCGCAAGCGCGGGCGATCGCACCGCCTTCATCCGCGCCTTCCAGGGGTACATGGCGCGCAAGTACGGCCGTCAGTTCCGCGACTTCATCGGCGGCGAGATCGTCATCACCGGCGCGCGCCAGGTGCGCAGCTTCATCGAGGTCGTGTCGACCGCGCGCGTGCCCGGCACCGCGCCCTACGAGGTCCGCTGGTTCGTCTCGGACGGCTCGGGGCGCACGCGCTTCTTCAACATCGTGATCGAGGGCGTGAACCTCATGGTGACCGAGCGCGGCGAGATCGGCGCGATGCTGGACGCGCGCGGCGGCGATCTCGGCCGGCTCGCGGCCGACCTGCGCTCCATGGGCTGAGCCGCGCCGCGGACGGGCGCGGGCGGTCCGAGGGCTCAGTTGCGCCCGAGTATCCCGCCCAGAACGTCCATGAGCAGGCTCTCGACCGGGTTGGCGCCGCCGCCCTGCGGCTGCCGCCCGCCAGGCAGATACTCGATCGTCTCGGGCGGCCGGGCTTCGCGGACCGGGTCGATCATCGGCAAGGGGCGCGCGGGAAGATCGGCGTGAACACCCTCCATGGTCAGACGCCAGATCTCGGCCGGCAGACCGCTTCCGGTCACGCCGGCAAGCGGCGTGTTGTCGTCATAGCCCATCCAGACACCGGCCACGTAGTCGGCGGTGAAGCCGAGGAACCAGGCATCGCGCTGCTCCTGGCTGGTGCCGGTCTTGCCCGCCGCGGGCCGGTCGGCAAGCGCCGCACGCCGGCCGGTGCCCGAGCGGACGGCCTCGGACATCATGTAGGTCAGTTGCCGCGCCGCCTGTTCCGATATCACGCGGTCCCTGACGCCCGAGCGCTGCTCCAGAACCGGCTGGTCGTCGCCCACCAGCCGCACTTCCTGCACGCCATAGGGCAGGACCGCCGAGCCGCCGTTCAGGATGCCCGAATAGGCGCCGGTCATCTCGATCAGGGTCGACTCCGAGGCTCCGAGCGCCAGCGCGGGGCCCGCGGCCAGATCGCTCTCGATTCCGAATTCCGAGGCGACCGTCCGCACCAGATCGCGCCCGACCTCCTCCGAAAGGCGCACGGCGGGAATGTTCAGCGACCGGGCCAGCGCCTCGGTCAGTGTCACTTCGCCGTAGAACTCGTTGGTGAAGTTCGAGGGCGTGTAGGGCCCCGAGCCGGGCACGTCGATCGTCAGGGGCGCGTCGAGGATCATGTCGTCGAAGCGCCAGCCGAGGTCCAGCGCGGTGGCGTAGACGAAGGGCTTGAAGGCGCTGCCCGTCTGGCGCATCGCCTGGCTTGCCCGGTTGAACAGGCCCGCGCGCTGCGTGTCACGCCCGCCCACCATGGCGCGCACGGCGCCATCGGCGCTCATCACCACGATGGCGGCCTGCGCCTCGGACCCCTCGCGCACCTGGTTTTCGAACACCTCGCGCAGCGCGGCTTCGGCGGCTTCCTGCATCGCCGGGTCGAAGGTGGTGCGGATGACCACGTCCTCGGTCGTGTTGCGGGTCAGGAAATCCGGGCCCTCGGACATCACCCAGTCGGCGAAGAACCCGCCGAGGTTCTGCTCCGCCGCCTGCGAGAGCACCGCGGGATCGGCCTGCGCGGCAGCGGCCTCGACCGCGGTCAGGTGCCCCTCCTGCTCCATCAGGGCAAGCACCGTGGCCGCGCGGCGCTGTGCGCGCGCCAGGTCGCGCGTGGGCGCGTAATAGGAGGGCGCGACCAGAAGACCGGCCAGCATCGCGGCCTGCTGCGGGCTGACCTCGGCCGCGGAAACGCCGAAATAGCGCTGCG
Organism: uncultured Roseicyclus sp.; assembly: GCA_964525355.1. Classification (GTDB taxonomy): domain Bacteria; phylum Pseudomonadota; class Alphaproteobacteria; order Rhodobacterales; family Rhodobacteraceae; genus Roseibacterium. Next base: position 4,468 of record CAZGHJ010000176.1, read on the forward strand.
CCGCCGCCTCGAAGCCGCGCGCGCCGGCACCCAGATAGGCGCGGTTGAGGTAGATCGACAGGATCTCGTCCTTGGAATAGCGCAACTCCATCGCGAAGGCGAAGGGCACTTCCTGGATCTTCCGCCAGAGCGTGGTGCGGCGGCAATCCTGTTCGTAGTCGGCCTCGCTCTCCCATTGATCGGGGTCGAACGGCACGCCGAGACACATGAGCTTGGCCACCTGCTGCGTGATGGTGGAGCCGCCATGCCCCTCCAGCGGGCCGCGCCCCTCGCGCAGGTTGATGCGGATGGCACCCGCGATGCCGCGGGGGCTGACCCCGAAATGCCGGTAGAACCGCCGGTCCTCGGTGGCGACCACGGCATTGACCAGATGCGGGCTCGCCGAGGCCGGGTCGATGACGCCGCCGAACTGGTCGCCGCGCCAGGCGAAGACGTTGCCGTCCCGGTCGAGCATCGTGACCGAGCCGCGGGCGCGGGTGTCCACCGCCTGGGAGACATCCGGCAAAATCGTGAAGTAATAGCCCGTGGCCAGGGCGAGGATCAGGGTCACCGCCGCCGCGCCGCGCCATGTCAGCGCCCAGATCAGGCGCAGCACGAGCCGGAACAGCGCCGCGACCCAGCCCAGCGGCCCACGGGGCCGGCGCCGCGCAGCCCTGCCGCGTTTCCGGGCTCGCCGCCCGCCGGAGCCGCCCGTTCCAGACCCCGTCCGGGGTGCCTTGCGCGCGGATTTCGTCGTCCGCCGGTCGGCCACCAGCGTGCGCTTGCCCCGCGGGGGCGGTCTCCGGTTCTGACCTGAACCACTCATTCGATCGCCTTTTCGCGGCGCGTTTTGCCGGCCTGCCTCGGTTTGCCGCAACATAGGCATTTTCGAGTCGGATGTGGAGGGGCGAAGCCCTCACCGCGAGTCCATGACTTGCCTAAAAAACAGGCTTAACCAAATTTTTGCGCAAAATATTTGCAATCTTCCGCCGGACTCACCCGGGAAACAGGCCGCCCTCGTTGCCCTGACCCGACCCTCGGCCTGACTTGGGCGGCGTGACGTTCCCCCCCGGGCTTACGCCCATCTGCCGGGAGAGGGGTGGGGACACCATCAACCGGAAGGGTTCAAAACGTGAAACTCATCATCGCAGCAATCAAGCCGTTCAAGCTTGAGGAGGTGCGCGAGGCGCTCACCTCCATCGGCGTGCGCGGCATGATGGTGACCGAGATAAAGGGCTTCGGCTCCCAATCCGGGCACACCGAAATCTACCGTGGCGCAGAATACGCCGTGAATTTCGTGCCGAAAGTGAAACTGGAGATCGTCGTGGCCGACGGCATGGCCGACCAGGTGGTCGAGACCATCCAGACCACCGCGAAGACCGACAAGATCGGTGACGGCAAGATCTTCGTTCTCGACGTGGCGAGCGCCGTGCGCGTCCGCACCGGCGAGACCAATGACGACGCGCTCTGAGTGCGCTTCCACGAAAAGGGTTAACGCAATGAATTCCAAGTTTCTCCTCCCGTTGGCAGCCGCGGCGACCGCCGTGCTTCTGCCGACGATGGGCGTGGCGCAGGACGAGGCCGCGCCGGCCGTCACCGAAGAAGTGGTCTGGATCTTCAACAGCCTGCTGTTCCTGATCGGCGGCTTCCTCGTCTTCTTCATGGCCGCGGGCTTCGCCATGCTCGAGGGCGGGCTGGTGCGCTCGAAGAACGTCACCATGCAGATGACCAAGAACGTCGGTCTCTTCTCGCTCGCGGCGATCATGTACTGGCTGATCGGCTACAACCTGATGTACCCGCTGGGCGACTGGGCGATCGAGGGCTACTTCTCGGGCCTCTTCCCGTCCTGGGGCGTGCTGGAGCCCGTTGGCGTCGCGCTCGCCGATGCGGACGATCCGGCCTACGCCTCCACCGGGTCGGACTTCATCTTCCAGCTGATGTTCTG
>CAZGHJ010000177.1:0-6308 GCA_964525355.1 uncultured Roseicyclus sp.
CCACGTGGGTTCGACCGGCGACATGGGCTGGACCTTCACCCATGACCAGGGCCGCCTGGAAATGGAGGAGCATTTCGGCGGCGCCGTGGAGACCGTGGTGGCCGAGAGCGTCGCGGAAGGCGCCGATGCCGAGCGGGTGATGACCCAGATGATCCTGGGCGGCGCCGACATGATCGTGGCGACCTCCTTCGGGTTCGGCCCGGCGGTGAACGCGGTCGCGGGGCGCTTCCCGGACGTCCATTTCGAGCACGCCACGGGCTACCTGCGCGAGCATCCCAACGTCTCGACCTATGACGCGCGCTTCTACGAGGGCCGCGCCGTGATGGGCCATCTGGCGGGGCACATGACGGAAAGCAACATCATCGGCTACATCGCCTCCTACCCGATCCCGTCGGTGATCCAGGGCATCAACTCGGCCTTCATCCATGCGCGGCAGGTGAACCCCGAGGTGGAGTTCCGCGTGATCTGGGCCAGCACCTGGTTCGACCCCGCCATCGAGGCCGACGCGGCCCAGGCGCTGATCGACCAGGGCGCGGACGTGATCTTCCAGCACACCGACTCGACGGCCCCCCATGCCGTCGCGCAGGAGGCCGGCGCCTTCGCCTTCGGGCAGGCCGGCGACATGAGCCAGTTCGCGCCCGCGCCCCGCATCTCGGCCATCGTGGACAACTGGGGCCCCTACTACATCGCGCGCACCGAGGCCGCGATGAACGGCACCTGGGAGCAGACGGCCGCATGGCAGGGTCTGGCCGAGGACCGGATCCTGATCGGCGAGATCAGCGAGGCGGTTCCCGAAGAGGTACGCGCCTCGGCGATGGCGTTGGCGGACTCGATCGCGTCGGGCGCGTATCACCCCTTCACCGGGCCGATCAACCAGCAGGACGGTACGCCCTGGCTGGCCGAGGGCGAGACGCCCGAGGACGGCGCGCTGGCGGGGATGAGCTTCTTCGTGGAAGGTCTGACGGCCGATCTGCCGAACTGATCCGGCGGGTGACATTCGGGAGGGGTCCGCATGTCGCTGCGGGCCCCTTTCCTTTTGGCGCGTCGCCTGCGGCGCCGACCCGCGGGGGCTCTGCCCGCGTTTTCCTGTTGGCGCGTCGCCTGCGGCGCCGATCCGCGGGGGCTCTGCCCGCGTTTTCCTGTTGGCTCGTCGCCTGCGGCGCCGATCCGCGGGGGCTCTGCCCCCGGGGGCTTCGCCCCTCCCCCGGAGTTTTTTGCCAGGATGAAGATGCGCGCCTGAGGTGGGTCGATCCCCGTCAGTGGCGGGCCGCGGCCTGCGGGCCACCCGCGACGTTGCGTTGGCGCGCGGGCCGTGCCATCCCTCGCCCATGATCTGGGATTTCATCGTGATCGGCGGCGGGATCGCCGGGACATCGGCCGGGGCGCGCCTGTCCGGATTGGGGCGCGTGCTGCTTCTGGAGGCGGAGGACGCGCTGGCCTACCATGCCTCGGGGCGGTCGGCGGCGCTGTTCGAGGAAAGCTACGGCCACCCTGTCACCGTCGCGCTGAACCGCGCGTCGCGCGCGGCCCACGAGACGCTGGACGGTGGCGTGCTGTCGCCGCGCGGCTTCCTCGTTGTGGGCGGCACCGGCGAAGAGGCGCTTGCCGAACGCGAAATCGGGGAGATGGGCCTGACGCCGCTTTCGCCGCGGGAGGCCCGCGACATGGTCCCGATCCTGAACGAGGCGCATGTGACGCGGGCGGGCTGGCACGACGCGGCGCTCGATATCGACACGGACCGCATGGTGCAGGTCTTCGCCCGCCAGATCCGTTGCGCGGGCGGCGAGATCACGTCCCGCGCCCGCGTCGCGCGGATCGAGAGGGACGGGGCGATCTGGCGGGTGGAAAGCCCCGCGGGCGTCTTCGAGGGGCGGATCCTGGTCAATGCGGCGGGCGCCTGGGCCGACCACGTGGCCGGAATGGCCGGGATCGCGCCCCTGGGCCTGAGACCCTTGCGCCGCTCCATGGCGCGGATGCCGGCGCCGGGGGGGCATGACGTGTCGGGCTGGCCCATGCTGATGGGTGCGGGCGAGCGCTGGTATGCCAAGCCCGACGCGGGCGCTTGGATCGTCTCTCCGGCGGAAGAAGACCCGGTGGACGGGCCGCATGACGCCTGGGCCGACGACATGGTGCTGGCCGAGGGGATCGCGCGCTACCAGCCCTATGTCACCGAGGAGGTCACGCGCGTCACCTCGAGCTGGGCGGGGTTGCGCACCTTCGCGCCGGATCGCTGCCTGGTGCTGGGGCCGGAGCCCGGGCGCGAGGATTTCGTCTGGGTCGCGGGCCAGGGCGGCTACGGGTTCCAGACCGCGCCGGCGGCGAGCCGGCTGGTGGCGGATCTGGTGGCGGGGCGGGCGCCGGAGCTGCCGGCCGAGGTGGTCGCCGCGCTCAGGCCCGACCGCCTGCGACCACCGGCGCGCGCGGTGACGGCGTGAGGGGCGCGCGCAAGTGAGCTGCGACGATCCGCGCCGCTCGGCCCCGGCGGCCTTGCGCAACCGCGATTCCATCACGCGGGAGTTGGTTCGGGTTGCGCCCGCACAGGGCCGCGCGCTGGAGATCGCCTCGGGCAGTGGCGAGCACGTTATCCGCTTCGCGGCCGCCATGCCGGGGCTTGCGTGGCATCCGACCGACCCGGACCCCGCGCAGCGCGCCTCGATCGCGGCCTGGACGGGCGCGACGGGCCTGGGCAACGTGGCCGGGCCGAGGGCGCTGGACGTCGCGCGCCCCGGCTGGGCCGAGGCGGAGCCGGCAGCGGACGTGATCGTGCTCGTGAACCTCCTGCACCTGATCCCGGACGCGGCGGCCTGGACCGCGCTTCAGGGGATCGCCCAGGTGCTCGCGCCCGGGGGCATCGCAGCGATCTACGGGCCGTTCCTGCGGGACGGCCGGACCACAAGCCCCGGCGACGCGGCCTTCGACGCGGAACTTCGGGCGCGAAGCCCGGCGGGCGGCTACAAGGACGTGGCGGAGGTTGAGGCGCGGCTGGTGTCCCACGGCCTGCGCCAAGAAGAGACGGTCGCGATGCCGGCCAACAATCTTCTGCTTCTCTTGACGCGACCGGCCTGAGCCGGCCCTACCCCCCGAGGGCCAGAATGGCACAAGACAGCACGAGCACGGTCGCCAGCGGCACCCCGTGCAGCCGTTCGACGCGGCTCGAACTCGTAGCGTTACCGAGAAGGCTGAGCGCGAAGAGGGCCGCAAGCGCCCCGAGGAACCGACGCAGCGCGATGGCGGGAAGCACCGCGGGCCCCAGCCCCGAAGCCTGCGCCGCCGCAACCGCCCCGAGTGCCACAAAGCCAGCCGAGGCCAGCGAGGCCCGCCAACGCCGCCGCGCCGGCCAGCGCGGTCATCCGTCCTTTCGGATCGCGGCGTTCGTAGGGTCGTAGGGGCTGTCCTCCACGACCTCCGCGTCCCAGAGATCGCGGAACATGCGCAGCTTCAGCTTCGTGCCGGGCTCCGCCAGGTCGGGCGAGACATAGCCCATGCCGATCTGCTTGCCGAAATGCACCGAGTAGCCGCCCGAGGTGAGACGCCCGACCTTCCGGCCGTCCTGATAGAGCGCCTCGCGCCCCCAGGGATCGGCGTCCTTGGGCCCGTCGATCAGGACCGTGACGCATTTGAAGCGCAGGCCCGTCTCGAGCATCTGCGCCTTGCCGAAGAACTCCTTGCCCTGGTCCACGAAGCGCTCGAGACCGGCCTCGAGCGGGGTGGCGTCGCGGCCAAGCTCGTTCCCGAAGGCGCGGTAGGACTTCTCCTGCCTGAGCCAGTTCTGCGCCCGCGCGCCGACGAGCTTCATGCCCATCGGCTTGCCCGCCGCCATCAGCTGGTCCCAGAGGTAAGCCTGCATCTCGATGGGATGGTGCAGCTCCCAGCCGAGCTCGCCGGTATAGGCCACGCGGATCGCGCGCACCGGGCACATGCCCAGCTCGATCTCGCGCCAGGACAGCCACGGAAAGCGCTTGTTGCCCAGCACCGTTTCCGGGTCGGCATCCTTCACGATCTCCTTCAGCACGTCGCGCGATTTCGGCCCGGCGATGGCGAAAACGCCCCACTGGGTTGTGACGTCGTGGATGTCCACATGCGCCCCGCCCGCCGCGATGAAATCCTCGGCCGCTTTCGTCAGGTAATCGCTGTCATAGGCCGTCCACGCGCCGGCCGAGACGAGGTAGTATTCGTTCTCGGCAAGCCGCACGATGGTGTATTCGGTGCGCACGGTGCCGTGGGAGGTCAGCGCGTAGGTCAGGTTGATCCGGCCCACCTTGGGCAGCTTGTTGCAGGTGAAGTGATCGAGAAACGCCGTCGCGCCGGGCCCCCGCAGCAGGTGCTTGGTGAAAGCCGTCCCGTCGATCAGGCCGACACCGGACCGGATCGCCTCGGCCTCGGCCTTCGCATACTCCCACCAGCCGCCGCGCCGGAAGGAGCGCGCGTCGTGATCGAAGCTGTCGGGGGCGCCCACGGGTCCGTAGTAATTCGGCCGCTCCCAGCCGTTGACCTGCCCGAACTGCGCGCCAAGCGCCTTCTGCCGATCATAGGCGGGCGCGGTCCTGAGCGGGCGGCAGGCCTCCCGCTCCTCGTCGGGGTGGTGGAGGATGTAGACATGGGCGTAGGCCTCCTCGTTCTTGCGGGCGGCGTATTCCGTCGTCATCCAGGAGCCGTAGCGGCGGGGATCGAGGCTGCCCATGTCGATCTCGGCCTCGCCTTCGCACATGAGCTGCGCGAGGTAATGCCCCGTGCCGCCGGCTGCCGTGATCCCGAAGGAAAAGCCCTCGGCCAGCCACATGTTGCGCAGGCCCGGCGCCGGCCCCACCAGCGGGTTGCCATCGGGCGTATAGCAGATCGGGCCGTTGTAATCGTCCTTCAGCCCCACCGTCTCGGACGACGGAAGGCGATGGATCATCGACATGTATTCCTCCTCGATCCGCTCCAGGTCGAGCGGGAAGAGGTCGGCGCGGAACGTGTCGGGCACGGCATACTCGAACCGCGCGGGCGCGCCGTGCTCGTAGGGCCCGAGGATCCAGCCGCCGCGTTCCTCGCGCACGTACCACTTGGCATCGGCATCGCGCAGGACGGGATGCTCGGGGTTCGACTTGCGCCACTCCACAAGGGCGGGGTCGGGCTCGGTCACGATGAACTGGTGTTCCACCGGGATCGCGGGGATCTTGATCCCCAGAAGCCGCGCCGTCCGCTGCGCGTGGTTGCCGGTGGCGGTGACCACGTGCTCGGCCCGGATCACGATCTGCTCGTCGGAGGGCAGGAGGTTGCCGCCCTTCTCGACCATGCGCGTCACGGTCACGTCCCAGTGGTCGCCCGCCCAGGCATAGCCGTCCACCTGCCACTTGCGCTCGATCTCCACGCCGCGCTGGCGCGCGCCCTTGGCCATGGCCATGGTCACGTCGGCGGGGTTTATGTAGCCGTCCGTGGGGTGGTAGATCGCGCCCTTCAGGTCCTCGGTCCGCACCAGCGGCCAGCGCGCCTCGATCTCGGCGGGCGTCATCCACTCGTAGGGGATGCCCACGCTCTCGGCGGTCGCGGCATAGAGCATGTACTCGTCCATCCGCGCATCGGTCTGGGCCATGCGCAGGTTGCCCACCACGGAGAACCCGGCATTGAGCCCCGTCTCCGCCTCCAGCGTCTTGTAGAACTTCACCGAGTAGTCGTGGATGTGGCTCGTCGCGTAGGACATGTTGAACAGCGGCAGAAGCCCCGCCGCATGCCAGGTGGAGCCCGAGGTCAGCTCGTCCCGCTCCAGCAGCATCACGTCGTCCCAGCCGGCGCGCGCCAGGTGATAGGCGATCGAGGTCCCCACCGCGCCGCCGCCGACGACAAGGGCCTTCACATGGGTCTTCATGGCCGCGCGCTCCGCTCGCAAGACAGGGTGTCGCGCCTACGTGCCAAAGCCCGCGCCCCGGCGCCACGCCCACCCGACCCAATGACCGCCGAAAGCGACATGCGACACCGCGCGCAGCCCCTGCCCCCTTCTTCTTGTTCCAAATACGGACTTCGGGAGCGCGGCCCGCCACGCAGGCCGCCGCCGGCCGGTCAGAGCATCGCCGGCACCACCATGTCCGGCGGGCGGTGCCCGTCGGCGAAGGTCTTTATGTTGATGATCACCTTCTCGCCCATCTCGGCGCGGCCCTCGCGCGTGGCCGAGCCCATGTGCGGCAAGAGCACCACGTTGGGCAATTCGCGCAGCCGCGGGTTCACCTCGCGGCCCTTCTCGAACACGTCGAGCCCCGCACCCGCGATGTCGCCGGCGCGCAGCATCCGCGTCAGCGCGTTCTCGTCGATCACCTCGCCGCGCGAGGTGT
>CAZGHJ010000178.1:0-6212 GCA_964525355.1 uncultured Roseicyclus sp.
GACACCTGCCCAGGTGGCGGAATTGGTAGACGCGCTAGCTTCAGGTGCTAGTGTCCGTACGGACGTGGAGGTTCGAGTCCTCTCCTGGGCACCATTTCCAAGGCGCCGCGCATCACATCGTGGGCTCCGGCGGCCGCGGGAAAGGGTTGGACCTTGGTCAACCACCTGCACAATAACGATCTTCCCGACGATCTCGATCTCGGCCCGGTGGTGGCGATCGACTGCGAGACCATGGGGTTGAACCCGCATCGGGACCGGCTTTGCGTCGTGCAGCTTTCGGCCGGCGACGGCGACGCGCATCTGGTGCAGGTCGAGAAGGGTCAGACGCGCGCGCCCAATCTGGAGCGGCTGCTGACCGACCCCAACGTCCTGAAGCTGTTCCATTTCGGCCGGTTCGACATCGCGGTGCTCGATCACACGTTCGGCGCCCTCGCCCGGCCCGTCTACTGCACCAAGATCGCATCGAAACTGGTGCGCACCTATACCGACCGGCATGGCCTGAAGAACCTTCTCCAGGAGCTGCTGGACATCGACATCTCGAAGCAGCAGCAAAGCTCGGACTGGGGCGCCGAGACGCTGAGCGAGGCGCAGCGCGCCTATGCCGCGTCCGATGTCCTTTACCTGCACCGCCTGCGCGATGCGCTGAACCTGCGTCTTGACCGCGAGGACCGCATGGCGTTGGCGCAATCCTGTTTCGATTTCCTGCCGACACGGGCGCGGCTCGACGTGGCGGGCTGGCCCGAAATCGACATCTTCTCGCACTGACCGGGCGCTGTGATGGCCCGGACAAACGCGTATTCCCGCCTCGTGGGCACCCTCAAGGTCGTGCTGCCCATCATTGCGCTCGGCATCCTGTCGACCCTGTTCCTGCTGTCCGATCCGCCCGACCCCGAACGCGCCCTGCCATTTGCGGATGTGGACGTGGCGCAACTTGCCCGGGAACAGAGACTGACGCAGCCGCAATATGCCGGCGTGCTCGGCAACGGGCGTGAGATCACCCTGGTCGCGGACGCCGCCGTGCCCGATTTCGAGAGAACGGACGTCATCGTGACCGACAACGTGACAGGGCAGATCGCGCTGGCCGATCGGCAGACGCTCCAATTCGACGCCCGCGCCGGCACGATCGATGTGGCGCGCCGCGTCGCCGATCTTTCGGGCGACGTGATCGCGGAGGTGACGCAAGGCTACCGGCTGTTTTCCGACGCCGTGGAATTGCAACTGGGCGAGTTCGGAATGACCTCACCGGGCGACGTGGTCATCGTCGGAGAGGGCCTGACGCTGACGGCCGGCGCGATGGACCTGAAGGGCCCGGACGGCGCGGCCGTTGTCAGTTTCACCGGGGGCGTCCGGGTGCTATACGACGCCGAGGACTAGGGAGCGACAATGCTCACACGCGTGTTTTTCCGATGGGTGGGCCCATGGTTGGGGCTCTGCCTCGGCGCAGCGGTTTCATCTGCCGCATCTGCGCAGGTCGATATCGGCTTCGGCGGGGTACCTTACGATTCCAGCCAGCCGGTGGAGGTCACCTCCGACAGCCTGACGATCGACCAGACGACGGGCGAGGCGCTGTTTTCCGGAAACGTCATCGTGCTGCAGGGCGATCTGCGCATGTCAGCGCCCGAGGTCCGGGTCTTCTACACCGAGGTCGAAGGCAACCGCAGCGTCGACGAGGTCGTGGCCACCGGCGGCGTCCTGATGACCCGCGGAGTGGATGCCGCAGAAGGGCGCCAGGCGCGCTATGACGTGGGCACCACCATCCTGACGATGACGGGTGACGTGCTGGTGACGCAGGGTCCGACCGTGGTTGCCGGCGACAACATGGTCGTGAACATGCAGACGGGCAACGGAACGGTCGGCGGACGGGTGCGGACGGTGTTCGATACGGACGCGTCGGAATGAACCGACCGATCATGCCCTTTGCCGTTACCGAAGGATCCGCCGGCCTTCGCGTGGACAAGCTGCGCAAGAGCTATCGCCGCCGTCCGGTGATCCGGGACGTGACGATGGAACTTCACCGCGGCGAAGTCGTGGCGCTGCTCGGCCCGAACGGGTCGGGCAAGACCACGTCTTTCTACTGCATCGCCGGCCTGATCACCCCGGACGGGGGGCGCGTCACCCTCGACGGCGAGGACGTGACGCTGTTTCCCATGTATCGGCGCGCGCGGGCGGGGATCGGCTATCTGCCGCAGGAGATGTCGATTTTCCGCGGCCTGACGGTCGAGGACAACATCATGGCCATCCTCGAGGTGGTCGAGCCCAAGCGCGCGCGCCGAAAGGAACGGCTGGAGGAGCTTCTGGCCGAATTCTCCATCGAGCATCTGCGCCGCGCGCCGGCCCTGTCGCTGTCGGGCGGGGAACGGCGCCGGGCGGAGATCGCGCGCTGTCTCGCCTCCGACCCGCGCTACATCCTGCTCGACGAGCCCTTCGCCGGCGTCGACCCGATCGCGGTGGGCGATATCCGCCACCTCGTGGCCGATCTGAGGATGCGCGGAATCGGCGTGCTGATCACGGACCACAATGTGCGCGAGACCCTCGAGATCGTGGACCGGGCCTATATCCTGCATGACGGCGCCATCATCATGTCCGGCAGCGCCGACGAGGTGGTGAACGACGAAACCGTGCGGCGCGTCTATCTGGGCCAGAGCTTTCGGATCACGTGACCCCCGTGCCGGACTCCCGTTGCGCGCCAGATCGCCTTCCAGTTGACAGATGTCACGAAAATGTCGCCAAATGAGGACGATGATCGCGCTTTGGACCCCTGCGACTCGCGCCGACCCGTCCCGCGACCCCATCGGGACCGGACGGCAGAGCAGCACATCTCACCACAAGCCAGGAATCGAAAGGTTGCCGCCCGCGTCCTGACGCGGTGCGATGGCCGCCACTTATCTGTCGGGAGGACACATGCGCTACCAGATCAGCGGAAAACAGATCGATATCGGCGAGGCGTTGCAGACGCACGTCAAGGACAGCCTCGGCGCCGTCATGGAGAAATACGCCCAGCGCCCGACCGACGCGACTGTGATCTTCTCGCGCTCCGGCGCCGAGTTCGTCTGCGAGGCGACCGTGCACCTGTCGACCGGGCTGACCGCCTCGGCCAAGGCCGGCGCGCACGAGATCTATGCGGCCTTCGAAAAGACCGCCGACAAGATGGAAAAGCAGTTGCGCCGCTACAAGCGCCGGCTGAAGGACCACCACAAGGAGCGCGCGCAGCCGGTTGATGTTTTCGGGGCCGCGACCTATATCCTCGCCTCGTCCGAGACGGACAATGAAGACGCCGAGCCGGAGAGCCTTCAGCCCATCATCATCGCCGAAATGGAAACGAGGATTCCGTCGCTGTCCGTGGGCGAGGCCGTCATGCAGATGGAGATCGCCGGGGCGCCTCTCCTGGTGTTTCGCAACGAAGGGCATGACGGCGTGAATGTCGTGTACCGGCGCGACGACGGCAATGTAGGCTGGATCGACCCGCGACTCGAGTGACCGAATGCCCGTATCGCCGGTGGCGTCATCCCGCGGCGATACGGCCGAACCAGGGGAGCCGGCATGGATCTGTCGTCACTGCTCAAGCCGAATGGCGTGCGCGTCCTGACCGATGTCAGCAGCAAGAAACGCCTGCTTCAGGCGATTGCGGAAATGGCGGAGTCGCTCGTCGGCCTGCCGGCGTCGGGCATTTTCGACGCCTTGCAGGAACGCGAAAGCCTCGGTCCCACGGGCGTGGGGCATGGCGTGGCTCTGCCGCATGCCCGGCTCGGTTCGCTGACCGAGGTGCAGGGCGCGTTCCTGCGTCTCGAAAGGCCGATCGATTTCGACTCGGCCGATCGGCAGCCCGTGGACCTGGTCTTCGCGCTCTTTGCGCCGGCCGATACGGGGGTGGCGCATCTCAAGGCGCTTGCGCTTGTCTCGCGCACCCTGCGCGACGAGGCGCTGTGCGCAAAGCTGCGCGCGAACAGCGATCCCGCGACGCTTTACACGATCCTCACCGCCGGAACCGAGACCGAAGCCGCCTGAGCGGGCGGATTTGTGACAGGTTGGCTCGGGGCGGCCGTCACTGGGCCGCCTTGCGCGCGGCCACGAGGTCGGAGAGGTATTCCGCAAATTCCTCTCGCAGGTCTTCCCGCTGCATCCCGAAGGCAACCGTGGCCTGCAGGAAACCCGCCTTCGATCCGCAATCGAACCTCTGGCCGCGAAAGCGGAACCCGTAGACGTTTCCGGATGTCTCGATTTCCCGCGCGATGGCGTCGGTCAACTGGATCTCGCCGCCGGCACCGGACTCGATGCTGCTGAGATTGGCCATGACCTCGGGGCCGAGGATGTAGCGCCCGATGACCGCAAGGTTCGACGGCGCTGTGCCGGGGGCGGGTTTCTCCACCATGCCTTTCACCGACACGACAGACCCCATGTCCTCGCCCACATCGAGGATGCCGTAGGCGTTGGTCTTGTCGTCGGGGACTTCCATGGCGGCGACCATGTTGCCGCCCACTTCGGCATGCGCCTCCACCATCTGCTGAAGACAGGGCGTGTCGGCCGCGATCACGTCATCGGGCAGGATCACCGCGAAGGGCTCGTCCGACAGGAGCCGCCGGGCGCACCACACCGCGTGGCCGAGCCCAAGGGCCCTGTGCTGGCGGATATAGGCGATGGTGCCCGATTCCATGTAGGTCGTCTTCAACACGTCCAGAAGATCGGACTTGCCCTTGCTGCGCAGCTCGCTTTCCAGCTCGGGCGAATGGTCGAAGTAATCCTCCAGCGCGGATTTCCCGCGGCTGGTGACGAAGATGAACTCCGTGATGCCCGCGGCCCGCGCCTCGTCGATCGCGTACTGGATCAACGGCCGATCCACCAGCGTCATGATCTCTTTCGGGATCGATTTCGTGGCCGGAAGGAACCGCGTCCCCAGACCCGCGACCGGGAAAATCGCCTTGGTGACCCGTTTCGTCATCTGCGCCTCTCTCTGCTTGGCGCCGGTCCTGAACCTGCGCGCAGCCATGTGTTCACCGCGCTTAGTAAAGCAAAGCTACCGATCCATAAACCTCACCAAGGGGGTTTCTTCGAATCTGACGGAGTGGAGGCGCGAAATCTCGCCCTCGATCCGCGACGACAGGCGCCAGGGCCGTAGCCATGCGGCACCCGGCTGGCTCCGGCCGAAAAGACCGCCGGTCTGCTCCCACCAGCCGCCATCGACGTAACGCACGCGGTGGGCGCGAAACGTCGGCTCGAAGAGGAACAGGGTCACACGCGCACCGCCCTCGGCCAGATGCCGGGCTTCGGCCCTGAGGCGCCCGGCCCAAAGACGCCAGCCGACGAGCACGATATCGGCCCCGGCGGCACCGTCACGGATCGGGCGGAACGCAGCCGCGTCCCGCTGCAAGCTTGACCCCCCGGTGGGACGGCCGCGCCCCTCCGTCATCCCGTCGCGCAGGCTTGCCATAAGCCGTTCGATCTCGCGCGGGCCAAGCCTGCGCCTGCGGGCGAGGCGAAAAAGACGCGCGCGCTGCGTTTCGGCGAGGCGCGCGAGCCCCGCGTCGATCTTGGGTGGCGCATGTTTGCGCAGGAACACCGCCCATGACGCGCCGACCTCGTGAAGATCGCGGGGCACGACATCCGGTGGTCGGTTGTCCCCGTCGGCCGGCCCGTGGTGCACCTGCGCGCCGGCAAGCCACACAGCCCGATGGCCCGCCGCCGCGAGACGGAGGGCGAGATCGGACGCGCCAAGGGAACATCGAAGCGCCGGATCGAAGCCACCCAGAGAAAGGAGTACGTCGCGCCGCACCGCCATGTTGGTGCCGTTCAGCTTGAGCGCCATGCCGGGCGGCGGCTGCGGCGCATCCTCGGCAAGCGCGGTCTCGTCGCCCTGCCGGTCGACCGCGAGCGGCCCGTCCCGGCGCGAGATTCCGTCGGGTCCGAGTACCGGACCGGTGACCGCGGCACACTTGGCATCCGCGGCGAAAGCGCGGCCGACAACCTGCGCCCAGCTGGGCTCGGGCACCGCACCATCATCGAGAAAGGCCACGATCTCGCCCGCCGCGCGGGCAATGCCTGCGTTTCGGGCGCGGGACAGGTTGGTCTCGGCCTGCGGCACGGTCGTGACCCGGTCAGCAAATGGCAGGCCGGCGACGGCCTCCAGCCCCGCGCGGTCGGCAACGACGATCACCTCCGGCGGGGGCCCCGTGCCCTGGGACAGCGCCAGAAGGCAGCGCCTGAGCGCGCCGGGCCGC
>CAZGHJ010000179.1:0-6128 GCA_964525355.1 uncultured Roseicyclus sp.
GCACCGAACGGGATCTCTCCCAACAGCGCGAAGCCCACATAGACCGCGACCATCGCCACACCCAAAGCGGAGAAGAACTCCAGCACCGTCGAAGAGAGGAAGGCCACGCGCAGCACCGCCATGGTCCGCGCGCGCAGGGCTTCGGCCCGGTCGGCGAACTCCGCGCCCATGCGCCGGCGCGCATCCAGAAGCCGGATGTCAGTCAAGGCCGAAAGGCGCTCTCCCAAAAGGCCCGAGAGCGAGCCGATCTCGTCCATCTGCCGTTCGCTCGCCTCGCGGGCGGCGAGGCCGACCAGCGCCATGAAGACGGGGATCAGCGGGCCAGCGACGGCCAGGATCAGCGCCACCGCCCAGGAAAACGGCAACGCAAGGGCAAGGTAGACCAATGGCAGGATCGCCGCGCGCAACGCGGCCGGGCGATGTCGCACGATCGCGGGGCGCAGGAGCGGCAGCTTGTCGGTCAGCATCGCCGCCGTTGCCGCCGAGGTCGCGCGTTCGGCCCGCGGTGCGAGACGGTCCTGAGACGCGAGAAGGGCGGCGCGTTCGCGGGCGAGGATCCGGTCGGCCGCCAGGTCCAGCCGCCTGGCCGCCCGGTGCCCCGCGCAGATGCGAAGCGCACCCGCGCCCACGAACAGCGCACCCATGCCCCAGATCGTGGCAGGTGTCGCTCGTCCTTCGACCAGGGCGCCGAAGACAAGCGCCACCGCGGCGGCCATCACCGGCCAGGCCAGCCCCGCGACCACGGTCAGCGCGGCGGCCATGCGGATGCCGCGCGCTTCGGGCGCCATGGCCCGGGCGAGGCGCGCCTGCGCCGGATCCTCGTCTTTCTTGCTAAATCGTCGCATCCTGAATATACATTATCCTGTGGTGTCCGGCGCAAATTTGATCGAGGTCAATGGGGTGGAGGAAATCGCGAGCCATGGCTGAGCTTGAACACGGCACGAGGTCGAGATGCGGCTGACGACCAAGACCAATCTCGCGATGCGCGTGTTGATGGCCTGCGCGGTCAACCGTGAGCAGGTGCTGCGAAAACAGGATCTCGCCCGCACCGTCAACGCCTCGGAGGCGCATCTTGCCGTGGTGATCAACCAACTCGGGCGGCTGGGCTTTCTGACCACGGTGCGGGGCCGGAACGGTGGCCTGAAACTGCGACTTGCGCCCGAGGAAATTTCGGTCGGCAAGGTCTTTCGGCTCTTCGAAGGCGGCATGCCGCTCGCCGAATGCTTCGACCGGGAGACCAATACCTGCCCGCTGTCCTCCTGCTGCCGGCTGAGCGGGTCCATCGGCCGCGCGCTCGAGGCGTTCTTCGCCACGCTCGACGGGGTCACGCTCGCTGATCTGGTCGAGGAGAACGCAGGCCTTGCCCGCATCCTGGAGATCGAGCCCGCCTGACCCTGCGCCACCATCTCGGTCGCCTCCGTTAGGAACGCCGGCCAAAAAGACCAGTGCGCCGCCCAGAACGACCTGAAAGGTTGCCCGCAGAAACGGTGTGTCCATTAGGTGGTTCTGGATCCAGACGATCGGCCAGAGCTGAAAAAAAGACCACGGCGATGGCGGTGAACGTCGCCGTCCGGAAATCTGGGATGAGGTTGGGCATCGCGCGCCCCAGCCCGCCCAATGTCGTCATGATGCCCAAGGCGAAGCCGCGATTGACCTGTGAGCCGCGGCCGGACAACGCGCCATCGGCCGACCCACCTTCCTTGAAGCCCATCGAGATGCCGGGCTCGACTGAGGCCGCAAGCCTTACGGGAAAGGTCGTCCAATTGACTTTGCCCCGACATCAGAACCGGTTTGATCGGGTATCTTTCGGTTGCTCTTGAGTGTTGAGCGGCCGCGTTTCGGCCGAGAAGGCGTCCGGCATTGTCGTGTCTCCTGTTCGGCTCCGCCATTGTCGAAGCCTTTCGGTGTGTGGTTGGCATCACCCTCGGATAGCCACTTGCCTTGCATTGTTGAAATCGATTATTTTGCGCTTGCTAATAAAGAAAATCGATTAATGATCCCGCTGCGTCAGATCGGCTTCTTCGTTGCCGTCCCCGTCGCCGACGCCCTCAGTTTTTCCCGCGCCGCCGAGGCCTGTTTCGTCACGCAGCCTGCGCTCAGTGCGGGCATCAGGGAACTTGAGGACCGCCTCGGTGCGCAACTGGTCGAACGGACGCGGCGCAGCGTGCGGCTGACCCCGCTCGGGAAGGAGATCGCTGCACGCAAACGCCGCCTCCTGCTGGAGGCGGAGAAGATCGAGACGCCGGCGCACGCGCACCGCGACCCCGAGGAAGGCGACCTCAGGTTCGGTGCGATCCTGACGATCGGCCGCTATCTCAGGCGATCACACCGCCGTCGCGATCTTCGCCGGCCGCTTCGAGAAGATCCCTAAAGTCCGGGATACGCACGGCATGCCGGCCGGCCGGCGCGGTCACGCCATCGCGCGCCAGTGACGAGAATTGCCGCGACACGGTCTCGAGCGTCAGCGCGAGGAAATCCGCGATCTGCTCTCGGGTCATCTCCAGATAGATGATTTCCGGGCTCGACGGAAACCGCCCCGACAGGGTCTGCTTGCTCTGGCGGCAGCCAAGATAGACGAGGAAACTGCAGAGCTTCTCGCGCGCGGATTTCCGGCCGAGCAGGAGCATCCAGGCCCTCGCGGCATCGAGCTCGTCCTCCGTGACCTCCACGAGGCGCGCATGCAGTTGCGGCGCGGTGGCCAGCAACCTGTCGAACGCGCGATACTCGAAGGCGCAAAGCTCCACATCCGTCACGGCCTCGATGAGGAACGGCGTGGTCCGGCGGCCCGGATGGCCGAGGAAATCGCCCGGATGCAGCAGGCCGATCGTCTGGCGGCGGCCATCTTCCATGACGCGGGACAGGGAGGCCAGCCCGGCCATGACGGTTCCCACATGCGACAGCGTATCGCCCGGGTAGGCCAGGGCCGTTCCCGCGCGATGCTGCCGGTGCTTTTTCGTCCGCTCCAGACGGCTCAACTCCGCCTCACCCGACCGCGCGCAGACCCCGATCGAGCGGACGGGACAGGTCGCGCAGTCCGGCAGGCTTGCGGCCCGGGTCAGGGCCATGGTCATGGTTTGCAAGGGACACCTCGTTCGCGCTATGGTTGAACGTTAGTGCACGATTTCACCCATGGCAACAGGATCGACGGTGCCAAGGTCGAGGCTTCCCAAAAACGCTGTTGGCAAGCGAGCGGGCGGCAGTCCCGCATCGGAAATCTGCGCTTGAGAAATTTGCATGCGGAAGTATGCTTTCTCGAGGGAGGGTTCCGCACATGGGCAGAGAAGCCGTCGCATTCGACCCGGACACCTTCATCCGCGCCGCGTCATTGTTCGAAACCAAGCGTCGCGGCTTCCCGCCCGAGGCGATCGAAACGCTGGCCGGCGACATTGTCCGCGGTCTCGCCCGCATCCAGGTGGGCCAGCCGCAGTTCGTTGCCGAGACGATCAGCGACGAGAGCCTCACGGCCTTCTGCGATGCCCTCGTCATGCCGGATGCCGCCGCCGCGCTGGAGTTCATCGAGGCCCGACGGGCCGAGGGCGTGACCCGACAGGGTGTCTATCTCGGCTACATCGCGGCGGCAGCGCGCCGCCTTGGCGAAGGCTGGGACGAGAACCGCCTGTCCTTCGTGGAGGTGACCTACGGCACCGGGCATCTCTACGCGCTCATGCGTGCGCTGCGCGCCGAACGGCCCGCCGCATCCGCGCCGATGGACGCCCGCAAGCACGCGCTGTTCGCAACCGTCCCCGGCGAGGATCACGGCATCGGCATCACCATGGCGGCCGACCTGTTCCGCGATGAGGGCTGGGAGATCGACCTGAAGACCGACACCGATCACGACGCCCTGCTCGCGCATGTGGAGGCGACGCGCCCGCAGATCGTCGGGCTCTCGCTCAGCACGGAACGGCGGCTGGACGCGCTCGTGCGGCTGGTCGTGGGATTGCGGATCCGCCTGCCCGAGGCCATCATCGGCGTGGCCCCTGCGGGCGAGCTGAACGGCGCGCGCATCCGGCCGCTCGTGGATATCGACCTGGTGTTCGACGATGCGCGCACGGCCTGCGCCGATCTCGGCCGGCTGGTGGAGTTGCGGGGCTGACGCGCATCGACGGCATTCCCCGGCTCCACGGCACCGGCCACGATGGACGCCGCCACGCCGGCCAGTGCCGGCAAGGCGCGCGCGCGGCGCGCCCGAGACACACCCTGGACACACCCTGGAAGGAGACGCGCGACCATGACCCTGTTCCGAGCCGTCTACAGTTCCCGCCCCTTCGGTTTCGATCAGGGGATCCTGAACGGGATTCTCCTCGACGCGCGACAGGCGAACGAGCGGGACGGCATCACCGGGGCGCTGATCTGCCGGGGCGACATCTACCTGCAATGGCTCGAGGGACCGCAGGACAGGGTGCGCGAGGCGCTGGCGCGGATCGAGCGTGACGACCGCCATTTGGAGGTGACCCTGCATGTCGCCGAACCCGTGACCGAGCGCGTCTTCGGCGACTGGGCGATGCTGCACGATCCCGCCGCCACGTGGATCTGGTCGCAGGAGGAGGTCGCAGACGGCGCCGTGGCGCGCTCGACGCCCGAGGAGGTCACCGGGTTCTTCATGCGGCTCCGGCGCGAACGCGACGCCGCCGGCGAGACGTGATCGCGACCCCCCGCGCCGTGGCCGGGCTGTTGCGGTCCCGGCCGCCGCGCTCCAGACTGGGGCGCGAGGTGCCGGCCTTTGGCCGCCGGCGGCACGAAGACGGACCGCGCGACCCGGAAGGAGGATCATGGAACCCTGGCTGCGAACGACACTGATTCTCGGGTCCGTGGCGGTGCTGGTCGTCCTGAACGTGCTCGAGTTCAGGGCCAAGCGGCGCGCCGACAAGAAGGAGATGCAGCGCCTCGCCGCTGACGACGACCCCGCAACCTGGTTCGCGAGAAAGCGGCACGCCACGCTTCAGAACATCGAGCAAGTGCTGCACATCATGAACACGGTGCTGATCGCGATCCTCGTCGCGATCCTGACGGCCTGAGCCCATGACGGCACGTGACGATTTCGGGAAAGGAGAAGGCGCATGAAGGTTCTGGTCTTCGGGGCCACGGGCGGATCGGGCCGGGCGATCGTCTCGCGCCTGCTCGACGCAGGACATGACGTCACCGCCTTCGTCCGCGACCCCGGCGCGATGGACGCGGCGGACGGGCTGACCATCGCCCAGGGAGATGCGACCGACCCGGAGGATGTGGCCCCTGTCGTTCCTGGCCACGACGCCATCGTGATCAGCCTCGGTCAGCGGCCCGAACCGTTCGAATGGCTGCCCGGCAGGCGCCGCTCCGTGCCCGCCCGCGTCTGCGAGGCCGGCACCCGGGCCATCGTCGACGCGGTCCCGGCCGGTGCCGCCCCCCGGCTTGTCGTCGTGAGCGCCTTCGGGGTGGGCGACACGCGCGACACCGCGCCGTGGTATATCCGTCTCTACCTGCGCCTGTTCATGGGCGAACTCATGGCCGACAAGGAACGGCAGGAGGCGCTGCTGAAGGCGACCGATCTCGACTACGTGCTGGTCCAGCCCGTCGCGCTGACCGACGGGCCGGCGACCGGGACCTGGCTGGCCGATCCGGCGGGGCGCATCCGCAAGAGCCAGGTGTCGCGGGCCGACCTCGCGGCGTTCATCGTGACGGAACTCGGCCAGCATCGCCACCGGCGCGAAACCGTGGCCCTCTCGGGATAGCGCCGCCGCGGCACCCGCCCTGCCCGGCACGACCGGACCGGCCGACCCTTCCCCCGAAAAAGCGTGGGGATGGTGTTCCAGGCCGTGACCTGCGCCGACGCAGAGGTCGTCGGACCGGGCGATCGCGGCGCCGGTAAAGGACTTCGCGCGGGACACGGCCTTGCAGAGCGGCAGGCCCCGCGTCAGGCACACCGCGAGCGCCGAACACAGGGTGCAGCCAGTGCCGCGGGTGGACTCCGCGAAGGCCGCATGCACCGGACTCCGGGTGGATTTCGAGGCCATCGCGGAATCCACCTTCGCGACCGCACGAACTCCAATGATCATTGGGCTTTCCAGCGATCCGTTGGACTCCGGCTTCCGGGTGGCTTCCCAAAAATCCGGCCCTGTCGCTGGCGATATTTCGCGCTGCGCCCTCCCGTA
>CAZGHJ010000180.1:0-6127 GCA_964525355.1 uncultured Roseicyclus sp.
TCATGCCGCAGAAGAAGAACCCCGACGCGGCCGAGCTGATCCGCGCCAAGATCGGCCGTATCCTGGGCGCGAACGTGGCGCTGCTGACGGTGATGAAGGGGCTGCCGCTGGCCTATTCCAAGGACATGCAGGAGGACAAGGAACAGGTCTTCGACGCGGCCGACACGCTGATGCTGGCGCTGGCCGCGATGGAGGGGATGGTGCGCGACATGTCCGCGAACCCGCCCGCGCTCGAGGCCGCCGCTGCCGCGGGGTTTTCCACCGCGACCGACCTTGCCGATTGGCTTGTGCGCGACCTGGACATGCCGTTCCGCGACGCGCATCATGTGACGGGTCGGCTCGTGGCGCTGGCCGAGGCGCGGGGCGTGGACCTGCCCGACCTGACGCTGGACGAGATGCAGGGCGTCGAGCCCCGGATCACGCGGGCCGTCTTCGACGTGCTCGGCGTGCAGAACTCGGTCGCCTCGCGCACCTCCTATGGTGGCACGGCGCCGGCGCAGGTCAGGGTCCAGGTGGCCCGCTGGACGGAAAGGCTCGGATGATGACGGTTTCTCCAGGCGCATCCCCATCGCCGCGGCGTCTTGCGCGGGCCGCCGGCCTGCTTTGCGCGCTTGCCCTTCTGGCGGCCTGCGGCGTGGACGGCGAGCCCGAGACCCCGACGCGCGCGGTCGCGGGCCCTGCGGCGCTGGTCGCGCGCTAGAGACGGCGGCCGGGTGGATTTCCGCCCGCGCCGGCCCAAACCCGGTTGAACCGTCGCGCCTTCGTGCTTACCGTCCCAGCGTCGGCGCCACGCTTCACGGTGCCGCCCGGTTTTCCGAAGCAGGCTCAAGATGGACAAGATCCCGATGACCCCCGCAGGGCACAAGGCCCTGAACGACGAGTTGAAGACGCTGAAAACGGTGGAGCGGCCCGCGATCATCCAGGCCATCGCCGAGGCGCGGGCGCATGGCGACCTGTCGGAAAACGCCGAGTATCACTCCGCCAAGGAAAAGCAGTCCTTCATCGAGGGCCGCATCAAGGAGCTCGAGGGCATGATCGGCCTGGCGCAGGTGATCGATCCCAGGACGCTGTCGGGGCCGATAAAATTCGGCGCGACCGTCGTGCTCGTGGACGAGGACGACGTGGAGAAGACCTACCAGATCGTCGGCGAGGCGGAGGCCGATATCGAGAAGGGGCTTCTGAACATCAAGTCGCCGCTCGCCCGCGCCCTGATCGGCAAGGAGGAGGGCGATAGCGTCGACGTGCGCACGCCCGGCGGCAGCAAGGACTACGAAATCCTCAGAATCTCCTACGTCTGAGGGCCGTCCCGTGGCGGTCGGCCCCCGTTCGGATCGCGCGATGCAAGCCCTGGGCCGCCCATGACCTCTTCGCCCGACAACCGCAAGCCCTCGCCGCTGGAACTTGGCCTTCATGGGCGCGGCGACCGGACGCCGCGGATCACCGGGATCGAGATCGCCGCGCTGGCGCTGACCCTCGTCTGGATTCTCGCCGTCGTCGTTTTCGGCCTCGGGACCGCCCCGGAGCAGGGGTCGGGCGGGCTGGCGCGATCCGTGCTCGGGGTGCTTGCGGTGCTGCTTCCGGTCGCGCTGATCTGGGTGGCGGCCATGGCGGCGCGGACCGCGCGCCTGCTGCGGCAGGAAGCGTCGCGGCTTCAGGCGTCGATCGACGCGATGCGGGTCGCCTATGTCGAGCAGCAGCAGGGCGCCGCGCTCAACATCGAGCCCGACCTCGTGCGCCGCCTCGAGGAACTCATCGCGGCCCAGCAGGGCACGGGCGCGCCGCTGGAGCCTGCGACCTTCACCTCGCTGCGCGCGCTGGCCCCGCCGCAGGTGCGCGCCGCCATGGCCGATCCGTCGCTCGCAGAGGTCCCGCAGCCCGTGCTCGACCTCGCGCAGCCGGCCCTGCGCGAGCCGATTTCCGTGGCCGATTTCATCAAGGCCATGGATTTCCCCGAAAACGAGCATGACAAGGAGGGCTTCCGCGCCCTGCGCCTCGCGCTCGAGGATCCCGCGACCGAGCGGTTGATCCGCGCCAGCCAGGACGTTCTGACGCTGATCAGCCAGGACGGCATCTACATGGACGACCTGACCCCGGACCGGGCCCGCCCCGAGGTCTGGCGGCGCTTTGCCCAGGGCGAACGGGGTCGCGCCATCGCCGCACTCGGCGGCATCCACGACCGCTCGTCGCTGGTCCTGACCGCGGGGCGGATGAAGAAGGATCCGGTCTTCCGCGATGCGGCGCATCATTTCCTGCGGAATTTCGACCGGACCTTCATGGAGTTCGAGAAACACGCCTCCGACGAGGAGATCGCGCGGCTTTCGGACACCCGCACCGCGCGGGCCTTCATGCTGCTCGGCCGGGTGACGGGGACGTTCGACTAGGGTTTCGACCGCGGCGGCCGCGGCTTGTAGACCGGCAGGCGCCAGCCGAAGGCAAGCGAGCCGGCCCGAAGCGCGAAGGCCGTGGCGATGCAGGCGAGAACCGGCGCCATGGCGTGATCCGTAAAGAGCGGCGCGGCGAGCGCGGCGCAGGCCCCGCCAAGCGCCGCGGTGACGTAAAGCTCCCCCTGTTTCAGCACCAGCGGCACCTCGTTGGCGACCACGTCGCGCAGGAGTCCGCCGAAGGTGCCGGTGGCGATGCCCATGACAAGGACGATGGGCGCCGAGACCGCGATTTCCTGCGCCGCCGCGACCCCGGCGGCCACCGCCACCGGAAGCGCCAGCGCGTCGAGCCAGATCAGCACCTTCAGCCGGCTTTCCAGAAGATGCGCGGTGAAGAACACCACCAGCGCCACGGCACAGGCCAGCGCGATGGGCAGCGGGTCGGCCACCCAGAAGACGGGGTTCCGGTCGAGGATCAGGTCGCGCAGCGTGCCGCCGCCCACGGCCGTGAGGCTCGCCAGGAAGAAGAAGCCCACGATGTCGAGCTGCGCCCGACTGGCCGCCAGCGCGCCCGTCGCCGCGAAGACCAGCGCGGCGGCATAGTCGAGAAGGGCGAGCGTCGTCATTTGAAGGGCTTCATGCCGGCCCGCGCCAGCGCGTCGGCGCGCTCGTTCTCGGGGTGACCGGCATGGCCCTTGACCCATTCCCAGGTCACGTCGTGACGCGCCGCGGCCGCATCGAGCCGCTGCCAGAGATCCTCGTTCTTCACCGGCTTTCGCGACATGGTCTTCCAACCGTTCTTTTTCCAGCTATGCAGCCAGGCGGTGATCCCGCCCTTCACATAGGCGCTGTCGGTGACGACGGTGATCTTCGAGGGCCGCTCCAGCGTCTCGAGCGCCGCGATCGCGGCCAGAAGCTCCATCCGGTTGTTGGTGGTGTCGGCCTCGCCGCCGTTGAGTTCGCGTTCCTTCAACACGGTCTCGCCCTCGCGCGCCTGCAGCAGCGCGCCCCAGCCGCCGGGGCCGGGATTGCCGGAACAGGCACCGTCGGTATAGGCGAAAAGCTCAGCCATGGCGCGCGGTCAGCAGGATGAAGGGGTCGGTGGTGCCGGCCAGCCCTTTGGCGTGCCCGGTGACGCTGTCGATCACCTCGAAGCCCACCGCGTCCAGGTGCTGCGTCAGCTCCGCCTCGGTGTAATAGGCATAGAACCGGCCCAACGCGTCGCGCGCTTCGCCGGTGCCGGTCTTCAGGCCGAGATAGAGGTATCCCGGCCGGCGAAGCGCCCTGGCGATGGCCGCAACATGGCGTGGAAAATCCGCACGGGGGGCATGCAGCAGGCTGAAGCTTGCCCAGACGGCATCGTACTCCGCGCGCGCCTCCAGATCGTCGAAGGCCCGTCGCTCGGCCCTCACACCCCTGGCGCGCGCCTGCCGCACGAAGGCCTCGCTCGCGTCCCACGCGGTCACCTCGAAGCCCCGCGCGGCCATGGCCGCCGCGTGACGGCCCGGCCCGCAGCCCAGATCGAGGATATGTCCGCCCGCCGGCAGATGGCCGAGAAAGGTCTCGAGCGCCGTCCTTTCGGACGGGGAGACCGGCATCGCACCGTATCGCGCGGCTTCCGCGGCATAGACGTCGAGCGTGGCGCGGTCGGCGCTCATGGCAGGGCCACGAGTCCGATGATCAGGCAGAGCGTGACGACGCCCGTCAGCAACAGCCGCAGCGCCATCCACCAGGACGGCGCGAGCCCCGCCCGTGCCGCGGCGTAATCCACCGCCAGCAGCGCCGCGAAGCCGGCGATGAGCGCCGCGAGGGCGGGCGCCACCGCCCCTGTCGCCGCGAAGAACGCCCAGAGTGCCGGCATGACGGAGACCGCGTAGAAGAGGACTGCCTGCCGTCCCGCGGCGCGCGTGCCGAAGCCCCAGATCACGCCGGCCATGAAGCACAGGATCACGATGCCGTAGCCCTGCAGCACGGGCGCCCCCGAGAAACGGATGGGCAGCCAGGCCGGCGCAAGGCCGGGCGCAAGCGCCGTCAGGGCGCCCCAGAGAAAGGGCAGAAGGCCGGACAGACCGAGGAACAGCGCGGGCGCGGGAATGCGTGTCATGGCCCCTCTCTGCCGCGCGCGGCCGGTCTCGGCAACCCCGCCTCACGCCGTGGCGAGGTCCGGGCCGGTCCGGAAGAAGCTGACGTCGTTCGTGAAGGTGGTGTCCGGCACGAGCCGGATGACCCGCCCCGCCGGGTCGTCGATGCGCGCGATCTCGGATATGAACCAGTCGTTCCACGTCTCGGGGGCGCCGAGATAGCGGGTCAGGAGACGACGGAAGGGGCCGGTGTCCATCGCCTCGACCGTGGCCTGTCCGCGAAAGCCCAGATGTCGCAGGGCGCCGCCTGCGTTGTCGGAGTCGACGATCTCCACCGCGACGCGGGGGGGCGCCGAAATCCGGTTCACCGAGGCGTTCCCCTCCGTGCCGAGCATCCGGAGCGCGTCGTCCTCCCAGTGAAACCAGACCGGGGCGTTGCGCGGGCTGCCGTCGGCCGCGACGGTCGCAAGGTTGGCCATGGGCGGACGGTGCAGGATGTCGCCTGGGTCGAAGGCAGTGATCATTCCGCCGGGACGCGGAGGACACGGGGCACCTTGAATTCCACGTCTTCCCTGGCCGTTTCCACCAGTTCCACCGTCACATCGTAGCGGTCGCGGAACGCGTCGATGACCTCGTTCACCAGCACCTCCGGCGCGCTGGCGCCCGCGGTCACACCGATCGTCGCGATCCCCTCCAGCGCGCGCCAGTCGATATCGGCCGCGCGCTGCACCAGTTGCGCGTAAGGACACCCCGCGCGGGCGCCGACCTCGACGAGGCGCTTGGAGTTCGACGAGTTCGGCGCGCCCACGACCAGCATGGCGTCGGCCTTGGGGGCCATGGCCTTGACGGCCTCCTGTCGGTTGGTGGTGGCGTAGCAGATGTCTTCCTTGTGCGGCCCGACGATCGCGGGGAACCGGGCCTCGAGTGCGGCCACGATGTCGGCGGTGTCGTCCACGCTGAGCGTCGTCTGGGTCACGAAGGCGAGCCGCGCGGGGTCGCGTACCTCGACTTTCCCGACGTCTTCAACGGTTTCCACGAGCAACACCTCGCCCTCGGGGAGCTGGCCCATGGTGCCGATCGTCTCGGGATGGCCGGCATGGCCGATCATGATCATCTGAAGCCCGTTTTCATGGTGCCGGGCGGCCTCGATGTGAACCTTGGAGACCAGCGGGCAGGTCGCGTCCACGAAAAGCATCTCGCGCCGCGCGGCTTCGGCCGGGACCGCCCTGGGCACGCCATGGGCCGAGAAGATGACGGGCCTGTCGGTGGGGCACTCGTCGAGTTCCTCGACGAAAACGGCGCCTTTGGCCTTGAGATCGTCGACGACGAACTTGTTGTGAACGATCTCGTGGCGGACGAACACGGGCGCGCCCCAGCGCTCCAGTGCCAGTTCCACGATCTTGATCGCCCGGTCGACACCGGCGCAGAATCCGCGCGGCGCGGCGAGATAGACGGTCAGGGGAGGTCTCGAGGTCATGGGCGCGTCCGGACGTGTCTGGGCCATGTACAGGCCATGTACAATCTACGTACAACCTACGTACATTCCATGCCCCTGCACGTCCAGTGACGCGGCCATCGGACGCCCCGTTCCGGTCGGGGCCCGCCGCCGACCCTAGGTCATGAACCCCTAAACAGGATTCCCTCGGTTTCTGTCTCGTGATTCAC
>CAZGHJ010000181.1:0-6117 GCA_964525355.1 uncultured Roseicyclus sp.
ATCGACCAGTGCCTGATCCTGCTGCATCCCACGATGCCCTTCATCACCGAGGAGCTTTGGGGCGAGATCGCGGACCGGCCCAGGATGCTGATCCATGCCGACTGGCCCGACTACGGTTCGGACCTGATCGACGAGGCCGCCGACCGCGAGATGACCTGGGTCATCGGCCTGATCGAGGAGATCCGCTCGGTCCGCGCGCAGATGCATGTGCCCGCGGGGCTCAAGGTGCAGCTGATGCAGGCCGAGCTCGACGCGGACGGGCAGGCGGCCTTCGACCGCAACCGCGCGATGATCGAGCGGCTTGCGCGGATTTCCGAGGTCACGCCCGTCGATGCCCTGCCGAAAGGTGCCGTGACCGTGGCCGTGGAGGGCGGCGTCTTCGGTCTGCCCATCGCGGACCTGATCGACGTGGCCGAGGAGAAGGCGCGGCTCGAGAAGGTGCTGGCGAAGCTCGGCAAGGAGATCGGCGGGCTCAAGGGGCGGCTCTCGAACCCGAAATTCGTCGAAAGCGCCCCGGAGGAGGTCGTGGACGAGACCCGGGAAAACCTCGCGCAGCGCGAGGAGGAAGAGGGCAAGATCCGCGCCGCGCTCGCCCGGCTGTCCGAGATCGCCTGAGACCACGCGCCCATGACCGAGCCTCGCTACACCGACCTCGTCCGGTCGCTGCCCGCCACGGTGCCCTTCGTCGGCCCGGAGGCCCAGGAGCGCGCGCAGGGTGCGGCGTTCATCGCGCGCCTCGGCGCGAACGAAAGCGTCTTCGGCCCCAGCCCCCGCGCCGTCGCCGCGATGGCCGAGGCCGCGAAGGGCGCATGGATGTATGGCGACCCGGAGGTGCATGAGTTGCGCCACGCGCTGGCCGCGCATCACGGTGTCGCGGCCGACAACGTCATCGTGGGCGAGGGGATCGACGGGCTTCTGGGCTATCTCGTGCGCCTGCTCGTCGCCCCCGGCGACGCGGTCGTGACCTCCGACGGCGCCTATCCGACCTTCAACTACCACGTGGCGGGCTTCGGCGGGACGCTCCACAAGGTGCCTTACCGCGGCGATGCCGAGGATCCCGAGGCGTTGATCGCCAGGGCCGCCGAGACGGATGCCAAGCTGATCTATGTTGCCAATCCCGACAACCCGATGGGAAGCTGGCACGACGCCGCGACCATTCAGGCCATGATCGATGCGCTGCCCGACGGCACGGTTCTCGCGCTCGACGAGGCCTATGCCGATACCGCGCCCGAGGACGCGATCCCGGCGCTCGACCTGACCCATCCGCGCCTGATCCGGTTCCGCACTTTCTCCAAGGCCTACGGTCTCGCGGGGCTTCGGGTGGGTTACGGTCTGGCAGCGCCGCAGTTCATCTCCGCCTTTGGCCGCATCCGGAACCATTTCGGCATGGGCCGCGTGGCGCAAGCCGGTGCGCTGGCGGCGTTGCAGGACCAGGCCTACCTGGCGCGCACGATTTCAGACATCGCCGTGTCGCGGGACCGGATCGCGGCAATCGCGCGCGAGCACGGGCTCGCGCCGCTTCCGTCGGCCACGAATTTCGTGACCGTCGATTGCGGGAAGGACGGCGCGTTTGCACGCGCGGTGCTCGCGGGGCTGGTGGAACGCGGCATATTCTTGCGGATGCCCTTCACCGCGCCGCTGGACCGTTGCATCCGCATCTCCTGTGGGGGGGCGGCCGATCTCGACGCGCTGGCCGAAGCGCTGCCCGCCGCGCTGGCTGCGGCGCGCGGCTAGGCCGGGACAGGCAAGAATCTCCGACAATTCAAGGCGCTGGCGGTGGTCTCGCGCGTCGTGTTCGCGGTCCGGCGGGTTCGCCCGGCGCGGCTGTCGGCCCCGGCGTCCGCGCGCCCTCAGCCCGCGGCGATGACCCGTGCGGCGGCCTCCACGCCCGTCGCGCCATGGGGAATGCCCAGCGCCGTCATGCCCGCCTGAAGGCTTGCCAGTACGCCCAGAACCATATGCGCGTTGACATGACCCATATGGCCGATCCGCAGGTAATCGGCGGGGTCGGTGCCGGGCGCCGCGATGCCGCCAAGCGGGATACCGAGGGTCACGCCGGCGGTCTCGGTCATCCAGTCGCGCATGCGCTGCCCGTTGCCGGGGCCGAAATTGACCGTGGTCACGGAATGGCTGCGCCGGGCGCGGTCGGCGATGTTGGGCCGAACCGGGCCGGCCTGCGCCCAGACCTCGAGCGCCGCCCAGACCGCGCGGGCCAGCACCCCATGGCGGTGCAAGACGGCCTCGAGCCCCTCTTCCTTCACGATCATGTCGAGCGCCACGCGCAGCCCGTAGATGTGATGGGTGGGCGCGGTGCCGTTGAAGTAGCGGTAGAATTCGGCCGGGTTCACGCGCGGGCGCCAGTCCCAATAGGGGGTGACGAGCCCGGCGTGATCGCGCGCACGGTCGGCCTTTTCACTGAAGAAGACGAAGCCGAGGCCGGGCGGCGTCATCAGCCCCTTCTGGCTGCCGGTAACCATCACGTCGACGCCCCATTCGTCCATCTCGAACGCGTCGCAGGCAAGGCACGCGATGCAATCGACGCAGAGAAGCGCGGGGTGCCCCGCGGCATCGAGGGTCCGGCGCAGGGCGGGAATGTCGTTCTTGACGCTGGTCGAGGTGTCGACCTGCACGGCAAGCACCGCCTTGATGCGATGCTCGGGGTCGGCGGCGAGGGCCTCGGTCACGCGGGCCATGTCGATATCGCTCTGCGTCCCGAAGTCGAGCACCTGGCAGTCGACGCCCAATGCAGCCGCCATCTCGCCCCAGCCCAGGCAGAAGCGCCCGGTGCCCAGCACCAGGATCCGGTCGCCGCGGCTGAGGATGTTCACGAGCGATGCCTCCCACGCGCCGTGGCCGTTGGCGATATACATCGCAACGTTGCCCTCGGTGCGCGCCACGGCCTTGAGGTCGGGCACGAGGCTTGCCACCATGTCCACCAGTTCGCCGGTATAGATGTTCGGCGCGGGACGGTGCATGGCCTGAAGCACGCGGTCGGGCATGACGGAGGGCCCGGGAATGGCGAGGTAATGGCGGCCGTTGGCAAGGCTCATGCGGGGGCTCCTGTGACGCGACCTGCGCGAGGTAGACCGGCCGCCGGAGAAGGTCAATCGGTGCCCCGCAGCTTGGCGGCGGGCGGCCGCCTGCATAGATCGGGCGAAGGTAGCAGAGGAGGCTCGGCATGGACGGAGAACGCATGACGGATCGCACGGTCCTTCGGATCGCGGGCGCGGACCGGGAGAAGTTTCTCCACGGGCTCGTCACCCGCGACATCGGCGCGCCCGGAACCGGGCTGGTGTGGTCGGCGCTCCTGACGCCGCAGGGAAAATACCTGGCCGATTTCTTCCTGCTCAACCGTGGCGAGGACATCCTGCTCGACGTCAAGACGGCCCTGGCCGCGGGGCTGGCGCAGCGTCTGGCCATGTACAAGCTGCGGGCCGACGTGACGATCGAGGACAGCGGGCTGACGGTCGTCCGGGGCCTGGGCGATCCGCCCGAGGAGGCCTGGCCCGATCCGCGCCACCCCGCGCTGGGCTGGCGGGCCTACGGCATCGCGGGCGGCGAGCCCTCGATCGACTGGGACGCGATCCGCGTGGCGGCGGGCGTGCCCGAGACGGGCGTCGAACTGCTGCCGGGCGAGAGCTTCGTGCTGGAGATGGGCTTCGACCGGCTGGGCGGCGTGGATCATCGCAAGGGCTGCTACGTTGGCCAGGAGGTGACGGCGCGGATGAAGCACAAGACCGAGCTGCGCAAGGGCCTCGCGACGGTGACCGTGGCGGGCGAGGCGGAGCCGGGCACGCCCATCGAGGACGGCGAGGGCCGTGCGGTGGGCACGCTCTACACGCGCTCGGGCGGGCTCGCGCTGGCCTATCTGCGGTTCGACCGCGCCCGCGGCCCGCTCAGGGCCGGGGCGGCCGAGGTGGTCTGGACCGGGACCGACGCCGCTAGCTGAGCCAACGTCACCCGCGCGCACCCGAAAGGTCAGCCCGACGCCCGGTCGGCGCCGTACCGGCTCACGAAGTCGGCGGCGGCCATCGGGCGCGCGAAATGGTATCCCTGCAGCACCGAGCAGCCGAGCGCGCGGGCCAGATCGGCATGGGCCTTGGTCTCCACCCCCTCGGCGGTCACGGCGATGTCGAGCGCCTGCCCGATCTCGACCACCAGCCCGAAAAGCCGTCGGCGGCGCGGATGCTCGAGTGCCGGCGCGAGGATCGCCCTGTCCGTCTTCAGGCGCTGGGGCGCGATGCGCAAAAGGCCCATGATCGAGGCGTGGCCGGTGCCGAAATCGTCGATTTCCACGTCGATCCCACGTTCGCGGAAGGCGTCGAGCGACCAGACGAGCTGGTCGTCGGTCTCGTCGAGGAAGATGGATTCGAGCAGTTCGAAACTGACATCGCCGGGCGCGATGGACAGTTGGTCGAGTTCCTCGATCAGACCGGCATGGCGCAGACGCCTGGCGGAGACGTTGACCGATATCTTCGGCAGGGCGATGCCGGCTGCGCGGAACGTGGCGAGGTCGCCGAGCGCCTGCTCGAGGATCATCCGGTCGATCAGCGGTTCGAGGTGCAATTCGCGCGCAAGGCCCAGGAAATGCTGCGGCCCGACGAGACCCGCCTCGGGGTGGGTCCAGCGCACCAGCGCCTCCGCCCCGGCCAGCGCGCCCGTGCCGGCGTCGAATTGCGGCTGGTAATGGGCGAAGAGATCGCCGTTCTCGATGGCGACGGTGAGCTGGTCGGCCAGCGTCTTGCGCGCCCGCGTCTGCTCCGACAGCGCGTCGGTGAAGGCGTGAGCGACGTTGCGCCCGCCGGCCTTGGCCCGGTTCAGCGCGATATCCGCCTCGACCAGCAACTCCTCGGCGCAGAAAGGGCCCTGGTCGCGGGCGGTGAAGCCGATGGAGGCGGAGAACCGACAGTCGGTCTGTCGGTAGCGGACCGGACGACCGACATGGCGCAACAGGTGGTCGGCGTAGCCGTGCAGGTCGCGATCCTCGCCGCTCAGTTCCGCCGCGATCACGAAGTCGTCGCTGCCGACACGGGCCACGATGCTCCGCGGCCCCAGGCCGGCCATCAGCCGTCTCGTGACCTCCAGCAGCACGGCGTCGCCCGCGGCATGGCCCAGCGTGTCGTTGATCTGCTTGAAGTGATCGAGATCGACATGCAGAAGCCCCAGGCCGTGGCCGTTGCGCTCGGCCCGCCTGCCGATGTCCTCGAGCGCCGGCCCCAGCCCCAGCCGGTTGGGAAGGCCGGTCAACGGATCGCGCGTGGCGGCCATCGCAAGGTCGAAGCGCGAGCGCTCGAGGTCGATCCGCTGGCGGCGCTGCTCGGTGATGTCGCGCTCGACCACGACGAACTGGACGGGCCGCCCCTCGGCATCGCGTTGCACGGACAGGCGCAGATCGGTCCAGAATTCGGTCCGGTCGCGGCAGAGGTTGCGCACCTCGCCGTCCCCTTGGCGGCCGCGCGCGATCTCTTGTAGCGCCACGTCGCGCGAGCTGTAGACAGCGCCGCGCTTTCCGAGAAGGTCGAACAGACAGGCGCCGCGGGCCATTGCCTCGGCATAGCCCGAGCGGCGGCTGAAGGCGGGATTGGCCCAGAGGATGCGGAACTCCGTATCGGTGATGGTGATGAGATCCTGGGCGTGCTGCGCCACGGCGGCAATGCCGGCAAGCTGGATCTTCTCCTCCTGGAGGGCGCGTTCGGAGGTTTGCAGCGCCGCGAAACGCGCCGCGAGATCTGCCTCGCGTTCGACCCTTTCGGTCACGTCGCGTTGCACGGAGACGAAATAACGGCAGTCGTCGCCCCCCTCCGCGGCCGGCACGATGGAAATCTCAGACCAAAACGGATCGCCGGTCTTGGTGTAGTTCCTGACCGTGACGACGATCGGCTCGCGGCTCTCCAGCGCGGAGCGGATGCGGGCGAGCGTCCCGGGGTCGGTATCGGGCCCCTGCATCAGGCGCGGCGTCCGACCGAGGATGTCCTCCAGCGTGTAGCCCGTCATCTCGGTGAAGGCGCGGTTGCACCAGACGATTTCCGGACCGTCGGGGCCCTGCCACGGTTGGGCCTTCGTCACGAGAATGGCGTCGCGCGTGAAGCTGCCGATATCGCGCGTGATCCCCTCCAG
>CAZGHJ010000182.1:0-6097 GCA_964525355.1 uncultured Roseicyclus sp.
CGCTCTATTCGGCCGCAACCCTCCGCTCTCCTTCCTGCAGCATGGCCCAGACGCGCGCCGGCGTGAACGGCATGTCGACCTGGCGCAGCCCGAGCGGCCAGAGCGCGTCCTGCACCGCGTTGGCGACGGCGGCGAGCGCGCCCACCGTGCCCGCCTCGCCGCATCCCTTCATGCCGAGCGGGTTCATGATCGAGGGCACGGGCTCGGTGTAGAAGGCGATGAAGGGCGTGTCGTCGGCGCGCGGCATGCCGTAATCCATGAAGCTCGCCGTCAGAAGCTGGCCGTCCGCGTCGTAGACCACGTGTTCCGTGATCGCCTGCCCGATGCCCTGCGCCACGCCGCCATGGACCTGGCCCTCGGCCAGAAGCGGGTTCATCAGGTTGCCGAAATCGTCCACCACCGCGTAGCGCACGACCTGCGTGTGGCCGGTCTCGCGGTCGATCTCGATCTCGGCCACGTGGCAGCCGTTGGGATAGGACCGGCCCGGCAGTTCCACATGCTCGGAAACATGGGCAAGCTCGGGCTTGCCGGCCTCCCGCGCCTTCGCCGCGGCCTCCAGAAGCGTCACGACCACGTTGGAGCCCGGCGCGCGGAACACGCCCTCCTCCGCATCGAAACTGACATCCCTCGCATCCATCTCGTCCTCCAGGAACGAGGATAGCCCGGAAATGAGGCTTTCTCCGGCCGCGCGCATGGCCATTCCCTGCACCGTGACCGAGCGCGAGCCGCCCGTGCCGCCCCCCGTGGCGATCAGGTCGCTGTCGCCCTGCACGATTTCGATCGCGTCCAGCGGCAGGCCGGTCTGGTCGTGCAGAAGCTGCGCGTAGACCGTCTCGTGGCCCTGCCCGTTCGACTGTGTGCCCACATAGACCCTGGCGCCCGTCCCGGTGATCTCGATGGCCGCGGTCTCGTCGGGGGCGCCGAGGATCGACTCGATGTAGTAGCAGACGCCGAGGCCCAGGAGCTTGCCGCGCGCCTCGGCGGCGGCGCGGCGCGCGGGGAAACCGGCCACGTCGGCCTCAATGCGCGCGCGATCCAGAAGCTTCGGGAAATCGCCCACGTCGTAAAGCTCGCCCGTGGCGGACTTGTAGGGGAACTGGCCCGGCTGAATGAAGTTCTTGCGCCGCAAGTCCATCGGGTCCACGCCAAGTTCCCGCGCGGCGAAGTCCATCACCCGCTCCAGCGCGTAGATCGCCTCGGGCCGGCCGGCGCCGCGATAGGCATCGACCTGCGTGGTGTTGGTGTAGATGCCGCGATTGCGGAAATGGGTGGTCTGCACATCATAGGTGCCGGTCAGCACCTTGGAGAACAGCGAGGACTGGATATTCTGCCCGAACTGGGAGTTGTAGGCCCCGAGGTTCGAGAGGCTGTCGACCTTGTAGGCGGTCAGCCTGTGATCGGCGTCGAAACCCAGCGTGCAGGTCACGTCGAGATCGCGGCCCGCGTTGTCGCTCAGCATCGACTCGGTACGGTCGCCCATCCAGTGGACGGGCCGGCCAAGCTCGCGCGCGGCGAGCGCCACGACGAAATATTCCGGGTAGCGCATCGATTTCATGCCGAAGCCGCCGCCCACGTCGGGGTTGGTCACGCGCACCTGGTTATCCGGCAGGCCGAACCAGGTGGCGAAGTCGGTCTTGAAGCCCCAGACCCCCTGCCCGTTGATCGCCACGTGAAGGCGGTCCCCCTCGGCCACGGCGAAACATCCGCGCGGCTCGAGGCTGTTGGCGATGATCCGGTTGTCATGGCTCGTGAGCGTGATCACATGCGCCGAGGCCGCCAGCGCCGCCTCGGTCGCGGCCGCATCGCCCATGGTCCAGGTATAGGCGATGTTGTCGGGCGCCTCGTCATGGATGGCGGGACCGCCCGGCGCGATGTCAAGCTTCACGGCCAGATCCTCGATGTCGAGCTCGATCAGCTCCGACGCCTCCCGCGCCTCGGCCAGGGTTTCGGCCACAACGACGGCCACGGGCTCGCCCACGTGGCGCACGTGCCCCTCGGCCAGGATCGGGCGCACGGGCGCAACGCCCCGCGCCCCGTCGGGCCCGGTGACGACCGAGCCCTTAAGCGCGTTCTTCAACCCGTGGCGCGCGAAATCCGCGGCCGTGTAGACCGCGACGACGCCCGGCGCCTCCCGGGCCTCGGTGACGTCGAGCGCGGTGATCTTGCCATGGGCGATGGGGCTGCGCAGGACGTAGCACCGCAGGCTGCCCTCCGGCGCAACATCGTCGATATAGCGTCCCTGCCCGGTCAGAAACCGCGTATCCTCAAGCCGTTTCACCGGCTGGCTGGAGCCGAATTTGGTCATGTCGCCCGCTCTCGCATCATGTGATCCCGTTGGAGCGCAACGTTAGGAGGCCAGCGTGTCGAGTCCAGCCCCAACCGTCACCGGCGCGAGGTCGCGGACCGCCACGCGCGCAAGGCCGCCATAGCCGTTGAACCGGGTCACCGTGGCCGTCGAATAGGCGCCGAACCCGTGCAGGAGCAGGTAGTCGCCCTCGGAGAGGCTGTCGGGCAGGGCCACGGTGCCGGGAATGCGGTCGAGGCTGTCGCAGGTCGGCCCCCAGAGCGTGACCGGCGTCAGCGGCCCAACGCGCGCGCGTCCATCGGGGCCGAGCACGTCGATCCGGTCGGTCATGCCCATGAGCGGCTGCTCGGCCAGCGCGCCGTAGATGCCGTCGTTGAGATAGACCGCCCCGCCGGGTCGGCGCGACTTCACGCGCAGCGCGAGGCTGACCGCCTCCGCCGCAAGCGCGCGGCCCGGCTCGCAGATCAGCGCCGGGGCCGACGCGCCGAACGCCTCCCGCGTGGCGCTGGCGATGGCGGCGAAGATCGCGGCGAGGGGCGGTGCCTCCCGGGCCATCCGGCGCGCGGGAAAGCCGCCGCCCACGTTGAGCCGCCCGATCGTGACGCCCGCGGCGCGCGCGATCCGCGCGGCTTCGCGGATATAGGCGACCCAGGCGGCGGGATCGCGGCATTGGGTGCCGGGATGGAAGGTCAGCGCAGGCGGCGCGCCCATCGCCGCCACACGCGCCAGGAGAGCTTCGGCCGCCGCAGGCTCGGCCCCGAACTTGGCGCCGAAATCATAGGCCGCGCCGGAGACGGGCAGCTTGAAGCGCACCGCGATCTCGGTGCCGGGGGGCAGATCCGCGGCACCGAGCTTGTCCAGTTCGCCCGCGTCGTCGACGGCATAGCTCGCCACGCCCGCTGCGCGCGCCAAGGCGATCTCGGCCCGTGAGCGGACGGGGTTGTTGTAGTGCAGCGCCGCCCCGGGCACCGTGGCGCGCACAAGCGCGATCTCGGCCGGCGAGGCCACGTCGAACCCCGCGACACCCGCCCGGGCCAGGTCCTGAAGGACCGCGGGATCGGGATTGGCCTTGACCGCATAGGTGACCGCGCCGGGAAACCCGTCGCAGAAGGCCCGCGCGCCCGCCGCGAGCACGAGGTGTGACAGGAACAGGACGGGCTCGTCCGGCGCGACGCGGGCCAGATACGCCTGAGGGGTTTCGAAAACGGGCAGGCTGGGCTTCATCGCGCTGGCTCCGGTCTTGACGCTCGCAGAACCAGAATGCGGGCGCGCATCGACGGTTGCGATTGTGAATCCGGTCAGTCCGACGGATAATGTCGTGAATTTGACGATACTGGAATGAAATATACCGATGGACGAGACGGATCAGCGCCTGTTGCACTGCCTTGCCGAGGATGCGCGCCTCTCCGTGTCGGACCTTGCGCGGCGGCTGGGCGTAGCGCGCTCCACCTTGCAGGCGCGGCTCGAGCGGCTGGAGGCCAGCGGGATCATCGCGGGCTACACGGTGCGTCTGGGGCAGGATGCGCGCGCGGGGCGGATCCGCGCGACGGTGCTTCTGAACGTCGAGGCGCGGGCGCAGGCAACGGTGCTGGCCCGGCTGCGTGCGATCACGGATGTGGAGCGTATCCACACGGTCTCGGGGCGGGTCGACCTTCTGCTGGAGGTGGGTGCGGCGACCACGGCCGATCTCGACGCGGTGCTCGACCGGATCGGCGGGATCGACGGGGTGAAGGGCTCGGAGAGCCTGATCCACCTGACGACGAAGCTCGACCGCGCGCTCTAGACGACGCGCAGGAGACCGGGCCGGTCGGTCACAACGCCGATCTCCCAGGCCGGTCTGCCCTGCGCGGCAAGCGCCTCGGTCACGGCCCGGGCCGCCTCGGCCGGAACCGCGGCCAGCAGCCCGCCCGCCGTCTGCGGATCGAACATCAGATCGGTGCGCGCGCCCGCGGGCCCCTCGAACACGGGACCGAGCGCCGCGCGGTTCTGTGCGAAAAGCGTCGAGCGCACGCCTCGGGCCGCCAGATCCTCGGCGCCCGGCAGAAGCGGCACGGCCTCGGCCCGGACCTCCGCCCCGACGCCCGAGGCCGCGCAGATGTTCCACAGATGCCCGGCGAGACCGAAGCCCGTGACATCGGTCATCGCATGGGCCTGCGGCCCCAGAATTTCCGCAGCAACGCCCTGCGGCTCGGCCATTGCGCGCCAGGCCGCGGCCACGTCCGCCCCGCGCGCAAGGCCGCGCATCTCGCCGGCCAGAAGGGCCCCGGTGCCGACGGGCTTCGTCAGGATCAGGCCGTCGCCCGGCTCCGCCCCGGCCAGCGTCACGGGCGCGCCATCCAGCAACCCCGTCACCGTGAAGCCCACGGTCAGTTCCGACCCCATGGAGGAATGTCCGCCAAGCACGGCCGCGCCCGCGCCGGCAAAGACCTCGCCCGCCGCTTCCATGACCTCCTCCAGCCAGCGCCCCTGCAGCCGCGCCGCCATCCGCGGCAGGATGACGGTGGCCAGCGCCGCCTGCGGCCGCGCCCCCATCGCCCAGACATCGCCCAGCGCATGGACCGCCGCCACCCGCGCCACCAGCGCCGGGTCGAGCGCGAACGCCCGCAGGTGATCGGTCGAGATCACCTGGCCTTGTCCCCCGATCTTCAGAAGCCCCGCGTCGTCGCCAGGCAGACGCGGGGCGTCCTCCCGCGCGGCGCCGGCCGTGCCAGCGATCACGCCGGACAAGGCGTGCGAGCCAAGCTTCGCCCCGCATCCGCCGCAGGGCGCGGGGCCCGACATCTCCTGCGCGACGCCGCGCGCGGCGCTGGCCGGCACGCGCGGCGACGGCATCGCGGGCAGGCGCGTGAGCTTCTCCATGAAGGCGCGGTCGATCCGGTCCTTTTGCCGCCAGAACCAGGGCCCGGCCAGCGCCAGCCCGCCCTTCTCGGCCACCGCGCGCCTATCGCCCATCGACACCAGTTTCAGGAAATCGCGCTGCGGCCGGAACGGCCGGCGCTGGCGTCCCGTCAGGTCGGCCACAAGGTTGTGGGCAAGGACCGGCGCGGCGCGCACCGCGTAGACGCCCGCCTTGGGCCGCGGAGCATGGGCGATATGGGCGCAGTCGCCCGCGGCATAGACGGAAGGGTCCGAGACCGAGCGCAGGAACCGGTCCACCACGAGATAGCCGTTCTCGGTCGCAAGCCCCGTCTCGGCCAGCCAAGGCTGCGCCATCGCGCCGGCCGCGCCGATGGTCATGTCGGCCGGGATCTCCCGCCCGCTGGCCAGCCGCACCGAAGCCGCCGTCACCTCGACCGGCGCATCCTCGGCGATCAGCTCGACCCCCTGCGCGCGGAGCGCCGCGATCAGGTGTAGCCGCGCAGCCGGGCCGATGCCGTCGAGGATCTTTGCCCGGTCGATCAGCGTGACCCGGCAGGGCCGCCCCAGCCGCCGCAGCCGGTGGGACGCGGCCATGGCCAGTTCCGCCCCCGCGACGCCGCCGCCCAGCACCGCGACGGCCACGGGGCCCGCGTCCGCGACCAGCGCCTCCCAGGCCGGGACGAAGCGCCCGAAGGGCTTGGCCGGGCGTCCATGTTCGGCAAATCCCGGCAGGTTCGGAAGGTCCGAGGTGATGCCCACATCGACCGAGGCGATGTCGTAGCCGATGCGCCGCCCCGAGCCCATTGTCAGCAGCCGCGCACCCGGATCGAGCCCCACCGCCCGGTCCAGGATCAGCCGCGCTCCGGCGAACCGCGCGAGCCGCACCAGGTCGATCTCCATCTCCTCGCGGCTGTAATGGCCCGCCACGTGGCC
>CAZGHJ010000183.1:0-6079 GCA_964525355.1 uncultured Roseicyclus sp.
ACGACGCCGGTGATCAGGTAGGCGAGGTTCAGCGCGATCACGTTGATGATGGGCGCCAGCGCGTTCGGGAGGGCGTGTTTCACGATCACGCGCATGGGGCTCATGCCCTTGAGCCGCGCCATCTCGATATAGGGGGAGGCCAGGAGGTTGATGATCGCCGCGCGGGTCATGCGCATCATGTGCGCCGTGACCACGAGGGTCAGCGTCAGCGCCGGCAGGAAGGCGCGGTAGAGGAAGTCGCCGAATGTGGCGTCGGGACGGAAATTCGACATCGACGGAAAGGCGCCGCCCGCGCCCGCGAGAAAGAAGATGAGGATATAGGCGACGAAGAACTCGGGAAACGAGATCGAGGTGAGCGCCGAGGCGTTGGCGACACGGTCGAAAACCGAATTCCGGAAAAGCGCCGCGAGGATGCCGAGGCCCAGCGACAGCGGCACCGCGATGGCAGCGGCGTAAAGCGCGAGGCTGAGCGTGTTGCCCAGCCGCCGCCCGATCAGGTCGGACACGGACTGGCCATTGGCCAGGCTTTCGCCCAGATCGCCGCGCGCGATGTCGGCAAGCCAGCCCAGATAGCGCACGTGCATCGGATCGTTCAGGCCCAGCCGATCGCGCAGGGCGGCGACGGTTTCGGGCGTGGCGGCCTGGCCCAGGATCTCCTGCGCGAAATCGCCCGGCAGCAGTTCCGTGCCGAGGAAGATGATCACCGACACCACGAAAAGCGTCACCACCCCGAGCGCGAGGCGCTGCGCGATCATCTTCCAGACATGTGCCATGGGCCCCCTTTCGTGCCGCGGCGCCCCGTCCGCGGCGCGGGCTCTTTGGTCCCGCCCCCGGACCGCTCGGGCGCGGGACGGGGGGCGGGACGCGCGATCGGCTCAGGCGATCAGGCGGCGAACCACCAGCGCTCGGCCAGGCGGTGGCCGTCGTTGCGCCAGTTGCCCGCGACCTGCTCGGGACGGGCCAGCGCGTCGCTGTGGGCGCCGACATACTGCGCGAACATCGGCAGGATGATGCCGCCTTCGTCGGACACGATCTGCTGCATCTCGAAATACATCTCGCGGCGCAGATCCTGATCGAGTTCCGAACGCGCCTCTAGCAGCAGCTCGTTGAACCGCTCGTTCGACCAGTAGGTCTCGTTCCACGGCGCGCCCTCGGCATAGGCGGTGGAGAACATCCAGTCCGGTGTCGGGCGCCCGCCCCAGTAAGTCCCGGTGAAGGGCTTCTGCATCCAGACGTTGGACCAGTAGCCGTCATTGGGCTCGCGCACCACGTTGAGGTTGATGCCGCCGGCCGCCGCGGATTCCGCGAAAAGGACGCCCGCATCCACCGCGCCCGCGAAAGCCGCATCGGCGAGGTTGATGTCCACGTCGAGACTGTCGAGCCCGGCCTCGGACAGGTGGAAGCGCGCGCGGTCGGGATCGTAGGCCTTCTGTTCCAGTTCGGTGTTGAAGAACGGGTCGGACGGCCCCACGGGATGGTCGTTGCCGACCGTGCCGAAGCCGTTGAGAACCGTGTCCACCATCTGCTCGCGGTCGATGGCGTATTTAAGCGCCAGCCGCACGTTCACGTCGTCGAAGGGGGCCGCGCGCGTGTCCATCGGGAAGCCGTAATGCTGCGTGCCGGTGACGGCGAGCACGTTGATCCCCGGCGCGCGTTCGAGCAGCGAGACGGTGTTCAGGTCGGCCGCGTCGATATAGTCGACCTCGCCCGAGATCAGCGCGTTCTGGCGCGCGGCGTTGTCGAAGATCAGGATCTGCTCGAGCGCGTCGAAATAGGGCAGACCCTCCTTCCAGTAGCCGTCGTGGCGGGTGTAGTCGGCGCGCACGCCGAACTCGATATTGTCGAGCCGGAACGGGCCGCAGCCGTCGGTCGTGGCGGGATCGATCGTGCCGTCGGCCTGCGCGGGCAGGATCGGCAGGTGATAGTCCGACAGCAGGTAGGGGAAGTCCGCGTTGCCGGCCTCGAGCGTGAAGATCACGTTCATCCCGTCGATCGTCATGTCGGCGATGCCGGCCACGATGGGGGCCGCGGCCGAGGTGGAATCCTCGCCCCGGTGGTGGTTGATCGAGGCGACAACATCCTCGGCGGTCAGCATGTGGCCCGAGTGGAACTGCACGCCCTCGCGGATGTTGAAGGTCCAGACCGAGGCATCGGCACTGGCTTCCCAGCCCGTGGCAAGCTCGGGCACGAGCGAGCCGTCCGGGGCGATCTCGGTGAGGAAGTTGTTCCGGGTATGGGCCTGGAAGTTCATGAATTCCGAATCCCAGCTGCCCGGATCGAGCGAGTCGGTGCTGCCGCCGGTGGAGATGGCCACGCGCAGCGTGCCGCCGCGCTGCGGCTGCGCGCGCAGCGGCGTGCCCCAGGGCGTGACCAGTGCCGCGGTCCCGACCGCAGCGGCGCCCTTCAGAACGCCGCGACGGTCTATCCGGCCGGTTTCAAGAAATCGTCTCATGGATTTTCCTCCGTGTTGTCGGTCGTCCCCGTTCTCGGGGTCTCGTTGGCCGCTATACTGCCCGCCCCGCCCGATCATTCAACCGGTTTCTGGCCCTTAGGACCGAGATAGGCAGGCGCGGGACGCCGGCAGCGCCTGCCATCCGGGCGGTTGCCGGACGCGGCCCCGGCCCCGATCGGCGGCAATCGCGGGTTGCCGGCACGAGGCGACGACGGGACCGGATTGCATCGATCTGGCGGGCCGGGCAGCGGCATGAAACACGCCGCAGGACGCGGGACGCCTGCACAGGACAGGTCGGGAAAAGAGGACGCGGCGACAGAAGCGAACCGATCGCGCCGATCGGGCAGGACAGATGGCCCGGGCCGCCGGCGGGCCCGCGAAAATCTGCGCGCCGTTCGAAATTCCTTAGGTAAACGCCTCTAGCGTCCCCGTCGCAGTCGACGACCGGGGCGAACGCCCTGCGACGCACCGGATCGTCCGACAGAAGCGGACACAGACATGAGGAGCCGGGAACCAGAATGGAAATACAAGCCAGAATCGGTTTGGGAACACTGACGAACCTCGCCTTTCACGGGGCCGACATGGGCGGGATTCGCGCGCAGTTGATGACGCTCCTGGCCATCCAGCCGGAGCATGCGGGCCACCTGATGGACCTGTCGGTGGTCGAGCAGATCCGGGGCAACCTGCCGCTTGGCCTCAGCCTCCAGTCGCGGGCGCTGGAACGCTGCCAGATGTTCTCGCAACGCGGCCGGAGCGGGAAGACGCGGCTTCTGGTCATCGCCGCGCCCATCGAGATGGGCGGCAACACGCCGGTCGATTTCCTGACCGAAAGCCCGGATTTCGACGTGATCACCTGGTACTTCACCGGGGCGCCGATCCGCGCCTGCGACATTCCCGAACACGACATCATGTTCATCGCCGCCCCCGGCGACCGCGGCCGCAACGAGGCCTATCTCGAGGCGATTTCGCGCGTGGTCGCGCTGACGAAGACGCCCGTGCTGAACGCGCCGGAGCGCATCCTGCGGCTCGATCGCGCGCAGATGCACGAGATCTTCGCCGATCGCACCGATATCAGGTGTCCGCGCACCCTCCGCTGCGACCGCGAAGAGGTCAGGCGCCTTGCGGCCGGCCAGGACATGGTCGATCCCGCCGACAGCCTCGGGCCGCTGCCCTGGGTGATCCGTCCCGTCGGGTCGCATGCGGGCCACGGCCTCGAGCGGATCGCGGACCTCGCGCAGCTGGCGGACTACCTCGACCGTCACGGGGACCTCGCGTTCTTCCTGTCCGAATTCGTCGACTACGCCTCGTGCCGGGACGGTCTCCATCGCAAGTACCGGGTCGCCTTCGTCGGGGGGCGTCCCTTTCCCTGCCACATGGCGATTTCCGATGAATGGGCCCTTTGGTACCTGAACGCGGGGATGGAGGCCTCGGCCCCGAAACGCGCCGAGGAACGGGCCTTCATGGACGGTTTCGCGGCCGATTTCGCAACCCGGCACCGGGCGGCACTGGACGCGTTGGCCAACCGGCTGGACCTCGACTATTTCGGGATCGACTGCGCCGAAGACCGGGAGGGCAGGCTCGTGGTCTTCGAGGCCGACAATGCCGTGCTGGTCCACGCCATGGATCCGCCGGACCTCTTTCCCTACAAGAAACGGCACATGTCGGCGCTGTTCTCCGCCTTCCAGGGCATGCTGCACGCCGCGGCGGAGGGGGCTGCGCCAAGCCTGGGTCGCGTGGACGGCTGATCAGGCGGCGCGCGCACGGCCGCCGCTGTCGGACGCGGTAGCCGTGCAGCGGTGGTGCCGCGCTGCGGATCGGTCCGGGCCGTCGACCCGGCGGCGGGAGGCACGGCGCACCCGCTGGGCGCGGCCCGGACCTTGTGGCCGGCACACCGGTTTCGACCCGACCGGGTGGCCGGCGTTGGCGGCGGCTGCGCGCACGATCACGAAAACCGCAGCCGCCGCGCCGGTGCGGATCGCCGTCCGGTCTGTCGCGGCCATCGGTGTTTCTCGCGCGGCTTCGGGCACGGCCGGCGGCGTCGGGGACGGACTCCGGCACGGCTTTCGGCGGCCCAAAGGCGCCTGCAATCGCGCCACGGTGCGAGACCGGAGTGCCCGACAGCCCCCCGCGCCCTGCGGGCGTGATCCGCGCCGGTCCTGCCGGCCAATGAAGGGATCGGAGACCGCGGCTGCACTCCAAGGTTGGAGACCACCGGATTATGGCCTAGAACCGGCCTCACAAGATGAATCCAGGGAGGATCGAAATGAAAATCGTCAAACTGCTCGCTGCCGGGGCGCTCCTGGCCGTGTCGGCGCCTGCCGTCGCCCAGCAACAGCTGTCCATCGCCACCGGCGGCACCGGCGGCGTCTATTTCCCCATGGGCGGAGGCCTTGCCGAGGTCATCAACACCTACGTGGACGGCTATGCCGCCACCGCCGAGGTGACCGGCGCGTCGGTCGAGAACATGGGCCTTCTGGCCACGGGCGACGCCGATCTCGGGATCGCGCTCGGCGACACCGTGCAGCAGGCCTATTCCGGCACGGGCCGGTTCGAGGGCCAGCAGCTGCCGATGATCCGCGGCCTCGCCTCGATGTATGCCAACATGGTGCAGATCGTGACGCTCGAGGGCTCGGGCATCACCTCGCTCGAGGATCTCGTGGGCATGCGCGTCTCGGTCGGTGCGCCCGGCTCGGGCACCGAGGTCAACGCACAGGAGATCCTGAACGCCAACGGCATCACCTATGACGACATCGACGAACAGCGCCTGAACTTCAACGAGACGGCCGATGCGCTGGCCAATGGCGATATCGACGCCGGCTTCTGGTCGGTGGGCGCGCCCACCTCGTCGATCCTGAACCTCGCCACGACGAACGACATCGTCGTGATCGAGCTGACCGACGCGCAGATCGAGGCCGCGCAGGCGGACGTGCCGATCTTCGCCCGCACGACGCTGGCCGAGGGCATCTACGAAGGCGTGCCGGCGACGACCGTGATCGGCGTGCCGAACGTGCTGGCCGTGTCGTCCGAGATGCCCGAGGATCTCGCCTACGCGATCACCCGCGCGATGTTCGAGAACATCGCCGACCTGCAGGCCGTGCACCCGGCGGCGAACCAGACCACGGTCGAGTTCACTCTGGCCGCGACCCCGGTGCCGCTGCATCCCGGTGCGATCCGCTACTACGAGGAGATCGGCGTCGAGATCCCCGATCGCCTGCGCGAGTGAGCGCAAGGCCCTGACGATGCGCCCATGAGCGCGCGACGCGGAGGAGGGCTTGCCGCCCTCCTCCTTCTCCTCGGCCTCGACGCCGCGCTGGCGGCCGACCTCGTCGTGACGGCGGAGGACGGGACCGAGATCGCGCGCCTGCCCGTCCCGGAGGGCTCCGGCTGGTGCGTGCTCTGGAACCATTCCGTGCAAGGATTTCCGGTGAGCGACTGCTACGAGAACCGCGACGGCCGCATGGTGCTCGTGCGCTCGCACCAGCCCGATTTCGCCGCCGGGCTGGGACACATTCCCGGCCGGGGCCGGCAGGTGTCCGACGGTGAAGGCGGCTACTGGATCCTCGATATCGACGAG
The DNA here is from genome assembly GCA_964525355.1 of uncultured Roseicyclus sp. Taxonomy (GTDB): domain Bacteria; phylum Pseudomonadota; class Alphaproteobacteria; order Rhodobacterales; family Rhodobacteraceae; genus Roseibacterium. The sequence goes on from CAZGHJ010000183.1 coordinate 6,027, forward strand.
CCGGTGCCGGGCGGCGCCCTCGTCCTGCGGCCGGGCCGTGCGCCGGTCGACCA
>CAZGHJ010000184.1:0-6066 GCA_964525355.1 uncultured Roseicyclus sp.
CGATGGCGATGACGAAGGCGGCGAAGAACCAGTAGCGGATCATCACCACCATCAGGACGTTGTATTCGCCGGCGAGGTAGCGGCTGATCCCGTCCTGCATGGCGAAGACGAAGGTCGTGGCGATCATCAGGAAGATGCCCAGGCGCGGGTTCTGCTCGGTCACGGCAAGTGCCCTACGCTCATGTGCCGCTTGCGGCCGAAGCCGGGCCGGCGTTCGACCTCGAAGCCCGCGGCAGTCAGCGCGCGGCGCACGTCGCCGGCGGCGGAATAGGTCGCACAGGTGCCGCGTGGCGCCGTGTGGCGGGCGACTTCGGCCAGAAGCGCCGCCCCCCAGAGTTCCGGGTTCCGCGCGGGCGCGAACCCGTCGAGGAACCAAGCATCGGCGCGCCCGGCCCAGCACGGCAGGGTCTCGCGCGCGTCGCCGCGCACAAGGGTCAGCACGATGTCGGCCTCCTCGACCGGCCCGGCCCCGGCCAGCGCAGCACGGATCAGCGGCACCGCGGGCGCGGTCTCGGGGAAGGCGGCAAGCGCCTCCGCCGCGTCGTCGGGGGCCAGGGGGAAGGCCTCGAAACTGGTGACGTGAAGCCGCCCCGGAACGCCCGCCGCGCGCCAGGCCAGCAGCGCCGCCGCCACGTTCAGCCCGGTGCCGAAGCCAAGCTCGGCCATGTTGAACCCGTCGACGAACCGACCGGGCAGGCCATTGCCGGCAAGAAAGACATGCCGCGTCTCGGAGAGCCCGTCCTCGAGCGAATAGAACGGGTCCTCGAACCGGCGCGAGACCGGCACGGCCCCGCGCCAGTCCAGAGGCTGGTCTTCGCGCGCAGGGCGATCTAGGTCTCGGGGGCCGGTCATGACCGGCAGACCATTAGCCGAGCGAACGGGACTTGCAATGCGGATCGTCGTGCGCGGCGCGGGCATATTCGGACTGTCGGTCGCCTGGGCCTGCGCGCGGAAAGGCGCCTCGGTCACGGTGAGCGATCCGGGCGGCATCGGCGCCGGCGCCTCGGGCGGTGTCGTGGGCGCGCTCGCGCCCCATGTGCCGGAGGCGTGGAACACCAAGAAGGCGCTGCAATTCGAAAGCCTCGAGCGGGCGGAAGCCTTCTGGGCCGAGGTCGCGACGGCTTCCGGCCAGGCCCCTAGCTATGCCCGCAGCGGCCGGGTCCAGCCGCTGGCCGACGACGCTTCGGTCGCGCTCGCGCGGACGCGGGAGAGCACGGCGCGGGATCACTGGCAGGGCCGCCACGACTGGCGCGTGCTGCCTGCCGAGCGGTTTGCCGGCCTCGTGGACAGCCCCACGGGCCTCGTCGTCTTCGACAGCCTCACCGCGCGGCTTCACCCGCGGCGTGCGCTGGCCGCGCTGACGGGCGCATTGGTGGCACATGGGGCCGAGGTGACAGCGGACCCCCGCGAGGGCGACGTGGAGATCCACGCCACGGGCGTTGCGGGGCTACTGGAACTCAACGGCCTGTCGGGCGCGCGCATCGTCGGGGCGGGCGTCAAAGGTCAGGCCGCCGTGCTGGCCTGCGACCTTGGCGACGCGCCGCAGCTTTACGCCGACGGGCTGCACATCGTGCCCCATGCGGACGGGACCGTCGCCGTCGGATCGACCTCCGAGCGGGATTGGGACGACCCGCACGCCACCGACGCGCAACTCGAGGCAGTCATCGCGCGGGCGCGGGCGGCCTGCCCGGCGCTGCGGGATGCGGCGGTGATCGAACGCTGGGCCGGCCTGCGCCCGCGCACGCGGTCCCGCGCGCCGATGCTGGGACGTCATCCGGTGCGCGCAGGCGCCTTCATAGCCAATGGCGGGTTCAAGATCGGCTTCGGCATGGCGCCGCTTTGCGCTGAGATGCTGGCCGATCTCGTCGTGGACGGGATCGACCGCATCCCGCCCGAGTTCCGCCCGGAGGCGAGCCTATAGCCCCGCGGCCTTGCGCAACTGTCCCATGAGATCCTCCAGCAGACCGGCGGCGCGCGCATCGTTCAGATGTCCGTCCTCGTCGAACGCGCCCGAGGCCTGCCCCACCAGCACCTCGGGCCCTTGCAGCACGTGGGCGCGGAACGGCACCATGAAGTGGCGCAGGGCGAATTGCGTGCGCTCGCCACCCGCGCGGCCCGCGGTGGCCGACAGGATCGCGACGGGCTTGTCCCGCCACGGATTGCCCTCGGTGCGGCTGACCCAGTCGAGCGCGTTCTTCAGCACGCCGGACGGTCCCTTGTTGTATTCGGGCCCCGCGATCACCACCGCGTCGGCCGCTCCGATCTGGTCGGACAGCCGCTGCACCGCCGCGGGGATGCCCTCGGCCTCCTCAAGATCGCCATCATAAAGCGGCAGGCGCAGGTCGGCCTCGGTGAACTCGGCCGGATCGAAGACGCGCCGCGCCTCGTGCATGAGCTTGCGGTTGAAGGACGCGGCCCTGAGCGAGCCGCAGATCCCCAAGAGCCGTCCACTGGACATCGTGCCTTCCTCCTAGCATTACCGTTCGCGGCAGGTATTGCGGGAGGCGGGCGTGACCACAAGACATGGCGGAAAAATCCTTGCCGACCGTCTGGCGCGGCACGGGGTGGATCGGGTCTTTTCCGTGCCGGGGGAGAGTTTTCTCGCCGCGCTCGACGGGCTTTACGACCACGAGATCCAGAACGTCGTCTGCCGGCAGGAAGGCGGGGCCGCCATGATGGCCGAGGCCGACGCGAAGCTGACCGGGCGGCCCGGCGTGCTGTTCGTGACGCGCGGTCCCGGCGCGACGAATGCAAGCTCGGGCCTGCACGTGGCGATGCATGACGCGACGCCCATGGTTGTCTTCGTGGGCCAGGTTCCGCTGGCCCATCGCGACCGGGCTGTGTTCCAGGAGGTGAATTACCGCGCACTCTTCGGGCCGCTGGTGAAATGGGTGGCCGAGGTCGAGCGCACGGACCGGATCGCCGAATACGTGGACCGCGCGTTTCATCTGGCGCAAAGCGGACGGCCGGGCCCGGTGGTGCTGGCGCTGCCCGAGGACGTGCTGTCGGCCGAGGCCGAGGTGCCGGACGCACCGCTTGCCGCGCCCCCGCGCCGGGGTGTCGACGCGCAGACCCTGGCCGAGATGGCCGAGGTGCTTTCGCGCGCCGAACGGCCGATGATCCTTGCCGGCGGTTCGCTCTGGGGGCCCGAGGAGGGCGCGAAAGCCGCAGAAATCGCGCGGCGGCTGGGCGCGCCTCTCGCCGTGACCTTCCGGCGGCAGGATTACGTGGATAACGACCACCCGAACTACGCGGGCGATCTGGGCGTGGGGCAGAACCCGAAGCTGGGCGAACGGCTCGGGCGGGCCGACGTGGTGCTGCTGCTGGGGGCGGAGCTGAACGACATCACCACGCGGGAGTTCGCCACGCTCGACCGAGGCGCGCCGCCGATCATTCTCGAGGTGGCGCCCGAGGCCGACAGGATTTCCCGCGTCTACCCGGCGCATCTGGCGGTGACGGCGTCGCCGGGCGCGGTGCTCGACGGCCTGCTCGGGCACCTGCCCGAGGCGCAGGGCGCCGACCGGGGCGCGACCGAGGCGCGCGCCGAGTACGAGGCCTGGCAGGCGCCCTTCGAAACCCCCGGCGCGGTCAAGCTCGAGGCGGTGATCGGCTGGCTGCGCGAGAACGCCGGCGCCGACACGATCCTGACCAATGGTGCGGGCAACTACGCGGCCTTTCTCCACCGCTACTACCGTTGGCGCCGGCCCGGCACGCAGCTTGCGCCCACCTCGGGCTCCATGGGCTACGGCCTGCCCGCCGCCGTCGCCGCCAAGCTGCGCTGCCCGGAGCGGACGGTCGTCTGCCTCGCCGGGGACGGCTGCCTGCAGATGACCATCCAGGAGCTGTCCACCGCGCGGCAACACGGTGCGGACATCATCGTGGTGATCGCCAATAACGGCCGCTACGGCACGATCCGGATGCACCAGGAAAACCACTATCCCGGCCGCGTCTCGGGCACCGCACTGTTCAATCCCGACTACGTCCAGCTTGCGCAGGCCTATGGCGGCACCGGCCACCGCATCACGGAGACGGCCGCCTTCGGCCCCGCCTTCGAGACGGCGCGGCAGGGCGGGCTGCACCTGATCGAACTGGTGCTCGACGAAAAGATGCTCTCGACCACGCGCAACCTCTGAGGCCCGCTTGGCATCGGCCCTGCGGTTGTTATATGCGGCATGACATGACCGGAGTGTTCGATATCGGGGATCTCGCGCGCCTGCCCTGGCGCTTCCACGGGCGGCGCCATGCCGTACCGCGGCCTGCGCATGCCTGAGCCCACGACCCATCGCAACATCCGCTGAGAGACGAGATACCCCATGACCGGCAAGACGCTCTACGACAAGATCTGGGACGCACACCTGGTGCACGAGGCCGAGGACGGCACGAGCCTGCTCTATATCGACCGCCACCTGGTGCACGAGGTCACCAGCCCGCAGGCCTTCGAGGGTCTGCGCCTGGCCGGCCGCAGCGTGCGCGCGCCCGACAAGACGATCGCGGTGCCCGACCACAACGTGCCCACGACCGCGGGCCGCGAAGACCCCGCGAACATGACCGAGGACAGCCGCATCCAGGTCGCCGCCCTCGACAGCAACGCGAAGGATTTCGGCATCCATTACTACCCCGTGACCGACGTGCGGCAGGGGATCGTGCATATCGTGGGCCCCGAGCAGGGCTGGACCCTGCCCGGCATGACCGTGGTCTGCGGCGACAGCCACACCGCCACGCACGGGGCCTTCGGCGCGCTGGCCCACGGGATCGGCACGTCGGAGGTGGAGCATGTGCTGGCCACCCAGACGCTGATCCAGAAGAAGTCCAAGAACATGAAGGTGGAGATCACGGGACAACTCGCGCCCGGCGTGACCGCCAAGGACATCACCCTGTCGGTGATCGGCGTGACCGGCACCGCCGGCGGCACCGGCTACGTGATCGAATATTGCGGCGAGGCGATCCGGTCGCTGTCCATGGAAGGCCGCATGACCGTCTGCAACATGGCGATCGAGGGCGGCGCGCGCGCGGGCCTGATCGCGCCCGACGAGAAGACCTTCGCCTATGTGCAGGGCCGGCCCCATGCGCCGAAGGGCGCGCAATGGGAGGCCGCGATGGCCTGGTGGAAGACGCTGCACTCCGACGACGACGCCCATTGGGACAAGGTCGTGACCATCCGCGGCGAGGACATCGCCCCGGTCGTGACCTGGGGCACCTCGCCCGAGGACGTGCTGCCGATCACGGGCGCCGTGCCGGACCCGGCGAGCTTCCAGGGCGGCAAGGTCTCGGCCGCGCAGCGCGCGCTCGACTACATGGGGCTGACGCCCGGCACGCCGCTGAACGCCATCGAGATCGACACGGTCTTCATCGGCTCCTGCACCAACGGGCGGATCGAGGATCTGCGCGCCGCGGCCCAGATCCTGAAGGGCAAGAAGATCAAGGAGGGCCTGCGCGCCATGGTCGTGCCCGGCTCGGGCCTCGTGCGCGCCCAGGCCGAGGAGGAGGGGCTGGCCGATATCTTCCGCGAGGCCGGCTTCGAATGGCGGCTGGCGGGCTGTTCCATGTGCCTTGCCATGAACCCCGATCAGCTTGCCCCCGGCGAGCGGTGCGCCGCGACCTCGAACCGGAATTTCGAGGGCCGGCAGGGGCGCGGCGGGCGCACCCACCTGATGAGCCCCGCCATGGCCGCCGCCGCCGCGGTGACCGGCCGCCTGACGGATGTGCGAGAGCTGATGTGAGCGCGGCGGCGGAGGCGTCACCGCGCCGCCCGCACCCTGCGTTCCCCGTCGCCTCGGGTGTGCGAATCGCGATTCGCACAACCCGCGGGGCGCCTTTTGGAAGCGAAAAATTCGCACCTCGTGAAAAGATTGCATCGTAAAACCCTGTAATGAAAGGGTTCACACGTCGCTCCGCGTACTGTTGCAACCGTCAATTTCTTCTTAGGTCGAAGCCTTTTTCGTGCTATCCTTAACGAACAGTTAAGTGACGGAGTGCGCGTTAATGCTCTGCGCGCCCCGGTCGCGGCGCTGTGAAATGAAACCAATCAAATTGTGGGGAACTCATGATTGGGAATCTCAAATTGAA
>CAZGHJ010000185.1:0-6047 GCA_964525355.1 uncultured Roseicyclus sp.
TTCGATCTGCCGGGTTGCGCCGGCGCGTGTTGCACCTCCTGACACGTAGCACAGATTTCGGGCGCTGCTGTCCACGGCGCACAACAATCGGGCTGCGCGCGGGCCGATCCGTGACAGATGCGCCACGCCCCTGTACAGGACGGCACGCGGCGTGGCGTGCCCACCCCCCGGAACACTCAGCGGTTGAAGGCCTCCGCCTTCGGCGCGCAAAAAACTGTTTCCGGGGAATTTGGGCGGAATTCAGGCAAAGATGTTGAAAAAGTGGCAGCATCTTGCCAGAAGCGATCCATCGGCAATGTGGGGTGATTGGTGCCGAGCCTGAGGCAGTTGATCCACTCCTGATTGCGGAGCATTAGGACATGAAAAAGACTTACGGGACGCTTGCGGCCCTCTCTGCGCTGACCGCGAGCCTTGCGGGCGCGCCGACGGGCGCCGAGGCGCAAAAGATCCCTGCCGGGACACCGATGGCGCAAATTCCCCGTGACGCGACCGGGTTATCGACCGATATCGATCGCCTCCGGAACCAATGCGACTACATCTGGGACAACCGCAACAATGTCGGCCTGTTGACGGCGGAATTGGACCGGATCCTGAATTACGGCCCCAACGTGCAAACCTGCACCACGCCGATGAGCCCCGAGATGCGGCGATCCTGCGAGCAGGAATGCACCGGACTTATCCTCGCGCTGCTCGGCGGCGACCCGGTCGCCCAAATCGACGATGACGGGATCCAGATCATCAGCGACGACCCCTACTGAGGCGCCGGCACATCCCGAGATGACGGGGCGTGCAGGGCGGCGCGTGTCAGGGCTCGGGGATCTTCTCCCGGCCCACCGCAAACGATATCCGCCGAGCCAGGATCGGCAGCGTCTGGATGATACCCGGCCCGTCGCACGCGGACCGGGGCGTTTTCGTGGCGCCGGTCAGGTCGATGCGACGCGGCAGGTGCGCATGAAGCGGGACGCATAGGCGTAGTCCATCCGGATCGTGCGGCGGGTCAGCCCTCCGTTGCGCTGGATCCATGCCTGCACCCAGGCCGGGTATTGGGACATCATGAATTCGGTCGCGAACCGGTTCACGTCCGGTCGCGCGCCGTAGGCGCTGTGAAACAGGAAGGACGACCCCGGCATGAGGCAGGTGCGCGTGTTCTGGAGCGACAGGTAAAGTGTGCAGGCCGACGCGCAGCGGCCGTCGAACACGATCAGCGTGTTGCGGTCGCGCATCCGCGACACGGCCCGTGCATAGCCGAAGACGCTGCCGCCATTGTCGTTTCCGATCAGATGGATATCCGAGGTCCGGGCGCCGTAGCTCGCCGTGACGGGTGCGCTTGTCGATACTGTTTCGGAGTTGGCGGCGGCGGGCGCGGCCAGGGCGACGATCAAGGGGATGACGAGAAATAAGCTTGCGAAAACCTGCATTGGAAACACCTCGATTGAATGCCGACGAGGTGCCGCCGAAAGCTGACTGCACTGTGACCGATTTCGGGTCCGGCGCGGGAAGCTCCCTTAGAATTTGAAAGGGGCGCCAGGCGCCCCCAACGGATGGGCGTCATCCGTCGGGGTCCGGCCGGATAGACAGGTCCGCCACGAAGCCCAGGTGGTTCGAGGTCAGATCGCGCCCGAACGGCGTCATCCCCGTCACCCGCACACCGTCCCGCACGAGCACCTGATCGATCGGAAATCCTGCCGCTCCCGCGGAGGCCGGCCAGGTTCCGGTCTGGCCGCGCAGTGCACGAAAGCCCGTGGTCCTAAGCAAGTGCCGCATCGGACGGTTCCAGGGCGTCATGTTGTAGTCGCCGACCGCGACCACGGGACCGTCGAACCAGTCGTATTGCGCCGTCAGCCGCGCGATCTCGCTTTCAGCGATCCCCGACATCCAGGGCTTGACCAGGTGGACCGCCGAAACGAACAACGCCGCGCCATCGGCCAGCGCGATCTCGGCCACCGCGTAGCGCGCGGGCCAGGCCGGGTTCAGCTGCAACCGCCAGAAGCGCCGCACCGGGCGCCGCGAAGCGACGAGGATCTCGCAGGCGGCCGCCGGACAGGGAGAGACGAAATCGTAGCTCGCCTCCAGCCGGGGCAATGCCGGCACGACCTCCTGCGCCTCGGCGAGGATGACGATATCGGCATCCGCACGCAGGATGGCGTCGACGACCCGGTCGGCGGTTCGGGCCTCTCGGTACTCCGCGTTGAAGAACAGCACCCGCAGGTCCGGCACCGCGCCCGCGACGCGCGGCAGGGTCACGGCGTGGTAGGCGGACAGGCCGATCGCGCCGGCCGAGAGGGCCAGGACGATCAGGCCGAGGCCGACACGCCTGAGGCCCAGCGCCGCGGCGAACCCCGCCAGAACGACGCCCAGGACCAGCAGATGCGGGGCCAGCGCGTCGAAAAGCCGTGCGAAGGGTCCAAGCGCTCCGGCGGTCGGATAGCCCCAGGGCGCGATGGCACCGCCCAGCGCCATGGCCGAGAGCGCAGCCGCCGCGCCGGCGAGCGCCGCGCGCGTCTGCAGGCCGCCGCTCAAGGGCGATCCGGGCCCGGACCGGCCGGTCGCGGTGCGGAAGGCGTCTTGCGGCGGATGACGGGCCGTGCTGTAGCCATGCTGGACAGGTCCGGTATTGCGCGTGGGTGCGCAGATACCGACGGACGCGCGGAAAGGAAAGTCGCGTGGTACCGGGACAGACCGCGGGGAGGGGCCGCGAGAACGGGCCGCGTCGCGTATCATCGGGCGGACCCCCGAGGCCCCGGCCGCCTCGACAGGCCAACCTCCCGGCGGCGCGGGTGCGGCCTGACGATGCGGAACGCCCGGGACGGGGCACCATCGCCCCCCACAGGCAAAACCTTCATGTCGCGGTCCGCGTCGGGCATGACCGGCGCACCGGGCGGGGCTGCGACCTTGGGGCCGACTTGATCTTCTACCGGGACCGCCGACATTGACATAAGATGTCCCTTGCAAATCGGCACCCGGCGCGCGCCATGAAACGAACCCTCCTGCCACTCACCGCGATCATCGGCCTTGGCGCCGTCATCGCCGTGCTCGCGCTGGTGCTTTTTCCGGGGGCATCGGGGCCGCGCGGGGACGCGCCGACGGACACCGGCTCGCCCGCCGCCACGCTGAGCGCGTTGCGCGAGGCCTTCGAAGATCGCGCGGGACCGCCCCTCTCGGGGTCGTGGCAGCTGTCCCTGCCGGAGGATCACGCGTCCCATCCCGAGGCCAATGCCGAGACGTGGGGCCTGATCGCCCATCTCGTGCGCGAAGACGGGCCGCCCGTCTCGGCCATCCTGACCCTATCGCGGTTCAGCGTGGCGCCGGAGCCCGCGGAGACCGGCAACGCCTGGACGCCGCGCGCCGCGTGGCTCGGCCAGGCCGCGCTGACCACGCCTGATGGACGCGCCGAGGAGCGCCTCAGCCGCGGCGTCGGCGCGGCGGGGGCCGATGCGGCATCCGGCACGGTCTGGCTGGACGACTGGGTGCTGCAACATCCGACCGCGGCCGGGGACGGGTCGTTGACGCTCCGGGCCCGGGTGGAGGGGCATCTGCTCGACCTGACGCTTGCGCCGGTGAAGCCGCCCGTCGCACCCGGCGAGGCCACGGATGGACCGGCGCGCGGCTTCGCCCTGCCGCGGCTCGAGGTCTCGGGGCGGATCGGACCGGGTGAGACGGAGCTGCGCGGTGTCGCCTGGCTGGATCGGCTCTGGGGCGATCTGCCGGCGCCGGGCGGGCCGCTCGTCTACGACCGGATGATCGTGCATCTCGATGACGGAACGGACCTGTCGCTCCTGCGGACACGGCGCCGGGACGGGCGGGGCGGCGCGACGCTGGACGGTATCCTCGTCGATGCGGGGGGGGCCGGCACGGCCCTGGCCGCGGAGGCGACCTGGACGGAGGGCGACGTGCCGGGCGTCTGGACCGTGCGCGCGCCCGGTCTTGCCCTTCGGGCGACCGAACTGCCCGGCGGCGGACTGCGCGATTTCGCGGCGCCGGTCCGCCATGCCGCTCTTCGCGTCGAGGGCACCCGCGCGGGCGAGCCCGTCAGCGGGACCGGAACGCTCCTTCTGTCGCCGGAGCTCACGCCATGAAAACCCGCGCCTTGGCCCTGCTCGCCCTGATGCTTCTGGCCGCCTGCAAGGATGAGGCCGGGCCCCTCTACCGCTCCGAGACCGGGCCTGTGCCGCCGACCGAACAGCGCGCGGGCGACCCGGAGGCCGGCTACCGCGCGCTGGTGAACGCGCCTTATGTCTCCTGCGGCATCCCGCTGGAGGCGTTCCGCCGCGCGGTGCCGGAAACCGGGACCGAGGGCCTGCTGCCCGGGCGCCAGGGGCTGAACGACAGCCTGCCCTATGCCTTCACCGCCCACGAGACCGAGCGCGGGGTCACGGTGGTCACATCGAACTGCCTGACCTGCCACGCCGCCGAGATCGAGGGCGAATTGATCGTGGGCCTTGGCAACGAGTTCGCCGATTTCACCCAGGATCCCGGCCGCTTCGCGCTGCAGGCGGGCACCTTCGTGCGGGGCGCGGCCGAGACCGAGGAATGGGCCCATTGGACCGACCGCGTGGACGGGATCGCGCCCTATATCCAGACGGCGACGGTGGGGGTGAACCCGGCCACGAACCTGACCTGGGCGCTGATGGCGCATCGCGATCCCGAGACGCTGGCCTGGTCCGCGGAGCCGCTGATCGAGCCGCCACCCGTGGAGCCGCTGCCGATCAGCGTGCCGCCGTGGTGGAACATGCGCGAGAAGAACGCGATGTTCTACACGACCATCGGGCGGGGGGATCATTCGACCTTCATGCTGCTTGCCTCGATGCTCTGCGTCGACGACCTGGCGGAGTTCGAGGCGGTCGACGCCTATGCCGACGACATCCGGGCCTATATCGCCTCGATCGAGGCGCCCGCATATCCGTTCGCGATCGATGAGAGCCTCGCCGCGCGGGGGGCCGCGATTTACGCGTCGGGCTGTGCCGAATGCCATGGCGGCGCAGGCGTGGACTATCCCGACCTCGTGGTGCCGCTTGGCGAGATCGGGACCGATCCGGCCTATGCGACGGCGGCGACCGACGGCTCGCGCGACCGGTTCTACGAGTGGATCGCCCGCTCGCCCTATGGCGACGCCGAGAGCGCGGCGCCGGCGCCGGGCTACATCGCGCCGCCGCTCGACGGGGTCTGGGCCACGGCGCCCTACCTGCACAACGGGTCGGTGCCGTCGATGGCGGCTTTGCTGTCGCCCCAGACGCGGCCGCGCTACTGGCGCCATGTCCTGCCGCGGGACTATGACGAGGGTGTGATGGGCTGGCGGTCCGAGGCACTGGTGGCCGGGCAGGAGGCGGAGGACGACCCGGAGGCGCGGGCCCGGATCTACGACACGACGCGCCACGGCTACGGCAATGGCGGGCATCGCTATGGCGCGGATCTGAGCGAGGACGCGCGCGCGGCGCTGATCGAGTATCTCAAGACGCTGTAAGGGGGCCTTGTGTGGCGCAGGCGAGGGGGCGCTGCCCCCTCGCGCTCCCCAGCCGTATTTGGAACAAGAAGAAGAGGTGAAGGGACGCGTTCGGGCACTGTCGTCACAGGCGGCGGAGGGGAACCTCGCGACCCGTCTGCAGGGCGGGGATCTGGCGGCGGGCGGCGGCGACACGGGCGAGGTCGAGCTCGGTGACGCAGAGCGCGGGCGCGGCGCGGCCGAGGTCGGCGAGGACCGTGCCCCAGGGATCGACGGCGAGCGCGTGGCCCCAGGTCTCGCGGCCGTCGGCATGGTGGCCCGACTGGGCGCTCGCGAGGACGAAGGCGCCGGACTCGATGGCGCGGGCGCGGATCAGCACCTCCCAATGGGCGCGGCCGGTGGGCACGGTGAAGGCCGAGGGGATGAAGATGAGCGCAGCCCCCTCCTGACCGTAGCGGCGGTAGACGTGAGGAAAGCGCAGGTCGTAGCAGATGGTCAGGCCCCAGGGCCCCCAGGGCGTGTCGAGGAGGGTGAGCGCCCCGCCCGGGGCGAAGCGCTTGCTCTCGCCGATGGGGGGCTGGCCGTCGATCTGCACGTCGAAGAGGTG
>CAZGHJ010000186.1:0-6023 GCA_964525355.1 uncultured Roseicyclus sp.
GTGATGCTCTTCGAGGGGCGCGACGCGGCCGGCAAGGGCGGCACGATCAAGCGCTTCATGGAGCACCTCAACCCGCGCGAGGCCCGCGTCGTGGCGCTGAACAAGCCCACCGACGAGGAACGCGGCCAGTGGTATTTCCAACGCTACGTGGCCCACCTGCCGACGGCGGGCGAGATCGTGCTCTATGACCGGTCCTGGTACAACCGCGCCGGCGTCGAGCGGGTGATGGGCTTCTGCGAGCCGAACGACTACCTCGAGTTCATGCGCCAGACGCCCGAATTCGAACGGATGCTGGTGCGCTCGGGCATCCGGCTGTTCAAGTACTGGTTCTCGGTCACCCGCGCGGAACAGCGGCGGCGCTTCAAGGCCCGCGAGACCGATCCGCTCAAGCGCTGGAAGCTGAGCCCCGTCGACCTCGCCAGTCTCGACAAGTGGGATGACTATACCGAGGCCAAGGAGGCGATGTTCTTCTACACCGATACCGCCGACGCGCCCTGGACGGTGATCAAGTCCGACGACAAGAAACGCGCGCGGCTGAACTGCATGCTGCACTTCCTCGCCAGCATCGACTATCCCGACAAGGACCATCGCCTGGTCAAGGCGCCCGACCCGCTGATCGTGGGCGAGGCGGGCCATGTGATCCACCGCTCCGACCACATCCTGGGTGCCGCGCTGCACCCCGAGACGCGGCGCGCGCAGGGCTGAGGCGCGAGGCGCAAGGCGCGGGGGGAAGATGGCCCGGGCGGCCGGTCGGCGGATGCGCCGCGCCGGGCGGCTCAGCAATAGGTGCTGTCGGTGCAGGCCACGTCCGAGGGTGGGATGTACCCGTCAGCGACGCCGTCGTCGAAGCCGAAGTAGAATTCCAGCACCGAGTCGTCGACGATGTTGCGCTGGTAGGCGACCGAGGCCGCGGCGAAGAGATCGGGGAGTTCCTCGGGCGTGATCGTGCCGTCCTCGATCTTGTTGATCCCCGCCACAAGCTGGTCGATCAGGTCCTGGTTCATCTTGCTGTCGGCGACGGTCCAGACCGTCTGCGCCTGCGCCTCCGACAGCACGCCCGCCTCGTAGAGCGGGTTGAAATGGGCCGAGGAAAAGCCGATGAACTCGTCGTTGAGCTGGCGTTCGCGCAACTCCGCGTCGACCCGCCCCGTCAGGGTGTCGATGCCGACGACGAGCACACCCGTCGCCGCGATCGCCACGCTGACGGCGGCCGCGCTGAGCACGGTGTAGTCCACCGAGATGGCGCCGCTTTCGTTTTTCAGGTAGTCGACGAGATGAGGCATGCTCGGGATATCTCTTTCGTGAAATTCCGCTTCTTCACTCTGCGCGAGATATGGGGCAGGAATATGGCCGACTACCGGCCGAACCGGAAACAGACCGGCCCGGTGCCGTGAACGGGTGCGGCCCCGCAGAGCGGAGGGAACGCCCTTCCAATGGCGCCGCGCCCAACGATCAAACCGCCGCCCCGGAGACCCTGCGACCCATGCCGCGATCCCCCCTGCGCCGCCTGTTCTCCCGCGCCCCGGCCGGGCGCGGCGGCCGTGCGTCCGGGCCGGCGCGGCGGTCGGGGCTTGCCGCCGCCCGGGCCTTCGCCCTGGTGCTGGGCGCGGCACCGGCTGTCTCGGCCCATCCCCATGTCTTCATCGATGCCGGCCTGACCCTCGAGACCGGCGCCGACGGCACCGTGACCGCGGTCGAGGTCACCTGGCGCTACGACGCGTTCTACACCCTGGTGCTGCTTCAGGATTTCGCGCTCGACCAGGATTTCGACGGCAGCCTGACGGAGGCCGAGGTCAGCGCGACGCTGGGCTTCGACCTGCAATGGAACAGCGGGTTCGAGGGCGGCCTGACCCTGCGGCGCGGCACGGCGCCCCTGAGCCTGGGCGCGCCCGCGCCGGTGTCGCTGAGGCTGCTCGACACCGGGCAACTTGAAAGCGTGCACCGGCGTCCGGTGACGGGCGATCCCGGCGGGCCGCAGCCGCTGTCGGCGCAGGTCTACGACCCCGCCTTCTACATCGCCTTCGACGCGGTGCTGCCCTCGGGCGTCGCGGGCAGCGACTGCGTGCCCGAGACGCGGCGCGCCGATCTCGACGCGGCCAACGCCGCCCTCGACGCCGCCCTTCGCGCGGCCGGCGGCGCGGAGGCGGCCGAAGAGGCGTTTCCGCGCGTGGGCGCGCTCTTCGCCGATACGCTGGTCTTCGCATGCGCGCGCTGAGTGGTCTGGCCATCTTCGGCGCGCTTCTGGCGGCGTGGATGTACTGGGGCGGCGGCCTCGAGCGCGCGGTTCTGGACTGGGCCGCCGAGGGCCAGCGCGCGGCGCAGGAGGGCATGGCCACGGCGCTCCGGGCGCTCCGCGCGGGCGAGCCTGCGGCGGTCCTGACGCTGCTGGGCCTGTGCTTCGCCTACGGGCTCTTCCACGCGGCCGGGCCGGGGCACGGCAAGCTTCTGATCGGCGGCTATGGCGCGGCCCGCGCGGTGGGGCCCCTGCGGCTGTCGGTCGTGGCGCTTCTGGCGAGCCTCGCGCAGGGCGCGACCGCCATCGCGCTGGTGGCGAGCGGTCTCTGGGTGCTCGGGCTTGGACGCGCGGCGATGACGGACATGGCGGAACGGCTGCTCCAGCCTCTGGGTTTCGCGGCCATGGCGGCGATCGGGCTCTGGCTGGCCCTGCGCGGGCTGCGCGGCCTGCGCCGGGATCCGTCCGGTGCGGGCCACAGCCACGGATCGGCCTGCGGCCATGCCCATGCGCCCCCGCCCGAGGCCATCGCCGCGGCGACCTCGGCCCGGGAACTGGCCGCGCTGGTGGCGGCGGTGGCGCTCCGGCCCTGTACCGGGGCGCTCTTCCTGCTGGTGCTGACGGCGCAACTGGGCGTCTTCGCCTGGGGCGTGGCGGGCACGCTGGCGATGGCGCTCGGCACCGCGTCGGTGACGGTGGCGGTCGCGTTGGCGGCGGTGGGGCTGCGGGCGGGCGTCCTGTCCGGGTTGACGGGCGGCGCGGCGCGCATGGCGCGGGTGCAACCCTTGGCCGAGCTTGGCATCGGTCTCACGATCGCCTGGGTCGCGGGACGGCTGGCGCTGGCCACCCTGTGACCCGCGCCGGAATGGCCGGACTTGTCGCGGGCGGGCCCCGGCACTAAAGCCCGGTCCATGACGCTCACCCAGCATATCCGCGCCACGCTCGTCATCGGCGGCCCGCTGATCGGCGGGCAACTGGCGCAGACGCTGATCACGCTGACCGACACGGTCATGATGGGCTGGTACGGCGTGGCGGAACTGGCCGCCGTGGCGCTCGGCGGCTCCTATTTCCACGTGATCCTGATCGTGGGCATGGGGTTCGGCCTTGCGGTCATGCCGCTTGCGGCCGCGGCCTCGAGCAACGACGACGCGGCCGAGGTCCGGCGCGTGACGCGGATGGGCCTCTGGCTCGGCATCCTGTTCAGCCTCGCCGTGCTGCCGGTCTTCTGGTTTTCCGGCGCGATCCTCCTGGCGCTGGGCCAGACGCCGCAGGTGGCCGCGGACGCGCAGAGCTATCTCAGGATCGCCGGGCTCGGCATCCTGCCGGCGGTGCTCGGGATCGTGCTGCGCTCGCATCTCTCGGCGCTGGAGCGGCCGCGCATCGTGCTCTGGGCCTGGCTCGGGGGCGCGGCGCTGAACGCGTGTCTCAACTGGGTGCTGATCTTCGGCAACCTCGGCGCGCCGGAGCTGGGCATCACGGGCGCGGCCATCGCCTCGCTCGGGACGCATTCCCTTATCCTCGGGGTTCTCGCCGTTTTCGCCGCCCGCGCGCGCGGGCTTGCCGACTACACGCTCTTCGCGCGCTTCTGGCGGCCCGACTGGCCCGTCTTCGCCGCGGTCTTCCGGCTGGGCTGGCCCATCGGGCTGACGCTTCTGGCCGAAAGCGGGCTTTTCGTCGGCACGATGGTGATGATGGGCTGGATCGGCACGATGGAACTGGCCGCCCATGGCATCGCGCTTCAGATCATCTCGGTCACCTTCATGGTCCATCTGGGCCTGTCCTCGGCCGCGACGGTGCGCGCGGGGCGCGCCTGGGGCCGGCGGGACCGCGAGGCGCTGCGGCTTGCCGCCCTGGCGGCGCTGGGCCTCTCGGCGGTCATGGTGGCGCTCACCGTCGCGCTTCTGATCGGGTTTCGCGAGGGGCTCGTCGGTCTCTTCGTGGACCCGGCCGACCCGCTCCGGGCCGTGATCATCGCGCTGGGCGCGCAACTGCTGATCGTCGCGGCCTTCTTCCAGCTTGCCGATGCGGCGCAGGTCATGGCGCTGGGCCTGCTGCGCGGGGTGCAGGACACGCGGGTGCCCATGATCCACGCGGTGTTCAGCTACTGGCTGGTGGGAATGCCCTGCGCCTATGTCCTGGGGTTTCCGATGGGCTTCGGCGCGCTGGGCATCTGGTGGGGCCTCGTCGTCGGGCTGGTCCTGGCCGGCGTTCTGATGATGGTGCGCTTCTGGAACGGGCCGGTGCGCGCGCCCGCGGCCCCGGCATCGTGATCGCCCCCGGCCTTGCCGAAGCCGGGGTCGGGCGATATCTCGACCTCCGACGCACATCACGACGCAGATTTCGACGGCAGGGATCATGGTGACATCGAGGACGACATTCGCCGCGCTGCTGCTTGCGCTGGCCGCCGGGCCCGCGCTGGCGCAGGAGCTTCCGAACCTGCGCGAGGCGCGCGGCTTTCTTTTCGCCGAGGATGGCGCGGTCGAATGGGAGGTCAGCGCCGACCCCGCGCTCGACCCCGACGACGCCGCCACGCTCGACGCGATCAACACCATCCAGCCGCAGCCCTATTACGCCGCGCTGGCGCTGGCGCCCGATGCGGGCCTCGCCTCGGAGGTGACGGCGCTCGCGGCCAATTACCACGACGAGGCGAACGCGCGCGCCGCCGCGATGGCCGCCTGCGAGGCGAACCGGGACGGTGAGGGCCGGCCCTGCATCGTCGGTCTGGTCATCCGTCCCCAGGGCTGGGAGCCGGGGCGGCCGCTGCAGCTTTCGGCGCAGGCGACGGCGGCGCTGAACGACGCCTACCGCGCCATGCCGCGCCGGGCGCGCGCCTTCGCGATCTCGCCGGCGACCGGGCAGTGGGGCCTGGGGTCCGGCCGGGCCGAGGCCGTCGCCGCCTGCGGCGCGCCCGACTGCGTCGCGGTGGTCGAGGGCTGAGGCGCGACTTGACCTCGGTCAATGTCCGGCTCGCGGCAATTTGTACCTTGGCCGAACGGGGCCTCGGCGCCTATGTCCGGTGAACCGGAAGAGAGACCACCGGGCGCAGCCATGCAGCCGGCGGAAAAAGGGAATACGCAAGCGTCTTGACCGGCCGGGGGAGCAACGTCCCGAGGCCGGGGGAAGGGAGACAGCCAGTGAATTACGACCGCGCGCTCGACGCCGCCATCGACCGCCTCCACGACGAGGGCCGTTATCGCACCTTCATCGACATCGAGCGCAAGAAGGGGCAGTTTCCCCACGCGGTCTGGACCAGGCCCGACGGCACGACGCAGGACATCACGGTCTGGTGCGGCAACGACTATCTCGGGATGGGTCAGCATCCGGTCGTCCTGAACGCGATGCACGAGGCGCTGGACGCCACGGGCGCGGGCTCGGGCGGGACGCGCAACATCTCGGGCACGACGGTCTATCACAAGGCGCTCGAGGCGGAGCTTGCCGACCTGCACGGCAAGGAGGCGGCGCTGGTCTTCACCTCGGCCTACATCGCGAACGACGCGACGCTGTCGACGCTGCCCAAGCTGTTTCCCGGGCTCATCATCTATTCCGATGCGCTGAATCACGCCTCGATGATCGAGGGCATCCGCCGCAATGGCGGGCAGAAGCGCGTGTTCCGGCACAACGACGTCGCCCATCTGCGCGAACTCATGGCCGCCGACGACCCGGACGCGCCGAAGCTCATCGCCTTCGAATCGATCTACTCGATGGACGGCGATTTCGGCCCCATTGCCGAAATCTGCGACGTGGCCGACGAATTCGGCGCGCTCACCTATCTCGACGAGGTCCACGCGGT
>CAZGHJ010000187.1:0-2445 GCA_964525355.1 uncultured Roseicyclus sp.
TCGGAGGCCCCCATGCGGGCCGCGATAAGTTCCCCCGCGGCGGCAACGGCGACCTCCACGGCGCGGTTCCGAACCGCACGCACGGCCTTTGCCTCGGCGCTGGCGATCTGGTCCTCCGCAGCGGCGAGACGCCGGGCGATGGACCGCTCGAGATCGGCCTTGGCGGTCTCGGCGGCGGCCTCGGCATCGGCACGGGCCTGCGACACGATCCGTTCGGATTGCTCCGCGACCTCGCGCTGCTTGCGTTCGAAGGAAGCCAGAAGCGTCTGCGCCTCCTCGCGAAGGGCACGCGCCTCGTCGAGCTCGGCCTTGATGCCCTCGGCCCGCTTGTCGAGAAGACCGCCGAGGAGGCTCGGCACGTTGAAGTAGAACAGGATGGCAAGGAACAGCAGGAAGCCGATCAGCACCACGAAATCGGTGTTGAAGAGCGACGTGAAGTCATAGCCGGGCGTATATCCGTCGGCCGCGTGCAGCGGCAGGGCGGCGACGGCTGCGATGGGCGCGATGATCCAGCGCATGGGCTTACCCTTTCATCCGTGCGGCCACGGCCGTCGCGACCGCATCTGAATCGACCGACTGGCCGGGCAGGATGGCGGCGACCACGTCCCCGGCCACGTCGCGGGCGACGTCTTCGACCGACTGGGTGGCGCCGGCCTGGATCTCGGCGATCCGCCCCTCGCTTTCGGCGGTCTTGGCCGAGATCTGCTCGTCGGCCTTGGCGGTGGCCTCGGCGAGGTTCGCCTGGATCTCGGCACGCGTTTCCTCGGCGATGCGCTGCGCCTCGGCGCGGGCATCGGCAAGTGCCTTGTTATAGGCCTCTTCCGCCTCGACGGCCTGGCGCTTGAGATCCTCCGCCGCGGCCAGATCGTTGGTCAGCGTGCCCTGGCGCTCGGCCAGAACGGCGGCGATCCGCGGCAGACCCACCTTGGTGAGGATGAAGTAGATCGCGACAAGCGTGACCACGAGCCAGAAGATCTGGTTCGGGAAGGTCGAGAAATCGAGTTGAGGCATGCCCGGGGTGGCCGCCGCTGCGGCGCCGGATGCGGCCTCGGTTGTGGCGGTGTCTGCCAAGGGGGCGTCCTCCTGAACCCGTGTTACACCGGGGCCCGTCATGCGCAAGACAGGTACGGGCCCCGAACGTAAGGATGGTCTTCCGAGGGCTCGCTCAGACGGCGAACATCAGCAGCAGCGCGGTGAGGAAGGCGAAGATGCCCAGCGCTTCCGCGAACGCGATGCCGATGAAGAGGGTCGCGGTCTGGCTGGCCGCCGCCGAGGGGTTGCGCAGCGCGCCGGCAAGGAAGTTGCCCGCCACGTTGCCGACACCGAGTGCCGCGAGGCCGGCGCCAAGGCCCGCGATGCCGGCGCCGATGAACTGACCCATTTCTGCGATATTGCCTTCCATGTTCCTGTCTCCTTACGTTGGAAGCCTGTGAAGTCGTGTGAACCGGGTGTAGGGCGGGACTTGTCCCGCCATGCCCGTCAGTGATGCGGATGCAGCGCGTCCTTGAGATAGACGCAGGTGAGAATTGTGAAGACGTAGGCCTGGATCGCGGCCACCAGAACCTCGAGCCCGTAGATCGCGATCACGCCGAAGATCGGCGCCACCGAGGCGGCACCCATGACGCCGGCGAAGCCCGCGAAGACCTTCAGGACCGCGTGACCGGCCATGACCGCGCCGGCCAGACGCACAGAATGGCTGACGGGGCGCACGAAATACGAAATCAGTTCGATCACCGCGAGGATCGGGCGCAGGATGAGCGGCGCCGACGAGACCCAGAAAAGGCTCAGGAACCCGGCACCGTTCTTCACGAAGCCCAGCACCGTGACCGAGATGAAGACGGTCAGCGCCAGGATCACCGTCACGGCGATATGCGAGGTGGGGCTGAAGCTGGTGGGGATCAGCGCGAGGAAATTCGCGAAGAGGATGAAGAGGAAAGCCGTGAAGATGTAGGGGAAATAGGGCAGCGCGTCCTTGCCCGCCACGTCCTCGACCATCTTGCGGATGAAGCCGTAGGCAAGCTCCGCCATGGACTGGCTGCGGTTCGGGATCACCGCGCGCCCGCCCGTGCCCGTCACCATCAGCGCCGCGATCGACAGGACGGCCAGCGCCATCCACAGCGTCGCGTTCGTCGGCGTGTACCAGCGCACCGGCCCGTCCCCGAACAGCGGCGAGACCTCGAACTGCTCCATCGGCCGGATCGACAGGGCGCTTTCGTAGCTGTCGCTTAGGCCCACGATGTACAGCAGGACCGCCAGCGCGATCAGGCCATAGGCGACGATGCGGCCATTGCCGGGTTTCGTCGTCTCGGAGGAGTTCGTGCTCTCGTTCGCCAAACCTCAGGTCCCCTTCTCATCGTCGCGTCCGGGCGTGTCGCCGGCCGCGTCCGCCGCATCCGCCTTCCGCTGCACCTCCTCGGCGGAGCGGATCATCGTCTTCACCCCGGC
>CAZGHJ010000187.1:2545-6000 GCA_964525355.1 uncultured Roseicyclus sp.
ACCCCCATGGAAGTTGGCGGGAAGCTAGGCGCAGGACGCGGCCGAGTCAACGCAGGTTGCCGCAGAGCGGCATCATTACAAGCCATTGTTTTGATTGTTGTATTTCAGGCGACTAAAATCGCCCGACCGGCCGGTGTGGCCGGGACTGGCGAAATTGCATATTCAACCGTCCGGTTGACGATACGGCCGGGCTGCGGCAGAGCGGGGCCATGACCCTGCCTTCCGAGCCTGCCCTCGACACGGTGTTTTCCGCCCTGGCCGACCCCACGCGGCGGGCGATCCTGTCGATGCTGCTGGAGGACGACATGGCCGTCACCGACGTGGCCGAGCCCTTCGAGATGTCGCTTGCAGCGATCTCGAAGCACCTCGGCATCCTCGCCGGTGCGGGGCTCATCAGCCAGGAGAAGCGCGGGCGGGTGAAATGGTGCAAGCTGGAGCCCGACGCGCTCAGGGCCGCCTCGGTCTGGATGCAGGGTTTCGGGCAGTTCGAGCCGGTGAACCTCGACGCGTTCGAGGCCTTCCTCGAGCGCGAGTTCGGCGGCGGGCCGGAGACGCCGCCGGGCTGAAACGTCGCGAAAACCCGACGTACAAACCACGTACAACTCACGCACATCCCGTCTACATCTTCGCGCACGTCCCCCGCGCCCGCGCCGCCGCCCTCATTCCCGCAAGAGAAGCGCCAGCGCCCCCACGCTGAGCGCGACGCCGAGCAGCACCAGCGCCGGCGGCACGGGTTGTCCGAGGCCCAGTTCCCAGATCAGCACCCATGTGGGCGTCAGGTAGGTATAGGCCATGACCTTGGACGAGGGCAGGCGCATAGAGGCGTATTGCACGAGGAAGACGGTCGTCGAACTGGCGATCAGCGCCACGTAGATCAGCGTGATCCAGACCAGCGGGCGCAAGCCGCCCCAGTCTGTCGCGGCGATGCGGGGCGCGCCCCAGACCAGCAGGATCGCCGCGCAGCCCGCGAGCGTCAGGCAGGTGAAGACGAGGATCGGTTCGCCCCGGTTCAGCACCCGCACCAGCGGCGTGTAGAAGGCGTGGGCCATGCAGCCCCAGAAAAAGATCGCCTCGCCCGGGCCGACCTCGAAGGCGAGGATCGCGGCGATGTCGGCGCGAAAGATGACCCAGACGGCCCCGAGCGCGCCCAGCGCCAGCGCCAGCGCGATGCGCGGGCTGATCACCTGCCGCAGGAGGATCAGGCCGAAGATCGCGCTCATGACAGGGGTCAGCGTGAAGACCGCGGCCGAGGAGACCGGCGGCGCGGTTTTCAGCCCCTCGAACATGGTCACGAAATAGAGCGCGAAAAGCCCGCCGAGCACGAGATAGCGCCACGGCGCGGCGAGGGCGGCGCGCGGCACGCCCCCGCGCAGGCGCACCAGCGCGTAGACCGCCGCCGCCGCGATCACGAAGCGCACCGCGTTGAGCGCGGCGGGGTCGATCTCGTTGGCGATCTGCCCGCCCAGCGAGAAACTGCCCGCGACCAGCGCCGAGAACAGCAGCATGGCCAGATGCCCGCGCCCCGCCTCGCCCGGCCGGTCGCCCGGACGCCCGGCCTGCCTGCGCGCGGCGTCGCTCAAGCCTCACCCGGGCGCGAGACCGGCCAGGATGTCACCTCTTCCTTGAGGTGGCGCAGGAAGCTCTGGACCTTGGCGGTGCGGTGCAGGTCCATGTGGGTGACGAGCCAGATCTTCGCCGACCATTCCTCGAGCGGCGGCAGCATGTCCACCAGATCCTCGGTGCGGTTGCCGTCCCAGCCGGCGACGAAGCCGATGCCGATCCCGGCGATCACCGCCTCCTTGACCGCGGACATGTCCGAGGCGCGGAAGACGATGTTGCGCTCGGGCACGGTCTCCAGCAGCCAGCGGTCATAGGGCGCGCGGGGCGTTTCCTCGTTCGGGCCCACGAAGCGGTGGGACTCGAGCGTCGCGTCGGTCAGGGGGCCGTGGGCGTCCACGTAGGCCCGGCTCGCCACGAGGCGCAAGGTGAGGTTGAAGAAGGGCTGGACCACGTTGTCGGGCTGATCGGGCAGCTTGCCCGCGCGGATCGCCACATGCGCCTCGCCATATTCCAGCCGGAACAGGCGCGCGTCCGAGATCAGGCGCACGTGCAGGTCCGGGTGCCGCGCCTGGAAGGCGGCGATGGAGGGCACCAGAAGCGGCGAGAGATCGCCCAGCGACGTGACGAGAAGATCGCCCGTGACCTCGTCGCCGCGCCCGCGGATGCGGCCGGCGAGCTGCGTGAACTGGTCGTCGGCCACCGCGGCCACCGACAGCAGATCCTGCCCCGCCTCGGTCGCGGTGTAGCCGCGCGCGTGGCGCTGGAACAGCTTCGCGCCCAGTTGCCGCTCCAGCGCGTCGATATGGCGGATCACCGTCGCGTGGTGGACGCCGAGCACCTCGGCCGCCCCCGACACCGTTCCCAGCCGCGCCACCTGAAACGCGGTGCGGATCTCGTCCCAGTTGTCCATCTCTCCTCCCCCGCCGCGCCGATCCGCGCCATGCCCCGGCCCGCGCCCTGGCCCGTCCGAGCCTTGCCCGCCGGAGACGGCCATGCAAGCCTCGCGCGGCGGCTTGACGTGTCACGATGGCATTTGTGCATCTGCGCGCAGAGCTGTCGAGCGAAACGCCCGTTTTCCGGCCTTTCGGGGCACGGGTTCGGGGCGCGCGTGGTCCGGCGTCGTCCGGCATCTTGCCGACAAGACCTTGCGGTGGTCTTGAACAGGCGCGAGGCGAGGGCCGTTTGCGTCGCCCGGCGCCTCTGCTAGCTTCGCGCCCATGGTGCCGCCCCTGCGTCTCGTCCTTCTGCTCTGGCTGCTGGCCAGCCTGCCCGTCGCCGCGCAGAGCTGCGACCTGCGCTTCGCCGTCACCGTGACCAATGGCGTGGCCAGCTATCCGCCGGGCACGGTGCTGGAGGGGCGGGCCAGCTTCACGACGCTGGGCGGCCGGGTGCGGCAGGAGGGGGGCACGACGGCGCATCTGGCCACGGGCGAGATGCGGCTGGACGGGCGCATTTCGGGGGCGATCTGGACGCTGATCGTCACCTCGGGCGGCAGCGCGGCCGACCTGGTGGGCGTTTACGCCAACGACGTGCGCGGGCTCAGCGTGGCCGGGGTGGAGTTCGCGGGGCCGATGATGCTGACGCTGTTCGGGCGGCCGGGCACGCGCCCCGAGGCCGAACCGCCCACCGCGCAGACGGAGTGGGACAGGCTGAACCTGCGGCGGACGTTCTCGCTCCAGGCGCCGGAAGGGCGCGACATGCTGGCGGGCGACGTGTCGGACCTGCGGGTGAACTGCCGCTGAGGCGCCGCGCGGGACGGCCCGAGGCTTGACTCGCGGGGCCCGCCTGCGTATGCGGCCCGACAGATACCGGAAAGCGCCAGCCTTCCGGTCCTGCCCGCGTCGCAGGATCGCCCCCCGTCAGCGAGGTTTCGCCCACGGGGGCAAGACCCGTTT
>CAZGHJ010000188.1:0-5976 GCA_964525355.1 uncultured Roseicyclus sp.
CTCGGCCACCATGGCGCCCGAGATCGAGCGGATCACCAACACCTTCCTGTCGAACCCCGAACGCATCGAGGTGGCGCGCCAGGCCACGGCCTCGGACACGATCGAGCAGCGGCTGATCGAGTTCACGCCCACCCGCCGCGACATGGCCGCCAAGCAGAAGCGCGAGATGCTGCGCGCCGCGATCGCCGCGGAGGGCGAGGCCTGCACCAACGCGATCATCTTCTGCAACCGCAAGGTGGACGTGGATATCGTCGCGAAATCCCTGAAGAAACACGGGCTGAACGCCGAGGCGATTCATGGCGACCTGGACCAGTCGCACCGCACGCGCACGCTCGACGGGTTCCGCGCCGGAACGATCCGGTTCCTCGTGGCCTCGGACGTGGCGGCACGCGGGCTCGACATCCCGGCGGTGAGCCACGTGTTCAATTACGACGTGCCCTCCCACGCGGAGGATTACGTGCACCGGATCGGACGGACGGGGCGCGCGGGCCGCAAGGGCGTGGCGATCTCTCTCGCCGTGCCGTCCGACGGAAAGTACCTGGGCGCGATCGAAAGCCTGATCGAAACCACGATCCCGCGGGCAGAGGCACCGTGGTCGCCGGACGACAAGCCCCGGCGCGGATCGCGCAGCAAGGCGGCCGACGAGACCCCGAAGGAAGAGCCCCCCAAGACCGATACCGAAACCGGGACCGCGCCCGAGAGCGAGACGGCACCCAGGCGCGGCCGCCGCCGGCGCGAGGAACCGGCCGCGGATGAGGGCAGCGCCGAGCGCAAGCCGCGCCGCGAACGCGGGGGGCGCTCGGGCGACCGGGGCCGTGACGGCGACAAGACGGTGGGCATGGGCGATCACCTGCCGGGCTTCATCGCCATGAGTTTCGACGAGCGTCGTGGCGGCCCGCCGCGGGACGATACGGACGTGGACACCGACACGGACCTGGACGAAGACACCGATCGCGCAGCGGCGGTTGACGACGACGCGATGGCCGGTGCGCCCGCCGCTGGCCAGGCCGAGACCGGGACCGAGACGCCGAAACCCAAGCGCCGTCGGGCGCGCGCGAAGAAGGCCGTCGAGGCCGAAGCGACCGCGGATGCGAACACACAGCCCGACAGCGCCGAGCCCGCGGGTGAGGCGGAGGCCTCCGACACCGAGGCGTCCGAAAGCGAGGGCAACGCGGCCTGACGTATGGCACGCGCCCGCGTCGCGGCGGCATCCGTCAGGCGGTGAACCGGTCCCGCATCAGTGCATCGAGCGCACGCATGCTGTAATCGCTCAGGTCGAACAGGTAGGCGGCCTCCACACCGTCGCGCCAGCCGCGGCGGGCCTTGTACTGGCCAAGGCTCGGGATGACGAGCACGAGATCCGGCCCGAGCGCCCGATCCGCGATATGCAGAGCGACCTCCACCCGGGCGCCCGCCGCGCAAAGTTCGGTCACGAGGCAGGGGTATGCGCCCTCGCCCACGCGCAGTTCACCCGCCAGGTCGGGCGCATAGCGGCGCGGCCGGGCCGCGTCGGGTTCGGCAGCC
Organism: uncultured Roseicyclus sp.; assembly: GCA_964525355.1. Lineage (GTDB taxonomy): Bacteria > Pseudomonadota > Alphaproteobacteria > Rhodobacterales > Rhodobacteraceae > Roseibacterium. The sequence goes on from CAZGHJ010000188.1 coordinate 1,525, forward strand.
CCGGGTTCCGTTCCAATCATCGACATGGTGTCGTCCCTCGTCGCGACGCGCACCCGCGTGCGCCCACGACGACAGACATCATGTCAGGGTTAAGGCCGCATGAAGGCCGTGCTCATTCCGCCATCAGGCGGCTGATGAGCACCGTCACCTCGGGCTTCTTGCCGATCTCCGAGACGCAGACGTCGCGGGCCACGCGGCGCACGGCATCCTCGAGCTTGTCGTCGTCGTCGACCGTCTTCGCCTTGAGGCGCGGCAGCATCTCGGCCAGTTCGTCCTCGATCATCTCGGCCAAGTCCGCGCCGCCCGCGCCCGTCTCGGGCAGGCCACGGAGTTGCACCCAGGTGTCCGAGAGCACCTCGTCATCCTCGTCGACGATCAGCGCCACGACGACGATGCCGTTAAGCGCCAGCTTCATCCGGTCGCGGATGACCCCGTCGAAGGCCCCGATCAGCGCCGAGCCATCCAGATAGGTGCGGCCCACATCGTGGTGTTCGACAACCTGCGGTGCGTTGCCCGAAAGCTCCACCATCATGCCGTTGGCCGCCACGATCCCGGTCGTGCCCTTGGAGATCGCAAGGCGCGTGTGTTCGGCCAGGTGGCGGTATTCGCCGTGGTTGGGCACCACGACCTGCGGGCGCAGGAGATCGTGCATCGCCTCCAGATCGGGGCGGTTGGCGTGGCCCGAGACGTGATAGAAGCCGCTGTCGGCATCGGCGATCAGCACGCCCTTCTCGGCCAGCGCGTTCTGGATGCGGCCCACGGCGACCTCGTTGCCGGGGATGGTCTTCGACGAGAAGAGGAAGAGGTCGCCCTCCTTCAACTCGTGGCCCAGGTAGCTGCCCCGGCTGAGCGCGGCGGAGGCGGCGCGACGCTCGCCCTGGCTGCCGGTGACGATCAGCATGAGGTTCTCGCGCGGGACCTGCGTGGCCTCCTCGGGGCTGAGGGTGCGCGGGAAATCGGTGAGAACGCCGGCCTCGACGGCCGCCGAGACCATGCGCTTCATCGCGCGGCCCAGAAGGCAGATCGAGCGGCCCTGCGCCACGCCCGCATCGGCGAGCGTCTTCAGCCGCGCCACGTTGGAGGCGAAGGTGGTCGCCACGACCATGCCGCGTGCACCGGCGATCAGCGCGCCGATGGGCTCGGGCAGCTGGCTTTCGGAGCGGCCGGGGTGACGCGAGAAGACATTGGTCGAATCGCAGATGAAAGCGCGGATGCCGCCATTGGCGATGTCGCGGAACATCTCCTCGTCGAAGGCCTCGCCCACCACGGGGTCGTGGTCGATCTTGAAATCGCCGGAATGCACGACCCGGCCCTCGGGCGTGTCGATCACCAGCGAGGCCGCCTCGGGGATCGAGTGGCTGATGGGCGCGAACTGCACGCGGAAGGGGCCGGCCTCGATCGTGGCGGGATATGGCTCGGCCGTGCGGACCTCTTCGGGGTCCTGGCCTGCCTCCTCCATCTTGCGGCGGGCGTGGATGGCGGTGAAGGGGCGCGCGTAGACCGGGGCGCGCAGGCGCGACCAGAGATGTCCGAGCCCGCCCACATGGTCCTCGTGGGCATGGGTGATGAAGATCGCCTCGATCCGGTCGGCGCGTTCCGCCAGCCAGGCGATGTCGGGCAGGATCAGGTCGACGCCCGGCTGGCCGTCCATATCGGGGAAGGCCACGCCCAGGTCCACGACGATCAGCCGCTCCGCCCCCTGGGGTCCGTAGCCGTAGACATAGGCGTTCATCCCGATCTCCCCCGCGCCGCCGAGGGGGAGGTAGATCAGCCGGTTCCGGTCAGTCATGCGGGCCTGTTATCCTTGTTGTGATTGTGGATGACCGTCAGGCCATGCATGGTCAGGTCGTCTTCGACATGGTCAAATAACACATCGCCCTGCGAGAACAACGGCGCAAGCCCCCCTGTGCCGATCACCTGCATGGGCCTGTCCCATTCGCCGCGGATCCGGTCGCAGATGCCACGCACGAGGCCCACATAGCCCCAGAACACGCCGGACTGCATGCACTCGACCGTGTTGGTGCCGATGACCTTCTGCGGTTTGGTCACGTCCACATGGGGCAGCGCGGCGGCGGCGTGGTGCAGCGCCTCGAGGCTGAGGTTCACGCCCGGCGCGATCACGCCGCCCACATAGGCGCCGTCATGGGCCACCACGTCGAAGGTGGTGGCGGTGCCGAAATCGACCACGATCAGATCGCCCCCGTGGCGGTCATAGGCGCCGGCGGTGTTCACCAGCCGGTCGGGGCCGACCTGTGTGCCCTGGTCCACGCGGGGCGGCTGCGGCAGGGCGCAGTCGGGCTTGCCCACGACGAGGGGGCGCGTGTCGAAATAGCGGTCGCAGAAGACGCGCAGGTTGAAGACGACGCGCGGCACGGTCGAGGAGATGATGCATTCGGTGATCGGCACGTGCAGGCCCTTGTGGGCCATGAGCGTGGAGAACCAGACGTGATACTGGTCCGCCGTGCGCTGGTGTTCGGTCGCGGTGCGGAAGGTGCAAAGGAAGGCCTCGCCGTCCCAGACGCTGAAGACGGTGTTGGTGTTTCCGCAATCGATGCAGAGCAGCATGGACGATCCTCCCTGCGGTCCTGTCTAGAAGAAAATCTCGGCGGCGGCGATGGGGCGTCGGCCGGCGGGCGTCTCGAGGATCAGATTGCCGGTGTCGTCCATGTCGCGGAAGGTGCCGGTCAGGGTCTCGGCGGGCAGGCGGGCGGTGATGGGCTGGCCGAGGCGGGCCGCGCCCTGCAGCCAGGCGGCGCGGATGGGCGCGAAGCCGTAGGTGGCAAGCTGACGCTCGAAGCGGTCGAAGGCGGGCGCGAGGCGGTCGAGGAGTGCCTCGGGGGTCACGTCCATGCCGGTCGCCCCGCGCAGGCTGACGGGGGCGAGCGCGCTAGGTTCCAGCGCTGCCGGATCGGGTGCGGCAGCGAGGTTCACGCCGATCCCCACGATCAGATGCGCGACGCCGCCCTGCCCGTCGCTCTGGGACTCCAGCAGGATCCCGGCGAGCTTGCCGCCCTTCAACAGCACGTCATTGGGCCATTTGAGCGCCACGTCCGCGGGTGCGACCCCGGCCTCCAGAAGCGCCTCGCGGAGCGCGAGCGCGGCCACGAAGGAGCGCAGCCCGGCCTCGGCCGGGGCACAGGCGGGGCGCATCAGCAGGGAGGCCGCGAAATTGCCCGGCGGCATGGCCCAGGGCCGGCCCCGGCGGCCGCGCGCGGCGTTCTGGTGGAGCGCGAGCGTCCATTCGGGGCCGGGGATGCCGTCCGCGGCGCGGCGCGCGGCCTCGGCCATGGTGCTGTCTGTCTCGGGCAGGACGCGCAGCGCCACACCCTCGGGCCAGGTGGCCATCTCAGCGCAGCAGCATCTCGGCGGCGGCGGAAGCGGGCGCCTCGATCCCGAAGAGGTTGATGACACCAAGTAGCATCAACGCCGCCGAGGCCATCAGCCCCGCGTAAGGCAGAAGCGGCGCGACCCCGTCGAGACCGTCGCGCGGCGCGCCGAAATACATCAGGTAGACGATGCGCAGGTAGTAATAGGCGCCGATGACCGAGGCGATGACGCCCGCCACTGCCAGCCAGACGAGGCCCGCATCCACGGCCGCCAGAAGCACCGCGTATTTGCCGAAGAAGCCCACCAGCGGCGGCACCCCCGCGAGGCTGAACATCAGCACCAGAAGTGCGAGCGCCTTGGTACCGTCGCGGCTGGCAAAGCTGGAGAGCGCGGAGATCTCGGTGACGTGTCGGCCGTCCTTCTCCATGGTCAGGATGAAGGCGAAGGTGCCGATGTTCATGGTCACGTAGATCGCCATGTAGATGAGCATGGCCTCGACGCCGGCCGCGGTGCCCGCGGCGAGGCCCATCAGCGCGAAGCCCATATGGGTGATCGAGGAATAGGCCATGAGCCGCTTGATGTCGGTCTGGCCGATCGCGGCGATGGCGCCCACGAACATCGAGACGACCGACAGGAAGGCCACGATCTGCTGCCACTCGCCCACGGCGCCGCCGAAGGCGTCATGCACGACACGGGCGAAAAGCGCCACTGCCGCGACCTTTGGCGCGGTGGCGAAGAGCGCTGTGATCGCGGTGGGCGAGCCCTCGTAGACATCCGGCGTCCACATGTGGAAGGGCGCGGCGGAGACCTTGAAGGCAAGGCCCGCGCTGACGAAGACCATGCCGAAGAGAAGGCCGAGGGGCACGTCGCCCGTGGTCGCCGTCTCGATGATGCCGGCGAACTGGGTGGTGCCGGCGAAGCCGTAGACGAGAGAGGCGCCGAAGAGGAGGAGGCCCGAGGAGAGCGCGCCAAGGATGAAGTATTTCAGGCCGGCTTCGGTCGAGCGCACGCTGTCGCGGCGCAGGGACGCGATGACGTAGAGCGCGAGCGACTGCAACTCGAGCCCCATGTAGAGCGCGATCAGGTCGCCCGCCGAGACCATGACCATCATGCCCACGACCGCGA
>CAZGHJ010000189.1:0-5967 GCA_964525355.1 uncultured Roseicyclus sp.
TGGCCTCGTCGAAGACGATCAGATCGGCATTGTGGTAGAGCGCGCGGGCGATGCCGATGCGTTGCCGTTGACCGCCGGACAGGCGTACGCCACGCTCGCCGACGGTGGTCTCGTAGCCCTTTGGCAGGTCACTGCACACGAAGCCGTCGAGTTGCGCGATGCGGGCGATCTCGCGCGCGCGGTCCTCGTCGATCTGGTCGCGCGGCACGCCGAAGGCGATGTTCTCGTAGATGCTGGCGTCGAGAAGGAAGATGTCCTGCGGCACATAGGCGACGCCGGCCTGCCAGGCGCGCAGGGTCGCGGGGGTGATCTCGACCCCGTCGGCGCGCACCTGCCCGCCGGTGGGATGCAGCAGCCCGAGCGCCATGTCCGCGAGCGTGGTCTTGCCCGCGCCGGTGCTGCCGACGATCCCGATGCGCTGGCCCGCGGCGATCGTCAGGGTGACATCGCTGAGGCTGTTCTCGGCTGCGTTGGGATACCGGTAGGTCACGCCGTCGAATTCCAGCATGCGCGCGAGGCCCAGCGGCGCCGGCGCCTCCGCACGGCCGGACAGACGAACCGAGCGGTCCTTCTGGAACTCCTCGTGGATCGTATCCACGACGTTGATACCGAACTTCAAGCGGGTAAGGCTGTTGTAGATGCGGGCGAATTCCGGCTTCATCCGCTGAGCGGCGAAGGCGATCACGCCCAGCAGCGGCACAAGCTCGGTCATCCCGTTGCCCTCGTCGAGCGCGACCGGGTCGAGAAGAAGAAGGCAGATCAGAATGATGGCGCCCATCGTGACGGTCTGGATGACCTGGCTTGGCAGGTCCCCGATCAGCTTGGCCGTGATGGAGGCCCTGACCATGCGGTGGGAGGATGCCGAGAAACGTGACAGGTAGGTCAACTCGCGTCCGTGCAGTTTCACTTCCTTGATGCCGCCGAAGACCTCTCGCGCCGACTTGAACCTTTCCTGGTTGGCCGCCATCCGGATGGGCCCGAGCCGTCCGAGGCGCATCCGCACCAAGAAATAGACCGACGCATAGACCGCCCCGAAACCTGCGAACACGCCCAGGGCGACCACCGGGTTGACCCACATGAGCAGGCCCAGAAGCGCCGTGATCGTCAGAAGCGAGGCCACGAGATTGGCCAGGGGCGTCAGGTAGGTGTCGATCACCTGATTGGTCTCGGACAGGATCCGCGTGCTCATGTCGCCGGAGTGGCGGTCGAGGAAGAACTCGTAGGGCTGGTGCAGGTAGAGCGACATCAGCTTGCGGCTGAGCGAGTGGATCCGTTTCTGCGAGAAGCGCGTGATGGCGTAGACCCGCAGAAGCTGCAGCAGGTTGCTGAGCAGGATCACGCCCAGCGTCACGACGCCGACCGCCACGAGAAAGGAATAGTTGCTCTGGAAGCCGAAGGTCTCATAGGCCCAGTTGAGCGGCCCCACCTGCTCGATCCGCGCGGGATTGGAGAGGATGGTCAGGAACGGCACGACCGAGCCGACCATGAAGGCCGCCGCAAGCGCCGCCACGATCAGCAGGGCCAGAACGATCAGCGCGTTCCTGCGTTCGGTCCGATCGAGAAGCGACCATATCTTCCGGACGCCGCTGAGGTCGATCATCTGGGTACGTCTCCGAGGCCCCGAGGTGGCGGGCTAACGCGCCCGACGCCCGGTCGTGGGGCCCGCGCGCGCTACATGTTAGCGACCGTTCAAGGCGACGGTCCGGGCGCCTGGACCCGTGCTGCACCGGGCGAGTGCAGGGGCGGCATCGCGCCGAGTTATAGCCGCAGTTCGCGCCGGCGCAAATTCCTTCACGCGTCTTTAGCCTCGCGGATGGGGAACACTGTGTTTCGCACCGCACGAGGGGCGGTTTCACTCATCGGGAATGAACCGTGGCAGGGGATCCATGAGTTCGGTGAGCACGCCTTGCAGCCGCGCCTCGGCGGCGGCATCGCTCTCGTTGGCGCCGATGACGGTGGTCAGGCGCACGATGGCCCCGTCCGTGGAGCCCTGGCGGATCCCGTCGACCATGAGCCAGAACTTCGCGGCGAGGTCCCAGGCGATCCGGCGCTCGCCCTGCTGGAACCAGTAATAGACCATCATCCGGGTCTCGCCGCGCTGGATGATCGCACGGTTGATGTTGAACTGCGCTGCCGTGCCCATCTGCTCGGTGATGTCGGTGCGCTCCAGCCAGGCGATCTCCCAGCCCGCGCCGGGCAGACAGATCTCGGGGCTGTGGACGCCGCCGCGGCTCTGATCGAGATACCACGCCATGAACAGCGACACGTCGGCCCCGGCCGCGGGGTTGCGCAGCGTCACCTGGTGGTAATCGTCCGCGCGCAGCGTCCGCTCGACTTCGGGCTCGAGCCGCTGGGGCAGACCCACCTGCCCCCAGTCCCCGAGATCGCGCGGGAACAGCGCGAAGCTGTCCCGATCCACCGCCTGCGCGCCGCGCTCGGGCACCAGTTGCCAGGCAGCGGCTGCCGCGATGGCAAGCCCTGCCGCCGTCATCAGCGCCGCGGACGGCCGCACGAGACGCAGACGCATCGCCTGCGTGCCCAGACCGTCGGTCTCGAGGTCGAGCGCCTCGGTCAGGCTCATCTTCTGGCGGTTGAAGCGCAGAAGGACCCAGGCCAGCAGGAACATCAGCAGGATGCAGGCGATGAAGACGACCCAGCCCTCGAAGAAATGGGTGAAGCCCTCGAGCCAGCTGACGCCCCAGGTGTTCGCGATCACGCCGGCTATGGCGATCCGCACCGAGTTCATCAGGATTGTGATGGGCACCGCCGAGACCAGCAGGATCGCCTTGTGCCACATCGGTCCCTTGTAGAGCACCGCGAAGATGTAGGAAAAGCTGAGGATCGGGAACAGGTAGGCCAGGCCGGAGCAGGCATCGGCCACATGCAGTTTCAGCACGCCGAGATCGATGATGTTGCCCTGCAGGAAGACCGGCACGTTGAACAGGCGCAGGAACCACACGCCAAGTTCCGACGAGATCAGCTGAAGATGGTTCGTCATCTTGTAGTAGATCGTGTCGGGCAGCGGCAGCATGTAGACGAGATGCAGCACCGGCGGCCAGAAATGCTTGCCCACCTCCCAGCCGAAGCTGATCAGGAGGATGCCGCCCACCCAGATGATGGTGGCATAGATGATGACGTCGTCGATATTGGCGAGCTTGCCCGCGGCGGCGACGGCCAGCGCGACGGCCACGACCGCCACGCCCACCCAGCGGTCACGGACAGGCCCGTGATTCTCGGGCACGGACTTGAGCTGGCGCAGGAACAGGAGCAGCGACAGGACGGGGATCAGCGGCCCGTGGCTGTATTCCGGGACGCTCCAGGCACGCAGCAGCGCGTCGATGCCGTCCGCGAAGAAGAAGGCGGCCGCCACGGTCGCGACCGCAAGCCAGAAGGTGCCCCAATTGGCAAGCGAGGCAAGACCTTCGAGCCGGAACCGGCTGACGCTCGTTGTCGACATGTCAAAAAAACCGTTTCATGTGAATTAGACAAAGTTTGAATGGATATAACAGAGGCCGGGCGGGGAGCACAAAAGAAAAACCACCACCGTCAGATCATCAGATGGTGATCGCGCCCCTTTGGGACAACGCCGGCGGGGCATTGTTCGGAAGGCTCGAAAACACTGTTTTGCGGCCCCGCCGCGTCACGGGGGCGGAAATCTCCTCTGGACAAGCCCCGCTTGCACGGCAGTTTAGGGCCGCGGCCCGGTCCGCAAAGCAGCGAGGATTCCCCTTTTCCGCATGACCAGACCGTCCGTCCTTCTGATCGCCGAGGCGGCCAATCCCGACTGGGTGAGCGTGCCGCTGATCGGCTGGTCGCTGAGCCAGGCGCTGCGCGAGGTGGCGGATGTGCATCTCGTCACGCAGGTGCGCAACCGTGACGCGATCCTGCGGCAGGGCCTGGAGGAAGGGCGCGATTTCACCGCGATCGACACCGAGGCGGTCACGCGCCCGATCTGGCGGGTGACGCAGGCGCTGCGCATGGGCAAGGGCGCGGCCTGGACGCTGAACACCGCGGTCAACAGCCTGCTCTACCCTTATTTCGAACGGCTCGTCTGGCGTCGCCTCGGGGCGGACATCACCGCGGGGCGTTTCGACCTGGTGCACCGGGTCACGCCGCTGACGCCCACGGCGGTCTCGCCCATCGCCGCGAAATGCGCCGCCGCCGGGCGGCCCTTCGTGCTGGGACCGCTCAATGGCGGCGTGCCCTGGCCGCCGGGCTTCGAGGCCGAGCGGCGCCGCGAGCGCGAGTGGTTGTCCCAGGTGCGGGGGCTCTACAAGCTGGGACTGGGCCGGCGGCGGATGTACGCGGCGACGGTGGCGGTGCTGGCGGGCTCGCGCCACACGGCCGGCGAGGTGCCGCGCGCCCAGGCGGACAAGGTCATCTGGCTGCCGGAGAACGCGATCGACCCCTCCCGGTTCAACCGGCGCGCCGCGCAGGACGTGTCGGGGCCGCTCCGGGGCTGCTTCATCGGGCGGATGGTGCCCTACAAGGGGCCGGACATGCTGCTGGAGGCGGCGGCGCCTCTGCTGGCGTCGGGGCGGCTGGCGCTCGACATGGTGGGCGACGGGCCGATGCTGCGCGATCTGAAGGCGCTGGCACGCGGGCTTGGCGTGGAGGATGCCGTGACGTTCCACGGCCACGTGCCCCATGACCGCGTGCAGGACATCGCGGTGGCGTCGAACCTGCTGACCTTCCCCTCGATCCGCGAGTTCGGCGGCGGCGTGGTGCTGGAGGCGATGGCGTTGGGCGTCGTGCCGCTGGTGGTGGATTACGCCGGACCGGGAGAGCTTGTCACGGAGGGCACGGGGCTCAAGGTTCCGATCGGCCCGCGCGCGCGTATCGTGGCCGACCTGCGGGCGGCGCTGGAGGCGGTGGTCGCGGACCCCGCACCGCTGAAACCCATGGCCGAGCGCGCGCGGGCTCGGGCGCTCGGGCATTTCACCTGGCCCGCCAAGGCGCGCCAGGTGGCCGAGGTCTACGACTGGGTGCTTGGCCGGCGCGAGACGCGGCCCGTGCCCGTGCCCGCCGGCGCGGCCATGAACGGGCGCGGCCCATGACGGGACCGCGCGACTATCTGCTGGTCTCGCCCTGCCGCAACGAGGCCGCGCATATGCGCCGCACGCTAGACAGCGTGGTGGCGCAGACGCTCAGGCCCGCGCGCTGGGTGATCGTCGATGACGGCTCGACCGACGCGACACCCGCGATCCTGGCCGAGTATGCCGCCCGGCACGACTGGATCCGCGTGGTGCAAAAGCCCGACCGCGGCCACCGCGCCGTGGGCCCCGGCGTGATCGAGGCCTTCTATGCGGGCCTCGAGACAGTGACGCTCGGGGATTACCCCTACCTGTGCAAGCTCGACCTCGATCTCGACCTGCCGGCAGGGTATTTCGAGGGGCTCGTCGCGCGAATGGAGGAGAATCCGCGCATCGGCACCTGCTCGGGCAAGCCCTACATGCGGCGCGGCGGCGCGCTGGTCTCGGAGCGGCGCGGCGACGAGATGTCGGCGGGCATGACCAAGTTCTACCGGCGGGACTGCTTCGAAGAGATCGGGGGCTTCGTGCGCGAGGTGATGTGGGACGCGATCGACTGCCACCAGGCGCGGCGACTGGGCTGGATCGCGGTGAGCTGGGACGAGCCGGAACTGCGCTTCGAGCATCTGCGGCCCATGGGCTCGAGCCAGCAGTCGATCTGGGAGGGGCGCAGGCGGCACGGGCGCGGGCAGTGGTTCATGGGCTCGGACCCGGTCTACTACCTCGCCACCTGCGTCTTCCGCATGGCCGAGCCGCCCTACGTTCTGGGCGGGCTGGCCATGCTTCAGGGCTATCTGGGGGCCTGGATGCGCGGCGCACGGCAACTGGACGATCCCGAGCTTGTCGGCTTCATCCGCGCCTACCAGCGGCGCGCCCTGCGGCTCGGCAAGGCGCGTGCGGTCGCCGGGATCGAGGCCGAGCGCGCGCCGCTCTGGCA
>CAZGHJ010000190.1:0-5937 GCA_964525355.1 uncultured Roseicyclus sp.
TGTCAGAGGTATAGCCGATGATGTCCGAGATGATCCGCATCGACGGCTCGGGCGGATAGATATAGGTGTTGCGGACCATGAACTCCTTGAGGATGTCGTTCTGGATCGTCCCCGACAGCACCGCGCGGTCATGGCCCTGCTCCTCGCCCGCGACGATGAAATTCGCCAGAACCGGGATCACCGCGCCGTTCATCGTCATCGACACCGACACCTGGTCGAGCGGGATGCCGTCGAACAGCAGCTTCATGTCCTCCACGCTGTCGATGGCCACGCCCGCCTTGCCCACATCGCCCACGACGCGGGGGTGGTCGCTGTCATAGCCGCGATGGGTGGCCAGATCGAAGGCGACCGACACGCCCTGCTGCCCGGCGGCAAGCGCCTTGCGATAAAAGGCGTTGCTCTCCTCGGCTGTGGAAAAGCCCGCGTATTGGCGGATCGTCCAGGGCCGCCCGGCATACATCGTGGCCTTCACGCCGCGGGTGAAGGGCGCCTCCCCCGGCAGGCTGTGCATGTGCGGCAGGCCGTCGGTATCGGCCTCGGTATAAAGCGGCTTGACCCGGACCCCCTCGAGCGTCTCCCAGGTCAGGCTGTCGGGGTCGCGGCCCTTGAGTTCCTTCACGGCCCGTTCGCGCCAGGTGTCGGCGATCCTGGAATTCTCCGTCATGGCATCATCCTTCCTATCTCGATTCGCCCAGGTGCGGCGCGGGCCGCCGCACGCCGCGCGCCGGCCGGGCGCGATCCGCGGCGATCTTGCGCAACGCCACGAAGGCCTTCGCTTTCTCTCTCGAGGCCACTATATCTCCCCCGAACGGAGTGAGCATGCGACCCATCCTACTTTCTGCCCTTGCGGCCCTCTGGCTGCTTCCCGCTTCGCTCGGCGCGCAGGACAGCGCCTCGGGCGATATCGACGTTGTCGCGGACGCGCCGGCCGACACCGGAACCGAGGCCTTCGATCCGATGACGCCCCGCGATGCCGCGGGGTTGACGCTGGCCGAGTTCCAGTGGATCGCCCGGCCGATCATCGTCTTCGCCGACACACCGGCCGACCCGAGATTGCGCGAACAATTGCAACTGCTTGCGGAGCGTCCTGAACCCTTGCTGGAACGTGACGTGGTCATCATCGTCGACACCGATCCGGCGGCGCGCTCCGCCATCCGCACCGCGCTCCGGCCGCGGGGATTTTCCCTCGTGGTGATGCAGAAGGACGGTGCGGTCGGCTTCCGCCGCCCGGCGCCCCGCGACGTGCGCGAGATCGTGCGCGGCATCGACAACTTCTCGTTCCGGCAGGAAGAGCTGCGCAGCGGCGGCTGAGCGCCGCCGCGCCCTGCGTGGGTCGGCTCCGGCGGGGCGTTCATCGGGTCACTCGAACTCCATGATGACGTCGTCCACGGCGAGGCTGTCGCCCGCGCCTGCGTTGATCCTGGACACCACGCCCTTGCGCTCGGCGCGCAGGATGTTTTCCATCTTCATCGCCTCCACGGTGCACAGCGCCTGTCCCTCCTGCACCTCCTGGCCGATCTCCACGTCGACCTTCACGATCAGGCCCGGCATCGGGCAGAGCAGCATCTTCGACGTGTCGGGGGGCAGTTTCTCGGGCATCAGCGCGGCCAGCTCCGCCTGGCGCGGGCTGCGGACATGGACCTTGAGATCCGCGCCGCGGGTGCGCAGGCGGAACCCGCCGGGGATCTTCCCGACCTTCAGGACAAGGGCCTGCCCGTCGACCACCAGCCGCGCGAGCGTGTCGCCGGGCGTCCAGTCCGACGTGACGCGCATCACGGCGCCATCGGCGAAGGTCACGGTCGAGCCGTCATGGTCGGCGTCGATATGGACGGGATGCGACGCGCCCTGCAGGCTCACGACCCAGTCGGTGCCGACGCGCCGTTCGTGATTGTCCATCCGGCCCGAGATGCGCGTGCGCCGGATCTCGGCCACCCGGTGCATCGCCGCCGCCGCCGCCGCCACGCGCCGGGCCTCCCCGTCGCCCAGCGTCACGCCGTCGAACCCCTCGGGGTATTCCTCCGCGATGAAGGCCGTGGTGATCTCGCCCGAGACGAAGCGGGGGTGGTCCATCACCGCCGACAGGAAGGGCAGGTTGTGGCCGATCCCCTCCACCTCGAAGCTGTCGAGCGCGACGCGCATGCCCTCCAGCGCCGTGTCGCGGTCCGGGCCCCAGGTGCAGAGCTTGGCGATCATCGGGTCGTAATACATTGAAATCTCGCCGCCTTCGTAGACGCCGGTGTCGTTGCGCACGGCCCTGGCGCCCTCTGCCGCCTCGCCCTGCCACTTGCCCGTGGCCAGAAGCGGGCCGGCGGCGACCTCTTCGGGCGGCCGGTAGCGCGTGAGCCGTCCGATGGAGGGCAGGAAGTTGCGATACGGGTCTTCGGCATAAAGCCGGCTTTCCAGCGCCCAGCCCGTCAGCGTGACGTCCTCCTGCGCCATGGGCAGCCTCTCGCCGGCCGCCACGCGGATCATCTGCTCCACCAGGTCGACGCCGGTGATCAGCTCCGTCACCGGATGCTCCACTTGAAGACGGGTGTTCATCTCAAGGAAATAAAAGTTCTTTTCGCCGTCGACGATGAACTCCACCGTCCCGGCCGAGGCATAGCCCACGGCGCGCGCCAGCGCGCAGGACTGCTCGCCCATCGCACGGCGCGTCGCCGCGTCCAGGAAGGGCGACGGCGCTTCCTCGATGACCTTCTGGTTGCGCCGCTGGATCGAGCATTCGCGCTCGCCCAGATAGACGCAGTTGCCATGGGTATCGGCCAGCACCTGGATCTCGATATGCCGCGGCTGGGTGACGAATTTCTCGATGAAGATCCGGTCGTCCCCGAAACTGGATTTCGCTTCGTTTTTCGAGGCCTGGAAGCCTTCCCTCGTCTCCTCGTCGGTCCAGGCGATGCGCATGCCCTTGCCGCCGCCGCCTGCGCTGGCCTTGATCATCACGGGGTAGCCGATCTCGTTCGAGATCTTCACCGCCTCGTCGGCATCGCCGATCAGCCCCATGAAGCCCGGCACGGTCGACACATCGGCCTCCGCGGCGATCTTCTTGGAGGTGATCTTGTCGCCCATGGCCTCGATCGCGCGCGCAGGCGGGCCGACAAAGGCGATGCCCTCCGCTTCAAGAGCTTCCGCGAACTTCATGTTCTCACTGAGAAATCCGTATCCGGGATGGACAGCTTCGGCACCGGTCCGGCGGATGGCATCCATGATCCTGTCGATGACGATATAGCTCTCGGAGGCGGGCGGCGGGCCGATATGCACCGCCTCGTCGGCCATCTTGACATGCAGCGCGTTCCGGTCCGCGTCCGAATAGACGGCCACCGTGGAAATCCCCATACGGCGCGCGGTCTTGATCACCCGGCAGGCGATCTCGCCCCGGTTCGCGATCAGGAGTTTCTTGAACATCCCGCCTGTCCCTTCTTTTTGGCCGACGCGCGACCGCGCACGGCATGGCTCCGAACATGAAAAACCGCCCGGGCGCGACCGCCCGGACGGTATGTGAACGTGATCCCGGCGGCCGCCAGGCGGCCCAGGCCGTGATCAGCAGAGATTGACGTCGTCGCACAGCGCCCCGCCGGCGGCGCCGACAGCGGCCCCCGTGGCGATGCTGCCGCCGAGCGCGGCGGATGCAAGCCCGCCCGCGGCCGCGCCGACGCCGGCGCGCTCGAGATCGCTGGCAACACAGCCAGCCAGCATGGAACTGGACGCAAGAAGAACTGCAGCAAGAGAGAGTCTGCGGCGCATGATTTGTGGTCTCCACTCGATTTGGCCCGTGACCAGCGGTCTACACGCTCTTCGCGGGGACGCCCATGGGCCATTCGCCGCGGCCTGCGGGCGCATGATCGGTCAAAAAAATGCGATCGGAACGGAAATCCGCCCGACCGCATGTAAGGGGAAGGGTAACACGTTTCGTCGTGAACGGCCCGGTTAGGGTTGGGGAATTGGGCCGCCTGACATACGGTGCCACATCCCCGCGCTCCATAAAGCCCCGTCTGCGGATACCGCGGGGCTTGGGCGTCAAACCGCGCAAGGCGGGGGGCGACGCGCAGATTCATGCCGATCTCCCTTCCCAGATCCCGCGCCCGTCGAAGGCTTCGGGAAAACTCGCGCGTGCCCGGGGAAGGTCGAGCACCAGCAACGCCTCGTAGCTTTCAGGATCGAAAGGGTCCTCGGCCGCGGCGACTTCGCGCCCGAAAAGCCAGGACAGACGCCCCGCATCCAGATTGCCGCGCGCAAAGGGCTCCGCGCCGAAATAAAGCCACAGTGCCTCGATGAAGGCCGCGTCGGCGCGGCGATCGGCGGGTTTGCGGTCGGCATAGCGCTCGCGCGCGACCAGGCGCGTGGCCCCGTCCTTGTTGGCGCGGCGAATGGTGAAATGATGCTCCGTGCCCGGCAGCCGCGAGGGAAACCCCTTGTGTTTCAGCATCGGCCGCCCCCCGGGAAACGCCGGACGAGGCGCCTGCCCCGTCCGGCAAGGGAAAGGGTCCTGCTCGGGACCTGCATCGGGCGAAGGTCTCGCGCTTCGCCTCGCCACCTGCGGCGCGTGACCGGGCGTGCGGGCCCGGCCACGTCCCGAGGTACAACTGCGGTTCCGCAGCTGTCCGCGATCTTAGCGGAGCCTTCCCGGCTTCCACAGGTTTTTCCACAGGATGCCTGCGCCTGTGACTCAGAAGCCTCAACAGGACACTCACATGAAACTCGATCCGCAAAATATTGTAGCTGCATCAGAACAGCTCCCAGATACAGGTGTCGCCCTCGATCGAATACGCCTCGATCGACTGGGTTATCCCCGGCACAGGCTCGCCGCGCGGAAAGGCCTCGGCCATGAGTTGCACGATGATCCGCGCCGTGCCCGCCGGGGCATTCGGAACGCCCATGGCCTCGCAGACCCAGTCGTGATCGAAATGCCCGTCCCGGAGGCCTTCCACCCGCAGGTCGGGGACGAGGATCCGCACGATCAGCCAGTCCTCCTCCGTGAAGGGCTGAGGCTCGACCAGAAGCTCGCAGAGCCGCGCGAGCCGTCCCGAGGGCAGCGTGACGCGCTCCTCCTCCGTGCAGAGGCCGTCCTCGGCGGACTCCAGCCGCTCGGCCGCGTTCGGCGCCTCGGGCACCGTCGGAAGCCGAAGCGCCACCACGGCCAGCACGGCCGAGCCCAGCGCCGCCAGAAGCGCGATCCACCCGATGGGCGAGAGCGGCAGACCGCGCAACCATTTCACGACCCGTCGTCCACCGGCCGGCGCGCGACGCAATCGATCTCCACCAGCGCCCCCACCGCCAGCGCGGTCACGCCGACGGTCGTGCGCGCGGGCCGGCGATCCTCGGGGAAAAACCGCGCATAAGTTTCGTTGAAGACCGCGTAATCGCGCTCGAACGCGGTCAGATAGGCGCGCATCTGCACCACATGGCCCAGATCGAGGCCCAGCCCGGCCAGAATCAGGCCGAGGTTTTCCATCACCCGCTCGGTCTGCGCCTCCACGCCTTCGGGCAGGGGGGTGTCCGGCGCCTCGGGGTCGGTCGGCATCTGGCCGGTCAGGAAGACCCAGCCATCGACCTCCACCGCGTGGGAAAATGGCGCGACGGGCCGCGGGCCATGGGCGATCATGTGAAAGAGGGGATCGGTCATCGGAGACTCAAGCAGGTCCGCAGGAGGGGCGGCGGGACAAGTCCCGCCCTACAAGGGAATGTTGTCGTGTTTCTTCCACGGCATCTTCTTCTCCTTCCGCCGCAGCGCCGCGAAGGCGCGGCAGACCCGCTTGCGCGTCGAATGCGGCTGGATCACCTCGTCGATGAAGCCGCGTTCGGCCGCCACGAAGGGGTTGGCGAAACGGTCCTCGTACTCGGCCGTGTGCACGGCGATCTTCTCCGCGTCGCTCAGATCGGCCCGGTGCAGGATCTCCACCGCGCCCTTGGCCCCCATCACCGCGATCTCCGAGGTCG
>CAZGHJ010000191.1:0-5935 GCA_964525355.1 uncultured Roseicyclus sp.
ACGCCCTGCGGGCTGAACTTGTGGGTGTGGATGTGCAGGAGCGTCGCCCCGCAGGCCGTCACGCAGTCGCGGAAGGCGGTCTGGATGCGCGCCTCGTCGTCGAGGCCATGGCCGTTTTCCACCTCGATGATGAGATGCGTGCCGGCGAACACCGCCCCGTCACGACGGATGAAGTGATCGTCCCGCGTGTCATCAAGCAACGTGCATGCAGCCGAAGGGCTGCGGGTGTCTTCCGCATGGGCGCCTGTCTCCAGACCAGTCCCCAGTTGGAAGAGGTTGGCGCTGTCCATGGCGCTCCCCTTCTTACCAGTAGAGTGATGTGGTGGGTCCTTAGCGCCCCCCCGGCTCCGCCGAAGTTGGGATCGGTCCCGCTGTCGTGGGGCGCACCTACGGGCCATGGCGAGTCGGATCAAGGATTTTCCTTTTGTGCGATCGTTTTTTCGATTTCGCCCGCATGACGGGCCACGATTGATCTGGATCAAGGCCCCGAAGCGACACATCGCGTTTCACGAATGTGAATTCGTTTCATTTGGGAGGATCGCGCCGATGGCCGAGAAATTCGACAGTACACGGCGGGCCTTTCTGGCAATGGCGGCGGCGGGCGGGGCGCTTGCCACGCTGCCGGCGCAGGACGCGCGGGCGGCGCAGGGCGCGCCGGTGCGCACCAATGCCAGGGTGGTCATCATCGGCGCAGGTGCCGCCGGCAGCGCGCTGGCCAATCGGCTCAGGCGGCGGCTGGAGGGGGCCGACATCACCATCGTCGACCCCAGCGTGCAGCATGTCTACCAGCCGGGCATGACGTTGGTGGCGGCGGGGCTGAAGCCTGCGGGCTACGTCACCTCGCAGACCACCGACTGGATACCGGCGGGCGTGCGGCTGCTGGCCGAGCGCGTCGCGCTGGTCGATGGCGAGGCGCAGACCGTCGCCACCGAAAGCGGCACGGTGCTGGATTACGACTTTCTCGTGCTCGCGCCGGGGCTGGTGCTGGACCATGACGCGATCGAGGGTTTCTCGCTCGACATGGTGGGCCAGAACGGGATCGGCGCCCTTTACGCCGGCCCGCAATATGCGGAAGCCACCTGGGCCGCGGCCTCGCACTTCGTGGAGAATGGCGGGCGCGGCATCTTCACCCGGCCGGCGACCGAGATGAAATGCGCGGGCGCGCCGCTCAAGCACACTTTCCTGATCGACGACCGCCTGCGTCGCGCGGAAAACCGCCAGAACGCCGAGGTGATCTACGCCGCGCCTCAGGGTTCGCTCTTCGGGGTGCCCATCGTGGCCGAGAAGGTGCGGATGCTGTTCGGCGAACGGGGCATCGAGACGCAGATGGAGCGCACGCTGACCGCCATCGACGCGGATCGGAAGATCGCCACGTTCCAGACGGCGAACGGACCCGTGGACGAAGGCTACGACTATCTGCACGTGATCCCGCCGCAGCGCGCACCGGATTTCGTGGTGCAATCGGGCCTGCACTGGGCGGACCGCTGGGTCGGGGAGGGCTGGGCCGAGGTCGACCCCCACACGCTGCGCCATGCGCGCTACGACAACATCTTCGCCGCCGGCGACATCGCGGGCGTGCCGAAGGGCAAGACCGCGGCTTCGGCCAAGTTCCAGGTGCCGGTGGTGGAAGATCACCTCGTCGCGGCCATCGAGGGGCGCGAGGGCACGGCCAGCTACGACGGCTACACCTCCTGCCCGATGATCACGCGGATCGGCCGCGCGATGCTGATCGAATTCGACTACAACAACAACCTCGTGCCGAGCTTTCCGGGAGTGATCGCGCCGCTCGAGGAACTCTGGATCAGCTGGCTGATGAAGGAAGTGGCGCTGAAGGCCACCTACAACGCCATGCTGCGTGGCATGGCCTGAGGGCCGGGAAAGGGAGAGAGACAGATGGAAGAACTCACACTCCAGACCATGATCGCCGTCTTCGAGGAGATGTTCGGCGCGGCCCTTTTCTGGGGCATGGTCGCGGCGGCGGTTGTCGTCACGGCGACCTATCTTTTCGTGCTCATCCGCGACAAGCGGGTGGGCATGCGCAAGTTCCTGATCGCGCAGCTTTTCATGCCGGTGGGCGCGGTGCTGGCCGTGTGGTTCGTCATGGTGATGACCGACAGCGCGCTGAGCGATATCGGCGGGCCGGTCGACCTGATCGTGCTTCTGGGCATAGCGGCGGTCGGCGCGGTGGGCACGGCGATCCTCGTTTACACGGTCGAGGCGCTGTTCTTCCGGCGGATCACCGAGGATGGCTCGGAGATGCGGCGCGACGCCCTGGGCCAGCCGGCGGAGTGACACGCGCGCCCGCGGCGCGCATTGTGCGACAAAGGCCGGCGTGTGTCCTGAGATGCGCGCCGGTCGCCCTTTGTGCGGCTGGGGCTTGCCTCACGCGGGTCGGCCGCCGCCCGAGCCGGAGCCGGGACTAGTCGGTCCTGAGATCGACCTGGACGCTTCCCGAAAGATCGACCTGCTCCGATCCGGCCCGTCCGGGCACTAAGACGGTGTAGCGCCCTTCATCGAGCCCCGTGATCGTGTAGCGCCCGCGCCCGTCGGTGATGGAGGACAGGCAATCGTCCCGGTCACCGTTGCGGCAGGCCTCGATCGTGGCGAAGGCGAGTGGCGTGCCGTTCGAGTTGCGCACGCTGCCGTAGATGTCGTCGGCGGCGACCGGGGCGGCAAGGCCGGCAAGAAGGACGGTCAGCACCGTCAGGCAGCCCCACCTCGGCGTTTGGCGCGTCATTGCTGGAACCCCTCGGAATAGGCGCGCAGGATCAGGTCCTGGGCAGTGAGTTCATGGGCGACGGGGTTGCCGGCGCTGTCCTGGACCGGCTGCAGGTCCAGCACCCGGATCGGGTGTGGGTAGAAATCCGGGTGGCTGATGAGCCACTGGTCGTAGAGCCATTTCGGATGTCCGCTGCCGTCCACATGGACGCGGATCGTGGCGCTGAACTGGTAGGCGCCTTCCTCGATCCGGTCCGTCCGGCGGTCGACGGCGGGGAAGAATTCCAACTCGTTCAGGTCGATGCGCGCCGCCGGATCATCCGTGCGCAGGATGCCCGAAATACGGTATTCCGTCTGCATGAGCGGCGGCGACACGTAGTAATAGGAGATGCCTGTGAGCAGAAGCGCCACGATGAAATAGCCGGCAAAAGCGCCGCCCACCTTGATCTTGAGGCCCTTCCACGGACCCTCGGCCGTGGCATCGGACGGCAGAAGCTTGAAAAGCAGGATCGCCGGCACCAGCGGCAGGAGCACGATGGTGAACATGATCACGAGAAGCTGGGTCACCGCGCCGAACATCAATCACGCTCCCACCCGTCCACGACGACACGATTTAACATATCGCAGGTTGCGGATTTTCACAACGAGAGCGGCGCTGACGCCGCACGGCGGGATCATTTTTATGGGGTAAAATAAAACCCCATATACAAGTTACTGATATTATGATATTTCATTGAGTTCAGGACCCTTGACGGCCACGGGGAAATGTTTAGAAACACGCCATTCCGAGGGGCCTGCGGGCCCTTTCGCGCAATGTCGGCCTTGCCCAAGCGGCAGGCCCCCGACGGGACCCTTACCGACAAGGACCAGACCAGATGAAGACCTTCTCTGCCACACCGGCGGATATCGAGAAGAAGTGGATCCTTATCGACGCCGAGGGCGTCGTGCTGGGCCGCCTCGCCTCGATCATCGCCATGCGCCTGCGCGGCAAGCACAAGCCGAGCTTCACGCCCTCGATGGACATGGGCGACAACGTGATCGTCATCAATGCCGACAAGGTGCAGGTGACCGGCGACAAGCGCAACAAGCCGAACTACTGGCACACGGGCTATCCCGGCGGGATCAAGTCGCGCACCACGGGCCAGATCCTCGAGGGCGCCCATCCCGAGCGTGTCGTCACGCAGGCGGTGAAGCGGATGCTTCCCGGCAACCGGCTGAGCCGCAAGCAGATGACCAACCTGCGCGTCTATGCAGGCGCCGAGCATCCGCACGAGGCACAGCAGCCCACCGTGCTGGACGTGCGGGCAATGAACTCCAAGAACACGCGGGAAGGGTAACCCATGGCCGAGACACTCTCTTCGCTGGACGATCTCAAGGGCGCCGTCGACGGCGTCGCAGCCCCCGAGGCGCCGAGCTTCGACGCGACCCCGCGCGAGCCGGTGCGCGACGCGCTCGGCCGCTCCTACGCCACGGGCAAGCGGAAGGACGCGGTCGCCCGCGTCTGGATCCGGCCCGGCTCGGGCAAGGTCACGGTGAACGGCAAGGCGATCGACAGCTACTTCGCGCGCCCCGTGCTGCAGATGATCCTGCGCCAGCCCTTCCAGGTGGCCGGCGTCGAGAACGAGTTCGACGTGATGGCCACCGTCAAGGGCGGCGGGCTCTCGGGCCAGGCAGGCGCTGTGAAGCACGGCATCTCCAAGGCGCTTCAGCTCTATGAGCCGAGCTTGCGTGGAGCGCTCAAGGCGGCCGGGTTCCTTACGCGCGACAGCCGCGTGGTGGAACGGAAGAAATACGGCAAGCGCAAGGCGCGCCGGAGCTTCCAGTTCTCCAAGCGCTGAGCTTTCCGGGATATACGAAAAAGGCCGCCTCCGGGCGGCCTTTTTCATGCGCCGGCCGCCGGGCCCTGGGATCGAGGCGCAGAGGCCGCCTGCGCGGCGCAGACCGGGCGGCGTTGCATCGCGACAGGCCGCCCGGGAGCCGGGACGCTTGACCTCGGCCCCATGCGCCGCATTCTGGCGCGCGAAACAGCGAGGATCGACGCATGTATCTTACGATGAACCGTTTCCGCGTGATGCCCGGCCAGGAAGAGGCCTTCGAGGCGATGTGGAAGACCCGCGACAGCCATCTCAAGACCGTGCCGGGCTTCGTCAGTTTCCACCTGATGCGCGGCGAGGAGGCGGAGGGGGCGACGCTCTACGCCTCGCACACGCTCTGGACGGATCGCGACGCTTTCCTCGCCTGGACGAAATCCGAGGCCTTCCGCGCCGCCCACAAGGGCGCCAAGACCAGCGAGGGCCTGTATGACGGCCCGCCGGCGCTGGAGTGCTTCGAAAGCGTGCAATCCATCGCGGCGGATTGATCCGCCCTTGCGGCGCCGCGGCGTTGGTTGCACTGTCGAACATCGCGGGCGCTCGGGCCCGGGGCACGGCTGACGGGAAACGGGGGATGAACGCAGTCACGCGCGCGCTCAGAAGCGAGGGGGCCCGCGGCCTGACCATGGTCGCGCCGCCGCTGATCTACGCGCTTCTGCTGCTGGCCGCGCCGCTGGCCACGATCGTTCTGTTCTCGTTCTGGACGCAGAACTTCCTGCAGATCGACCGCACCTTCACGATCGCGAATTACGCCGAGGCGCTGACCGACCCGCTCTACCGGGAACTGATGCTGCGGAGCTTGCGGATCTCGGCCAGCGTCACCGCGGTGACCGTGATCCTCGCCTTTCCGGTCGCCTATTTCATCTCGTTTCACGTCCGCCCCGAGCGCAAGTCGCTATGGCTGTTCCTGATCACCATCCCGTTCTGGACGAGCTACCTGATCCGCGTCTTCCTCTGGCGCGTGATCCTGGCCTTCGACGGGCCGGTGAACGGCACGCTCATGGGCCTCGGGGTCATCGACCAGCCGCTGACCTTCATCCTCTACAACGCCAATGCCGTGGTCATCACGCTGGCGCATGCCTTCGCGCCCTTCGCGATCCTGCCCATTTTCGTCAGCCTCGAGAAGATCGACCGCAGCCTGCTGGAGGCCGCGCGCGACCTCGGCGAGAGCAAGACGATGACTTTCCTGCGGGTGACCCTGCCGCTGGCCATGCCGGGCGTGCTGGCCGCCGTCCTGATCGTGTCGATCCCGACGGTGGGCGATTACGTCACGCCGCGGCTGGTGGGGGGCTCGGGCGGCACGATGATCGCCAACATGATCTACGCGCAGATCTTCGACCTCAACG
>CAZGHJ010000192.1:0-5925 GCA_964525355.1 uncultured Roseicyclus sp.
GAGATATCGCCATGGGAGTCGCACACGGGAAACTTGTGCATGATCAGCGGATGTGCGGTGGCCGGAGGCAATTCCATCCAGGTGCGGGGCGCCTCACGCGTCAGCACTTCAATATCGAGCGCATGCATGACCGTGTCGAACCCCCGCGCCTCCACGACGAAGGGCAAGTCGCCTTTGCTGTCACCGGAGCGCGGGTCGTCGCCGGAATTCAGGATCTCTTCCACCTCACGCAGATGCAGGACATGCGCTTGGTCCGCCTGGAAAGCAGACATGGCGACGTCGCGGCGGCATATGCGCCCGGGCAGGGAGGGTTCGATCAGTGTCACGGCAAATTGTTCCGGCAAGCCCGCTTGCGACGGCACCGAGACCACGGTCATCACGCAAGGCCGCGGGCTGGGGCCATCCACAGCCAGATCGACCTCGCATACAAAAGGTTCATGCCGTCTTTCCGACAGGCACACCGGTTTGGGTTCCGCGGATCTCGCCAGGTGGTCACGAAGGGCGATCTGGCTGGCTTCGTCGATATGGGCAGTCAGCCGTAATCCGCCACGTGTCTCCAGCCGTTCGACCGTAAGCAAAGCCTCGGCCGCGGCATTGACACGCCGGATGATGGCAGTGCGATCAATGATCAGCCAGGGGACCGGCAGGGCATGCACTTCCTCGGCCGCTTCGAGGAGCGCGGCCTGCATGGACACGAGTGCGCGGTTCAGATCCTCACATTCGTACTCTAGCGCCTCGATACGCTCGGCCAGATCGCCGCCGATGCACCCGATCGTGTCTTCAGCGCCTGATGCGGTTTGCCCATCGCCGGACGAGCAGATGTCGGCACGCGGGGGGCGAACCAGGGGAAGTGTGGATGTGGCCATGCCCAATCCTTCACAAATCGTCCCGTAACGAATGAGAATGATTGGTAAACATGCGGTAAACGCGCAGCAGAACGACCTGAATTTCTGGCGACATCCCCTGTAGAAGAGCATCGACCCTTGCAGATCGGTGCCACTTCCAGGTCGCGCTCGAGACGGCAGCCGATGCTCTCCTGGCAAACCGCAAGATCGGCCAGGCTTGAGCGCCTGCCAGATACACCGCCTTCTCAGGCTGCATCACCTTTTTATGGGCCTTGCCCTCTCTTCACCGGTCAGAAGATCGATGATCATCGACAGCAGGTCGCCACGGGGTATCGGCTTGGTCAAAACTGGATGTCGTGTCGCCACGCCATTGCCTTCGATGGCCGCTTCCTGCGGGTATCCCGAGATGAGCAGGATCTTCATTTTCGGATATCTCTGCTCTACCCGCTTCGCCAGCTCTGCACCTTGAACCACACCCGGCATGACGAGATCGGTGATGAGCAGATCACAGCTTTCACCCATTTCAAGCGCTTGCCAGGCTGCATCACCCGTGGGGAAGCGTTTGACACTGTGGCCCGCACCCTCGAGCTGTTGGAGGAGCACACGCGCTACGGCGTCTTCGTCTTCGGCCAGGAGAATTCGCGCGCCACGCACTGCGCGAACGACTTCGGCCTCCGTCGTGTCATTAGAAGGCTCTTCCCCGTCTGCAGCGGGAAACCACATGCGGACGGTCGTACCGATCCCTCGTTCACTGTAGATGCGGCATGTCCCGCCGGATTGGCGGCAAAATCCCAATACCGAAGGTAGGCCCAAGCCCGATCCGTCGGTTGCTTGCTTCGTGGTGAAGAATGGCTCGAAGGCATGGTCGATCACGTCGCCAGCCATACCTTCACCCGTATCGGTCACCGAAATGACAAC
This sequence comes from uncultured Roseicyclus sp., assembly GCA_964525355.1. Classification (GTDB taxonomy): domain Bacteria; phylum Pseudomonadota; class Alphaproteobacteria; order Rhodobacterales; family Rhodobacteraceae; genus Roseibacterium. Next base: position 1,764 of record CAZGHJ010000192.1, read on the forward strand.
GTAGCGACCCGGACTGACTTCATCCTCCCCTCGCTCTCTCAGGTAATCGGGCGTAATGCGGGTGTTGGACGCCTCGACCGTCAGTTTTCCTTGTCCACCCATCGCATCACGCGCATTCAGCGCAAGATTGAGCAATGCGTTTTGAAGACCATCCGGATCGATATGTACCGGCCACAGGCCTGAAGCCGGAACGGTCGTGATCTGGATGGATGCAGGCAAAACACGGTCCAGCATGGTCGCAGCGTCCTGAAGGCAAGATGCCGTGGAGAGCCGTTTTGGATGGAGATGCGACTTTCGCCCGATAGTGAGCAGCTGACGCGTAAGGTGCGCGCCGCGCAAGGTTGCCTTTTCGGCCTCGACGAGCAGCGTGTCGTCCTTCGCGGCTATGCCCTCTTCCTTCATCAGTTCGATGTTTCCCAGTATGACGCTCAGGATGTTGTTGAAATCGTGCGCAACACCTCCCACGAGACGGCCGAGAGCCTCGATGTGCTGCGATCTCGACTGGATGCGATAAGCCTCGCGAAGCTTGGCTTCATTGCGAGCTAATGCTGCTTCAAGTGCAGCGCGTTGCGATGCGCGTGCCGAGCCGACTTTTAACGCAAGAAAGCCGATCACGGCAGTCAGGACCACCGCCAGGACTGGCAGAACGGCATCGGCCAGAATTGGTGTGTAGTATGCAGTCGCGCGAAAAGGCACGTCAAAGCCACTTGTACGGATCACCGGCATGTCGAGATCGCGTATCAGCACGAGATCAAGACCTGAAACGCCACCGGGCGACCCTAGCCTAAGCGATAGGTCCGCACCTCCAATACCGATTTCGATCTCCAGGCCGAGCCAGTCAAAAAGAGCGACATGATTGGCGAAAAGCGCACCCGGCGTCATTCCCGCACCGAGAACGGCCTGTGTTGCTCCCGAGAGCGGATCTGGCTCTGGGAGGTACACAGGGTAAAGCAGAAGAAAGCTGGCGCGCGCTTGATCGGCATCCTGTGACAGGGACACAGGCGCCGACGACGTCATGACGCCCCGCGCCAAGGCCTCGCGCGCGGCACTGAGACGCTCCGGGCTGGAGCCCATGTTATAGCCGAACACGTTCGATCTACTTTCTTCGGGCTCAACAAGAAGAACCGGAAACATCGCCTCGGCTTCATCCAAGGGGAAGAGCTGAAATTTCGGATAGCCCGCTGCAGCATAATCCTGGCCAAGCTGATTGATAACCGTTTCAATATTCTCCACACTGGCAATCTCAGGCATGAAGGCAAGCGCGCGTTCGGGCATGCGTGTCGCACCACGGGACGCCGAGGCATATATTTCCGAAAAAATGGATGGGGTCAGATCTGCATTGCGCTCCAGCGCAGTCGCCATGCCAGACATTCGAACAGATAGCGTCGCAAGAGACAGTTCGAGATCGTTATAGGCAGCCTCAACCTCAAGGGTTGCCAGCGATTTTTTTCTTTCCAGAAGAACGAGACCTGTAGCTATGCCCGATAGCAAACTAACGAAAATAATGATCCAGTAGTAATGGAATGATTTGGGCATACATACCTACGGATCTTAATTTATGAAATCATCGTAATAAGAATTGAACATTATTGATTATGTCAAGTCAAGTGCACTAACGAGCGCCCAGCCTGATGGCTGCGTGCTGTTGCCCCCAGGAGGCAGCGATCGAGGCAGGTGCTCTCTTAGTCCGATCTTCTCCAATGGTGTGACCGCCCACGATGGCAACTTTTTGTGCCAAGACGGGTCTGCAACGGCCCACAAAGGGGAGACGATCACATCATCAAAGGGCAGTATCGCGGATAGCGGTGCAGGAGGCCGCACGCAGAACCCTTAGGCTGGCGCAGCGCGCAGTCGTGGGTGACGCTGGCGGCCACCTCCGATCTTCGGAAACGGTTCGGGGTGCAACACCTGGAACCGAGAACCGAGACGACAATCACCGCAGACATAGGCCTCGGCGAACCGGTGCAACCTCAGCGCCGGCCAAGCCTAGGTCTCTACCGTGGTCAGAATGATGCGGCTATCCCTGCGCACCATCACGATGGCATCTTCAGAGGGCCCACTGGGATCGTGAGGGATCGCAAAGAACACGCCTTTCCTGTCCACGACCTCGAAGACGCGATGCTCCCTTTCTGCTCTGTCAGCTGCTTCATGCATCACGTCCGCGAGCTCGCGTAGCTCGTAGACCGACATCATCCGAACCATCTGCAGATTCTCCGTCGTTGTCACGTTGCCGGGTAGCACAGCATGCATGGCATGACGCCGCCAGTCACCGCGCCACCTGTCGATCCGCCGCCTGTAGCCTGAAGATCGCTGGAACCACCGTAGGTATCGCCTCGGCCGCTTGAGGAAGAGCCACATCCAGTTCCTCTGGTCCCAGTCCAAAGGCTGACTTGCCGCTCTCATCCACCATGTGGATCAGGATAGGCATCATGAGCTTCGCTCCCTCCGCCGTCGCAGCGAACTCGTCCCAAGCATCAGGCCGCAGCTTCACCGCCTCCATGAACCCCTCACACCAGTCCATGGCGATCACGCGGCCGTCTTCATCTTGCCAAAACACCGGTTCGATCTCGGGCGTGCCCATGGTGAGACCCTCGAGGATCGACATGTACATGGATCTGATGTCTTCGAGTGCCCATTCAGGTACGGTCTCAGGCGCGGCCCCCAAAGCCACGGGCATCCACTCGTGAGAGACGATTTCAATCGGTGAACATGCGATGCCGTGGAGGAAGCCGTTCAGGTCAGAGAGCAGTAGGGTTTCCTCTGGGCTCTCTTCCGAGGAGAGGTAGGCATCGAGTCGGTCTAGATCGATCATGAAACTGTAGCCTTCGGTTTCTTCATGGGTAAGGCCGCGGCCGCGATCTTCGACACCGAGGCCACCGTTGCGAGACGCTATGCCGAGTTCAGCTCGGTGCACCAATACGAGCTCATTCGTGCCTCCAGGCCGATTGCGTTAGGCAGCTGCCAACGGGTGGCTCCAAAGCGTCATGTTCTACGCGAATCTTGAAAAGGTAATGGATTTGCATTACCTCTCCGCGTGATCCTTCTCGAGGAGCACCGACATGAGCGACGTGCAAGCCCCCCGCTTCGAAGCGACCCTGACAGACAAGTATCAGAACACGGTGCCGGCCGCAGTGCGAAAGGTCCTGCATCTCGGCAAACGAGACAAGATCGCCTACGTCATTCGGGGCGGCCAGGTGATCCTGGAAAAGGCCGAGCCTCAAGACGACGAAGTCGATCCGGCAGTGCAGGCCTTCCTTGGCTTCCTCGAGCGCGAGATGGTCAACAACCCACAGCGCCTGAAACCCTTCGGCGGTGAAACAAGCCGCCGCGCTGCAGACCTGGTCGAAGGCATGGACGTCGATCTGGACGCGCCGCTCGACGACAAGTGAGCGAAGCTCAGGTTCCCGGCGCGCTGGTCGTCAATGGCTGGGCCTTGCTCCAGGATTCAGCTTTCGAGCAGGCGTATGAAGATCTTGCCGCGGCCGTCGAGAAGCTCAGAGAGACGCATCCCGAGACCTACAGGAATAAGGCACCCACGAAAATCCTGGCGGCCATCGAGAAGCTTACCAAGGAAGTCATACCGACGGATCCGACCTCCCCTGTGTTCGCTCTCGGCAACACGATCGGGCCGGAACACCGCGCCTGGAAGCGGGCGAAGTTCCTGCAACAGTTCCGTCTCTTCTTCCGCTACGACACGAAGTCCAAGATCATCATCTATGGCTGGGTGAACGACGAAAGCACCAAAAGGGCCTACGGGAGCAAGTCCGACGCTTACCGGGTATTCCAGAAGCGCCTTGCGACAGGAGATCCCCCGGCCGACTGGAATGACCTGATGAACAGGGTTGCGCCAGTCGACCAAAAATGACGCCGAAAGCCAACAATCCATAGAGGCGAAGAGAAGGACACCATGACATCCCCGACAGGTCGCCCCCCCTGAGCTCAAGTGCCCCCACTGAAGCTGTCCAAAAACTGGGATAGTTTTGCCCCGCATCTCGCGGGCCCGGACACTGCGCGTCTCGCTCGCGGCCGGTTGAAGGCGGTCGAGCATCAGGCACCCCTCCAAACGGAAGGCAAGACGGATGCATGCCATGGAGTTTCAGTACCGGATCTCTTCGAAGCCATAGTTACCTTCGTGGTCGCGCCAATCGACGAAAACCGAGCG
>CAZGHJ010000193.1:0-5895 GCA_964525355.1 uncultured Roseicyclus sp.
GGTCCTGCAGCATCCGGTCGAGCGGCGCGAAGAACTGGTTCGAGGCCCAGATCGCGCGCGCGCCCAGACCGGCGGAGGCAAGGTTGATGCCCGTGCGGGCGAAAAGCGGGATGTCGGGATTGAGGCTCTCGATACTGGGCATGTCGGGGTCCGGGTGATGGGGCAGGGGCGCGCGGCCACTGAACCGGTTCGCGCCCGTCTGCCCGGCAAGGCGGCAGATCCTTCGGCCATACGCGGCATTGCGGCGCGCTGGCAAGGGGGCGGGCCCTCCGTGGCTTGCGATCCGGGGGCGATTTGGTCGAAATGGCAGCCAGTGACCCGGGCCGCGGGCAGATCGCGCGGCGTCCGGGCCAATCGAGGACCGTTTCATGGACGCCACCATCCTCCTGCACTGGGCCGAGTTCGCGGTGCGCTGGCTGCACGTGATCACCGCGATCGCCTGGATCGGGTCGAGTTTCTATTTCATCGCGCTCGATCTGGGGCTGAACCGCAACATCTCCGGGCCCGCCGATGGCGAGGAATGGCAGGTCCATGGCGGCGGCTTCTACCACATCCAGAAATACATGGTCGCGCCGGACGCCATGCCCGAGCACCTGACCTGGTTCAAATGGGAGAGCTACGCCACGTGGCTTTCGGGGGCGGCGCTTCTGATCCTGCTCTACTGGGTGGGGGCAGAGCTCTACCTCATCGACTGGACGGTGATGGAGCTCGCGCCATGGCAGGCCATCGCGATCTCGGCTCTGTCCCTGACGCTCGGATGGGTGGCCTACGACCTCTTGTGCAAGTCGCGGCTGGGTGAGAACCCGACGCTTCTGATGGTGCTGCTGTTCGGGATCATCGTCGTGATTTCATGGGGTTACGCGCAGGTCTTCTCGGGGCGCGCGGCGCTTCTGCATCTGGGCGCGCTGACGGCCACGATCATGACGGCGAACGTCGCCATGATCATCATCCCCAACCAGAAGATCGTCGTGGCCGATCTCAAGGCGGGGCGCACGCCCGACCCCAAATACGGCAAGATCGCCAAGCTGCGCTCGACCCACAACAACTACCTTACCCTGCCAGTCATTTTCCTAATGTTGTCCAATCACTATCCGCTGGCCTTCGCGTCGGAGTGGAACTGGCTGATCGGGGCGCTGGTCTTCCTGATGGGGGTCACGATCCGGCATTTCTTCAACACGATGCATGCCCGCGGCGGCTATCGCTGGTGGACCTGGGGCGCCACGGCGGCGATCTTCGGGGCGATCGTGTGGCTGTCGCTCCTGCCGCTCACGCGCGAGGAGGCGCCCGTGCAGGAGGCAGCGCTCAGCCCGCGGGCAGAGCGCTTCGCGGCCCACGCGGCCTTCCCCGACGTGGCCAGCGTGGTGCTGGGCAATTGCAGCTACTGCCACGCGGCGCAGGTCAGCTATCCCGGCCTCGCCGCGGCGCCGGGCGGCCTGCGGCTCGACAGCGAGGCAGCGATTGCGGCCCATGCGATGGACATCTACCTTCAGGCCGGCGTCAGCCACGCCATGCCGCCCGGCGGTGTCGCGGACCTCTGGGAAGAAGACCGGGCGCTGATCCGCAGATGGTATCGCGAGGTCACGGGCGAAACGCTCTGACATTTTTTCGCAAGGGGACACCATGCCGGCACCGACCAACGCCATGAAAGCCGCGCTCGCCGCGGGAGAGACGCTGCGCGGACCGTTCCTGAGCCTCGGATCCGAGGCAGTGACGGAGATCGCCGGGCGTGCGGGTTTCGACTACTGCCTGATCGATGCCGAGCACGGACCCTTCGATCCGACGGTCATCGCGCGCCAGCTGACCACGCTCGCGGCTTGCGGGGCTCCGGCGGCGGTGCGGGTGCCCACGAACGCGCCATGGGCGATCCGACAGATGCTCGACCTCGGCGCACAGACGCTCATGGTGCCGATGGTGGCCTCGGCCGAAGAGGCGCGCGCGGTCGTGCAGGCCGGTCTCTACCCGCCCCGGGGCGGGCGCGGACTTGGCGGGTCGAACATGCGCGCCGGCGGCTATGGCGCGATCCCGGACTACGCGGCGACCGTCAATGACCAGATCTGCCTGATCGCCCAGATCGAAAGCCGCGCCGCCCTCGACCGGATTGAGGACATCGCCGTCGTCGACGGTATCGACGCGCTCTTCATCGGGCCCGCCGATCTCGGCTGCGACATGGGTCTGCGCGACGACCTGGGCGCGCCTGCGCTCTGGGACGCCGTGACCGAGGGCGTTTCACGCATCGCCGCGACAGGGCGCATCGCAGGGGTCTTCGCAGGGCCCGAGCGCGAGTCGGCCATGCGCGCGGCGGGCGCGCGGCTGCTGGGCGTGGGCTCGGACGCCGGCAGCGTGACCGGGGCGCTCCGACAGCTTGCCGCGCCATGATCCGGCTCACCCACGGCGACGCGGTGGCCGAGATCGATCCGCTCGTGGGCAACATCCCCCTCTGGCGTGTGGGTGGGCGGCGGCCCCTGCACGCCGCGCCCTGGCGCGACGAACCGGACATCCAGAACGACACGGGCGTGCCGGCGGTCAACCGCCGCCTCGCGGGCGATTTCTTCTGCATGCCCTTCGGGCGCGACGACATCGGGGACGACCCGCCCCACGGGCTGACCGCCAATTCGGCCTGGGACGTCGTCGCGCAGGACGTGGCGCAGGCGACGTTGCAGCTCCAGGCCCGGCCGCGCGGCGCGACGGTGACGAAACGGGTGCAGCTCGTGGGCGCGGCCCTTCTTCAGACCCACGTGATCGAGGGTGGCGCGGGCGAGGTCACGCTGGCCCATCATCCCATGAGCCGCATGGCAGAGGGCGGGCGGCTTTCCTTCTCGCCAAAACGCGCCGCACTCACCGATCCCGAGCCGCAATACATGGGCCGAAACTTGTGGGCGCTGAACCAGTTGCGAGGCGATCTTCACCTGGATCGCGCGGATGGCGGGCTGTGGGACCTGCGCGACTACCCCGCCGGCCACGCGGTCGAGGATTTCGCCATCCTCGTCGAGGCCCGCGACGCGCGGCTGGGCTGGACCGTGCTGATGCGCAACGCCGAGGATGACATGCTCATCATCCTGAAGGACGCGCGGACGCTGCCGGTCACGATGCTCTGGGTGTCGAATGGCGGCCGGGATTTCCCGCCCTGGAACGGCCGGCATCGCGGCGTGCTCGGTATCGAGGACGGCTGCGCGGCGGGTGCCTGCGGGCTCAGGGCGTCGCTCGAGGAAAACCGCGTCTCCGCCTTCGGCGTGCCGACGCGCGTGCATCTCGGCCCGCGGCACGTGATCGCCCACGCCATGCTCAGCCTGCCGCGCCCGCCCGGCTGGGCGGAGGTCACGGACATCCGCCTCGCCGGCGACAGTCTGACCCTGACGGAGCGGGGCGGCGCGACCGTCAGCGCGCCGTTTCCCGGCAACCATTTCGCATGAGGCGCGCGCCATGATCCTCGTCGATGCCGATGCCTGCCCGGTCAAGGACCAGATCTATGCCGCGGCCTACCGCCACGACCGGCCCGTCCGCCTCTATGCCGCGTCCTACCTGCGCCATCCCGACCATCCGCTGATCACCATGCATGTGGCGGGTGACGCCTTCGACGCGGCCGACGACCTGATCGCCGAAGCCGCCGCCCCCGGCACGCTGGTCGTCACCGCCGATCTGCCGCTGGCCGGCCGCGCGATCGAGGCCGGCGCGCTGGTGCTGACCCCGCGGGGCGAGGTGCTGGATGCGCGCAATATCGGCGGCAAGCTGGCCACGCGCGACCTGATGGCCGACCTGCGCGGCGGGCTCGAGGGGCAGGGGCTCGGCGGCCCGCGGCCCTTTTCCAAGGCCGATCGCAGCGCCTTTGCCCAGGCGCTCGAAACCGCGCTCCGCAGGCTCTGAGGTGTTTGCAACCGCGCCCGCTTGCGCTAGACGTCACGTCTTCGCCGCACCGGACAAAACCCCATGACCTTCACCCTCGCCATCGTCGGACGCCCCAATGTCGGCAAGTCGACGCTTTTCAACCGCCTCGTGGGGCGCAGGCTGGCGCTGGTCGACGACCAGCCCGGCGTGACGCGCGACCTGCGCGAGGGTGAGGCGCGGCTGGGCGATCTGCGCTTCACTGTGGTGGACACGGCCGGGCTCGAGGATGCCACCGATGACAGCCTGCAGGGCCGCATGCGGCGGCTGACGGAACGGGCCGTGGGCCAAGCCGATGCCAGCCTCTTCCTGATCGACGCGCGCGCCGGCATCACGGCGAACGACCGCGTCTTCGCCGAGATCCTGCGCCGGTCGGGCCGTCCGGTGATCCTCGCCGCCAACAAGGCCGAGGGCCGCGCCGCCGAGGCCGGTCTGATCGAGGCCTGGGAACTGGGGCTGGGAGAGCCCCTGGCGCTCTCGGCCGAGCATGGCGAGGGGATGGCGGAACTCTCGACCGTGCTTGCGCCACTGATCGAGGCGGCAGAGGCCACGGAGGACGAGGCCGAGACCGATATCGACGTGTCCGACGACGATCCGGACACGCGGCGCGCCATCACCCAGGCGCGGCCCCTCCGCATCGCGGTGATCGGCCGGCCCAATGCCGGCAAGTCGACGCTGATCAACCGCATTCTCGGCGAGGAACGCCTGCTGACCGGGCCCGAGGCCGGGATCACCCGCGACGCCATCGCCGTGCCCGTCACCTGGGACGGCACGCCCATGCGCATCTTCGACACCGCAGGCATGCGCAAGAAGGCCAAGGTCCAGGAAAAGCTCGAGAAACTGTCGGTGGCCGACGGGCTTCGCGCGGTGAAATTCGCCGAGGTCGTGGTGGTCCTGCTCGACGCCGCGATCCCCTTCGAGACGCAGGATCTGCGCATCGCCGACCTGGCCGAGCGCGAGGGACGGGCCGTCGTGGTCGCGGTCAACAAGTGGGATCTCGAGGAAGACCGGCAGGAAAAACTGCGCGCGCTCCGCCAGGGGTTCGAGACGCTCCTGCCGCAACTGAAGGGCGCACCGCTCGTGACCGTCTCGGCGGTTACGGGGCGGGGGCTCGACAGGCTCCACGCCGCGATCCTCAAGGCGCATGACACCTGGAACCGCCGCGTGACGACGGCGCAGCTCAACCGCTGGCTCACCGGCATGCTCGAAGCGCACCCGCCGCCTGCGCCGGGCGGTCGGCGCATCCGGCTGCGCTACATGACGCAGGCCAAGACGCGCCCGCCGGGTTTCGTGGTGATGTGCTCGCATCCCGACAAGGTGCCGGCGAGCTACACGCGCTACCTCGTGAACGGCCTGCGCGAGGATTTCGACATGCAGGGCACGCCGATCCGGCTCTGGCTGCGCAGCCAGGCGGATCAGAACCCGTTTCGGAACCGCAAGAAATCCGTGCCCTCGCGGCTGGCGAAACACGTGCGCAAGGGCGCCACGAAAAGTCGCTGACCATCGCGCGCGCGAGGCGGCGGGATCATGCGCTCCGCGGCCTGCTCACCCCGGCGCAACCCTCGGCTAACGCGCCGGACCGGGCAGGGCTGTGGGCATTCGGTGGCGGGGCAAACTCCAATCTGCCGCGCCCCGCGCAAGCCGACCTTGCCCAGGTCGAGCTCGGGCTTCGGATGGCCATCCTCACCAACGTGCCTTCGTCCCCTGCACCCGGACCACCGCACATGACGCGCGCGCTCACCCCGCCGGCTATGAGGACGATGAGCCAGCGCGCACCCATTTCCAGCAGAAATCTGGAAGGACGAAACCGCGAGATGGCCGCGATACGACCATGGCCCCATGCTCCCAAGGCGACGCCACAACGAGATCGCTGGCGCCATGCCTGACGCATCCGCGCAGATCAAACTAGACCGCGAAAGGTCCAAGCGACCAACGCTGGCGTGGTCCCGTTCTTCTTCTTGTCTCAAATACCGGTCGGGGGGAGCGCGAGGGGGCAGACAGCCCCCCTCGCACGGG
>CAZGHJ010000194.1:0-5871 GCA_964525355.1 uncultured Roseicyclus sp.
CATCAATGCGCCACCCCCGCCGCGACGCTCTCGTCGATGAAACGGCCCTCGCGGAAGCGCTCGAGCCCGAATTCGGCGGCCAGCGGCGAGTGGCCCTTCGCCATCAGCTCCGCCATCGCCCAGCCCGAGCCGGGGATCGCCTTGAACCCGCCCGTGCCCCAGCCGCAATTGATGAAGATGCCGTCCACCGGCGTCTTCGAGATGATCGGCGAGCGGTCGCCCGTCATGTCGACGATGCCGCCCCACCAGCGCAGCATCTTCAGGCGGCTGATCATCGGGAAGGTCTCGACCAGCGCGCGCACCGTCTCCTCCACGTGGTGGAAAGAGCCGCGCTGGGTGTAGTTGTTGTAGCCGTCCGCGCCGCCGCCGATGACCATCTCGCCCTTGTCGGACTGGCTCATGTAGCCGTGCACGGTGTTGGCCATGACGACCACGTCCATGACGGGCTTGATGGGTTCCGACACCAGCGCCTGGAGCGCCACGCTTTCGATGGGCAGGCGGAATCCCGCGCGCTCGGCCATGACGCCGGAATGGCCCGCGACGACGATGCCCAGCTTGTCGCAGCCGATGAAGCCCTTCGTGGTCTCGACGCCGGTCACGCGGCCGCCCGCGCGGCGCACGCCGGTGACCTCGGTCTGCTGGAGGATGTCCATGCCCATGTCGGAGCACGCCCGCGCGTAGCCCCAGGCGACCGCGTCGTGGCGCGCGGTGCCCGCCCGCGCCTGCCAGAGGCCGCCCAGGACCGGGTAGCGCGGCCCGTCGAGATTGATGATCGGGCACAGTTCCTTCACGCGGCGGGGCGAGATGAACTCGGTGGTGACGCCCTGCAGCGCGTTCGCATGCGCCGTGCGCCGGTAGCCGCGGACCTCGGCTTCGGTCTGGGCGAGCATGATCACGCCGCGGGGGGAATACATGATGTTGTAGTTCAGGTCCTGGCTGAGCGTCTCGTAGAGGCTGCGCGCCTTCTCGTAGATCGCGGCCGAGGGATCCTGCAGGTAGTTCGAGCGGATGATCGTGGTGTTCCGGCCCGTGTTGCCGCCGCCGAGCCAGCCCTTCTCGATCACGGCGACGTTCCTGATCCCGTGGTTCTTGCCGAGATAGTAGGCCGTGGCGAGCCCGTGGCCGCCCGCGCCCACGATGATCGCGTCGTAGCGTGCCTTTGGGGCGGGGCTGCGCCAGGCCCGGTCCCAGCCGAGGTGGTGGCGCGCGGCCTCGCGTGCGATGGCGAATGCGGAATAGCGGCGCATGGGGGCGACCTCCGGGGGCAAGCTCTCGCCCCCCGTTTGCGGCAGATGGCGCCGCGGCAGGATACCGGGGCCGACAGGTCTTGGGCAAATTGCGACCTGCGCGCAAGAGCGCATGGACGACAGATTGTCCCGCCGCCCCGCCGACCGGTTTCCTAAGCGCGGCGGAGCGCTTACATAGGCGCGGCGAACGGGAAAGAAAGGTGCGACATGGGCTTCTGGATCGTGGCGGGCGTGTTGTCGCTGGCGGTGGCTTTCCTGATCCTTCTGGCCAATCTCCGGCCGCGGGAGGGGGCGGCGCCGGCGGCGGCGTATGACCTGCAGGTCTATCGCGACCAGCTGAAGGAGTTGGACCGCGACCTCGAGCGCGGCGTGCTGACCGAGGACGAGGCCGCGCGCGCGCGTACCGAGGTGTCGCGGCGCATCCTCGAGGCCGACCGCGCCCTGACCCGCGCGCGGGAGGCCGAGAGCCGGCGCTCGGGGGTCGAACGCTGGATCGTGGCCGGCGGGCTACTGGCCGTGGTCGCGGGCTCGGTCGGCGTCTACATGCAGATCGGCGCGCCGGGCTATCCGGACCTTCCGATGGCCACGCGCATCGCCATCCTCGAGGAGGCGCGGCTCAACCGCCCCGACCAGGCCGCCGCAGAGGAACAGGCCCGGAACGCGCCGCGCCCGGCCATGCCGGAACAGCCCGAGCGCGAGGAACTCGTCAGCCGCCTGCGCACGATCATGGAACAGCGGCCCGACGACCCGCAGGGCATGGCGCTTCTGGCCTCGAACGAGGCGGCGCTGGGCAATTTCCGCGCCGCCCATCTCGCGCAATCGCGCCTGATCGAGCTTCTGGGCGAGGAGGCGACGGGCGCGCAGTATATCGACCTTGCGGAAATGATGATCCTGGCCGCGGGCGGCTATGTGAGCCCCGAGGCGGAGGCCGCCCTGTTGCAGGGGCTGGAGCGCGAGCCGCGCAACGGGACGGCGCGCTATTACGCCGGGCTGATGTACGCGCAGCAGGGGCGCCCGGACCTCGCCTTTCCGATCTGGCGCAACCTGATGGCCGAAAGCACCGCCGACGCGCCCTGGCTCGATCCGATCCGCTTGCAGATCGAGGAGGTCGCGGCGCTGGCCGGGGAGCGCGTGACGCTCGCCGAATTGCCGCAGCCCGCCGCGCCCGCGACGCCCGGCCCCACGCAGGAGCAGCTCGACGCCGCGGGCGAGATGCCGCCCGAGGACCGCGCCGCGATGATCGAGGGCATGGTCTCGGGGCTGGCCAGCCGGCTGGCGACCCAGGGCGGCCCGCCCGAGGACTGGGCGCGGCTGATCTCGGCCTTCGGGGTGCTCGGCCGGACCGAGCAGGCGCGCGCGGTCTACGGCGAGGCGCTGGGCGTCTTTGCCGACGATCCCGCGGCGCTGGCCACGATCGAAGCGGCCGGAGCGACCCTCGGGCCCGCCCCGGAGTGAGCCCCGGCGACGACATCGCGGGTTTTGCCGCCGCCCTGCCCCGGACCGGGGGTCTGGCGGGCCTCGATCTGGGCACCAGGACCATCGGCGTGGCCGTCTCGGACGCGCTGCGCGGCGTGGCGACGCCGCTTGTCACGATCAAGCGCACGAAGTTCACGAAGGATGTCGAGGCGCTGGCCGCCATCGTGGCCGCGCGCGGCCTCGTGGGCCTTGTGCTCGGCCTGCCGCGCAACATGGACGGCAGCGAGGGCCCCCGCGCGCAATCGGCCCGCGCCTTCGCCCGGAACCTGGCGCGCCAGCCCGGTTTCGATGGCGTGCCGATCGCGTTCTGGGACGAACGGCTCAGCACGGTTGCGGCAGAAAGGGCACTGTTGGAGGCGGATACGACCCGAAAGCGTCGCGCCGAGGTGATCGACGCTGTGGCGGCGGGCTATATCCTGCAAGGGGCCCTCGACCGGCTCAGGCATATCGAGGCGGAACGATGAGCGACGAGATCTGGAAACGCGACGAGATCGAGAGCCCCTGCATCAGGATCTGCGTCGTGCATCCCGAAGCCAGGCTCTGCACGGGCTGCCTGCGGTCCATCGACGAGATCGCGGCCTGGGGCCGGATGAGCCACGAGGACCGGCGCGCCGTCATGGACGAGCTTCCCGCGCGGCGCGCGCGGCTGGAGGTGCGCCGGGGCGGGCGGGCCGCGCGCCTGTCGCGCAAGGCCCCCTGACCGCGCGCCCCGGATCACGGCAGGCTCACGGGGCGACCGGCGTCACGGCAGGGTCAGCCAATCCCCGATGCGGTCCAGCTCCGGCCGGAAATAGACGATCGACCGCCCCTCCGGCGCGGCCCGCGCGCCCTCGGCCCAGGGCGCGACCCCGTGGATGAGGTGCCGGTGCAGAAGCACGCATTGGCCGGGCGCCAGGGGAAGCTCGACGCGGGCGCAGCGGTCGAAGACCTCGCGGCGCGCGGCCTGGTAGATCCCGGTCAGGTCGATCTTTGCCCACGCCTCGGGGGCGATGCCCGCCAGGGCTTGCGCGACCGCCTCCCGGATCAGGCGGTGGCTCCCTTCCCAGACCGTGAGCGGCGCGGCCCCCGCATCGGCCCGCGTCACCGCGATGCCGAGAATGTAGCCATGAAATTCCTTCAGGAAGCGTCGCCTGTCGGGCCCGACGGGCAGGAGACCGTCGAGATGCGCGGCGTCGCGCGTGCGGCGGTAGCGATGGGCGGCATCGGTCTCGTCGCTGTCGCGTCCCGGATAGCCGGGATAGGTGACGGAGACCTGCCCGCGATGGAGCGCCAGGCGCCCCGTCACCGCTTCGGCCGCCGCCCGCGCCGCACCGGCGAGCGGCGGGCCGCCCGCGACCGCGCCGTCCGGGCCGTTGTCGAGCACGTCGACGCCCACGAACCACGTGCCCCCGTGCCGCAGCCATTGCCGCCGCAAGGCAGGGTCTGCCACGGCCGCGCGCGCGGCGGGGCCGGCGGCCGCGATCCAGCGGTCCACGGCAGGCTCGGGCTGGAACAGCTGAAACCCGCGCGCGAGCCAGCTCACCGGCCCACCGCCTCGCCCGGCGTGCCGCCCATCGCCAGGCAGTCCGTCCGGTCAGGCACGCCCCCTGCGCGCGCCCCGTGTCGCGCCGGGCAAACCCCGTGCCCCGGCCGATGGGTGGGAAGTCCCGGCATCCGATCCGCTCAGGCGGCCAGCGCCGTCACGTGGGACAGCGCGTGCTCCACAAGCGCGGGGCCGGCGCCGTCGCGATGCGCACCCTCCGAGAGCGTCCGCTTCCACGCCCGCGCGCCGGGCCGCCCGGCAAAGAGCCCCAGCATGTGCCGCGTGACCTGGTGAAGCTTGCCGCCCGCCGCCAGATGCGCCTCGATATAGGGCAGCATGTCGCGCACCGCCGCCTCGGCGCTGCGCGCAGGGGTGCTTTCGCCGAAGATCTCCGCGTCCGCCCGCCCAAGGATGTCGGCCGGCGCGTGATAGGCCGCGCGTCCGATCATCACCCCGTCGACCCCGGCCTGAAGCTGCGCCTTCGCCTCGGCGAGGCTGCCGATCCCGCCATTGATCGACACATGCAGCGCGGGGAACGCGGCCTTCATGTCGTGGACCAGCCCGTAGTCGAGCGGCGGCACGTCGCGGTTCTCCTTCGGGCTGAGGCCTTGCAGCCACGCCTTTCGGGCATGGATCGTCACGCGGCGCAGGCCCGCCGCCGCGACGCGCGACAGGAAATCGGGCAGGGCCTCGCGCGGGTCCTGATCGTCCACGCCGATGCGGCATTTCACGGTGACCTCGACAGGGCTTGCCGCGATCATCGCGGCCACGCAGTCGGCCACGAGGTCCGGGCGTTCCATCAGCACCGCGCCGAAACAGCCCGACTGCACCCGGTCCGACGGGCAGCCGACGTTGAGATTGATCTCGTCATAGCCGAAATCGGCTCCGATCCTTGCGGCCTCGGCCAGTTCGGCCGGGTCCGATCCGCCCAGTTGCAGCGCCACCGGATGCTCGGCGGGATCGAAGCCCAGAAGCCGGGCGCGGTCGCCGTGGATGACGGCGGCCGCCGTGACCATCTCGGTGTAAAGGAGCGTCTCGCGCGACAGGAGCCGGTGCAGATAGCGGCAGTGACGGTCGGTCCAGTCCATCATCGGCGCGACGGACAGGCGGGCGGCCCGGCTGGCTGCGTTCTGGGACATCGGTTTCACTCCACGGGCCCGCGTGCGTCGGAGGCTGACTTGTCTTGGACAGCACATATGCCCATCGCGCGCGGTCTTCCACCCTGCCCTGTCCGGGCCGGGAAAGCCGGGATGACGGGGCAACCCGCGTCCGAGCCGGGCCCGGACGACACCCGAGGCAGGCGCGCGACCGCCATCAGGCGCTGCGGCCGCCCTCGCCGCCCGCGACCCCATGGTGCGGTCCGCGCAGGTCAGCCCCCCGACGGCGCGAAAAGATCGGCGTAAGCCTCGCGCAGCAGGTTCTTCTGTACCTTGCCCATCGTGTTGCGCGGCAATTCCTCCACGAGGATCAGGCGCCTGGGATGCTTGTACCGCGCGAGCGAGCGTGCCGCGACCTCCTTGATGGCGTCGAGATCCGGCGCGGCGCCGGGCTCGGGCACCACGAGGCCCAGAACCGTCTCGCCGAAATCGGGATGCGGCACGCCGATCACGGCGCTTTCCAGAACGC
>CAZGHJ010000195.1:0-5867 GCA_964525355.1 uncultured Roseicyclus sp.
AGCGGAACACCTTCCAGCGGCTGGCCTGGTCGATCTTGGCGGCCTGGTAATAGGCCTGCGGGATCGACTGAAGCCCGGCATAGGCCAGAAGCGCCACCAGCGAGGTCCAGTGCCAGACATCCATCACCACGACGATGATCCAGGCATGCAGCGGATTGCGCGCATAGTTCCACTCGATGCCGAGGCCCGACAGCGTGTAGCCCAGAAGCCCGATATCGGTGCGCCCGAGGATCTGCCAGATCGTGCCGACCACGTTCCACGGGATCAGCAGGGGCAGCGCCATCAGCACGAGGCAGACCGAGGCCCAGACCCCGCGCTTGGGCATGCAGAGTGCGATGGCGATGCCGAGGGGGATCTGGATCGCGAGGATGATCGCCGAGAACAGAAGCTGCCGGCCCAGCGCGCCATGCACGCGCTCGTCGGTCAGCACGTCCTCGAACCAGCCGAGACCATGCCAGAAGAACACGTTGTTCCCGAAGGTGTCCTGCACCGCGTAGTTGACCACCGTCATCAGCGGGATCACCGCCGAAAACGCCACCAGAAGCAGCACCGGCAGGACAAGGAACCACGCCTTGTTGTTCTGCACCTTGTCCATCACACGGCCTCCTTCTGCGGGGTGGCGACGGACCTCAGGGGGGCCACGCGCCAGTCATCGGCATAGACGTTGATGCGCTCGGGCTGGAATTTCAGCCGATGCGCGTCCGCGGGCACGGTCGCGCCCTCGGGGAGGATCGCGTTGACGGGTTGGCCCGCGAACTCCGCCCGCAGGATCTGGTGGCGGCCCACGTCCTCGATCCGGCGGATGGTCACGGGCAGGCCCTCGTCGCCCTCGGCCAGGGTCACGAATTCGGGGCGCACGCCGATCTGCACCCGCCCCTCGAGCGCGCCGTAGCTGCCGCCCAGCGGCACGGCAAGGCCCGCGACATGGGCCACATGGCCCGATACCTCCGCCTCGAGCAGGTTCATCCCCGGCGAGCCGATGAAATAGCCCACGAAGGTGTGTTCGGGCGTCTCGAACAGATCCTCGGGCGTGCCGAGCTGCACCACGCGCCCGTCATGCATCACCACGACCTTGTCGGCGAAGGTCAGCGCCTCGGTCTGGTCGTGGGTCACGTAGATCATCGTGTGGCCGAATTCGTTGTGCAGCGCCTTGAGCTGGGTGCGAAGCTCCCATTTCATGTGCGGGTCGATGACCGTCAGCGGCTCGTCGAAGAGGATGGCGTTCACGTCCTCGCGCACCATCCCGCGCCCGAGGCTGATCTTCTGCTTGGCATCGGCGGTCAGCCCGCGTGCCTTGCGGCGGAGGTCATCCTCCATGCCGATCATGCGGGCGATCTTCTGCACCTGCGCCGCGACGAAGCTCGGGTCCATGCCGCGGTTGCGCAGCGGGAAGGCCAGATTGTCGCCGACGGTCATGGTGTCGTAGACCACCGGAAACTGGAACACCTGCGCGATATTGCGCGCGACGGTGTCCTGCCGGGTCACGTCCCGGTCGTCGAAGAGCACGCGACCTCGCGACGGGACCAGCAGCCCCGAGATGATGTTCAGAAGCGTGGACTTGCCGCAGCCCGACGCGCCCAGAAGCGCATAGGCCTCGCCATCCTTCCACACATGGTCGAGCTGCTTGAGGGCATAGTCCTCGTCGCCCTTGGGATCGCGCAAATAGGAATGCGCCAGATTGTCCAGCGTGATCTGTGCCATCGTTCCTCCCTCAGGCTGCGGCGGCGTATGAGGCCGGCGCGACCAGTTCACCGGTTTCGGCGAAGACGTAGACATGGGCTGCGGCGAGCCACACCTCGATCGGCGCTCCGAACTCGAGCTCGTGGACGCCATGGAGCAGCCCGACCCAGCGATCGCCCGCGTGATCGAGATGGACGAAAGTCTCCGACCCGGTGATCTCGGTCACGCGCAGGCGGCACTGGAAATGCAGGCCGTCGCCGCTCTGGGCATGCAGATGCAGGTGGTCGGGTCGGAACCCCGCCTGATAAGCCCCGTCGGCGAGATCGGCGAGCGCGCCCGTCGCAGGCGCGGTCTGCCCCTCGCCGAAGCTGATGCGGTCGCCGGCCTTGACGACGCGCGTGAAATTCATCGGCGGATCGGAGAACACGCGCGCCGTGACCGCGTCGCTGGGCTGTCGGTAGACCGTCGGCGTGGGGCCGAACTGCGTCACGCGGCCTTCCCACATGGTCGCCACGTTGCCCCCGAGCAGCAGCGCCTCCTCCGGTTCCGTCGTGGCATAGACGAAGATCGCGCCCGACTCCTCGAAAATGCGCGGGATCTCGGCCCTGAGTTCCTCGCGCAGCTTGTAGTCGAGGTTCGCAAGAGGCTCGTCCAGAAGCACGAGCCCCGCATCCTTCACGAGCGCGCGGGCAAGCGCGCAGCGCTGCTGCTGGCCGCCGGACAATTCCAGCGGCTTGCGATCGAGGAATGGCCCCAGCCTCATCAACTCGGCCGTCGCCCTGACGCGCGTATCGATTTCGCCGCGCGACACGCCTTTCAGCCGGAGCGGCGAGGCGATGTTGTCGTAGACCGACATCGACGGGTAGTTGATGAACTGCTGATAGACCATGGCGACATTGCGATCCTGCACGCGCCGGCCCGTGACATCGCCGCCTTCCCACAGGACGCGGCCGGTGGCCGGAACGTCGAGCCCGGCCATGATGCGCATGAGGGTCGTCTTCCCCGCCAATGTCGGGCCGAGAAGCACGTTCATCGTGCCCCGCTCCAGCGTCAGATCGGTCGGGAAGATATGTGTCTTTCCGTCAATCGTCTTGGAGACCCCGTCGAGTATCAGTGACATGGTCCGCCCTCCCCTCGTCTTGTCCCTATTCCGCGGCGCGCGCGACCTGGGCCTTGTGCTGTTTCATCCAATCGTCGAGCGCGCGCGCCTGCGCGTCGCTCATGCGCAAGCCCAGCTTGGTCCGGCGCCACAGGACATCCTCGGCCGTGCGCGCCCATTCCCGCTCCATCAGCCAGACGACCTCGGCCTCGGTCAGTGTCGCGCCGAAATCGCGCCCCAGATCCGCAGTATCGGTGGCACTCCCCAGAACGTCGCGGGCTTCCGTTCCATAGGCTCGGACAAGACGGCCGGCCCAGGCGTCGGACAGGAACGGATAGTCGCGCATGAGACCCTGCACGAGGTCGCCGACCGCGTCATGGGCGAAATCCCCGCCGGGCATGGCGACGCCGGCCGTCCAGGCGCCTTTCGAAAGCGGCAGGACGCCACCCACCTTTTCCAGCGCCGCCTCCGCCAGGCGCCGGTAGGTCGTGATCTTGCCGCCGAAGACGTTCAGGACCGGCGCCCCGGCCGAGCGGTCCACCTTCAGCGTGTAGTCCCGTGTCGCTGCGGTGGCCGAGCTTGCGCCGTCGTCATAGAGTGGCCGCACGCCGGAATAGCTCCAGACGACATCCTCGGGCGTGACGGGCCGCTTGAAGTAATTGCTCGCGAAGGCGCAGAGGTAATCACGCTCCGCATCCGTGCAGACAGGCTTTTGGCCTGGATCGTCATGTTCGGCATCCGTCGTGCCGATCAGGGTGAAGTCCCGCTCGTAGGGGATCGCGAAGATGATCCGGCCGTCGGTGCCCTGGAAGAAGTAGCACTTGTCGTGATCGTAGAGCTTCTGCGTCACGATGTGGCTGCCGCGCACGAGGCGCACGTTCTCGCGGCTGTTGAGGCGGAGCTTGCCGTGGATCACGTCACCGACCCAAGGCCCGGCCGCATTCACGAGCATTTTCGCAAGAACGATCTTCCTTTCCCCGTCACGGTCGATCGTGACCGACCAGTGCCCGTCCCGCGCCTCGGCCGACACGACCTCGCTACGGGTCAGGATCGTCGCGCCGCGCGCCTCGGCGTCGCGGGCGTTCAGCACGACAAGCCGGCTGTCCTCGACCCAGCAATCGGAATACTCGTAGGCCTTCCGGAACCGGTCCTGAAGCGGCGCGCCTTCGGGCGTGCCCTCCAGCCGCGTCGTCGATGTCGGGGGCAGGATCTTCCGCCCGCCCAGATGGTCGTAGAGAAAAAGGCCCAGCCGGATCAACCACGCAGGCCGGCGCCCCTTCATCCATGGCATGACGAAGGACAGAAGCTTCGAGGTCGGCGTGTCGCTCTCGAAGCGCATGTCCTTGTGATAGGGCAGCACGAAGCGCATCGGCCATGAAATGTGCGGCATGGCACGCAAGAGCGTTTCACGCTCGATCAACGCTTCGCGCACGAGCCTGAATTCGAAATATTCAAGGTAGCGCAGCCCACCGTGGAAGAGCTTTGTCGACGCCGACGAGGTCGCCCCGGCAAGATCGCCCTTCTCGGCCAGAACCACCGAAAGCCCGCGGCCCGCTGCATCGCGCGCAATGCCGCACCCGTTGATCCCACCGCCGATGATGAGCAGGTCACACGGCTCCTGGCCGGCAGACGGCATGTCATGATGCGGCACCCCACGCCCTCCCAAGCGCCATGGTCAGATCCATCGGTCGGCACGTTAGTCAAAACGAACATGCGCGCACAAGACGGAATGCAATCACGCGCTCGATTTTTTCGTTTTGGCGGAATAAGAAAGCAAAAGGGCGCTTTGTTCCGTTTTTGTTCGCAATTGCCTGATCGCGTAGCGGTCTGGTAGCTTGAAAACGAAAATCGCAGTCCGCGACTTGCGGCGAATCGTGACCCGTTGCCGGAGCTGGCCGATGTCCCAAAGCATGCGCCTTCCCGAAATCATGAACATCGCCCGCCGTGATGGCCGCGTGTCCGTGGAAGCGCTTGCCGAACATTTCGATGTCACGCTCCAGACCATTCGAAGGGACCTCTCGGAACTTGCCGCGCAGGGCCGGCTGGAGCGCGTGCATGGCGGCGCGGTGCTGCAATCGAACGTCACGAATATCGGCTACGAGGACCGGCGCGGATTGAACGACGCGCAGAAGGCCGCGATCGCCACGCGATGCGTGCGCGACATCCCCAACGGCTGCTCGCTGTTCCTGAACATCGGCACCACGACCGAAGCCGTGGCCCATGCCCTGATGAAGCATCGCGACATCATGGTGCTGACCAACAACATGAACGTCGCGAACATTCTCGTGGAGAATCCCGCATGCGAGATCATCGTCGTGGGCGGCCTCCTCCGCAGGTCGGATGGCGGACTTGTCGGCACCGTGACGACGCAGGCGATCCAGCAATTCAAGTTCGACCTCGCGGTGATCAGCTGCTCGGCTCTGGATGTCGATGGAGAGATTCTCGACTACGATATCCAGGAAGTGGGGGTGAGCCAGACGATCCTGCGACAGGCACGGCGCAGCTTTCTCGTCGCGGACCATTCGAAGTTCCAACGGCGCGCGCCCGCGCGCATAGGCTCGCTCGCGCAGATCGACCGCTTCTACACCGACGCCCCGCCGCCGGCATCGCTTCTCGAGGCCTGCCGAAGCTGGGGAACGGAGGTCGTGATCGCCGGCAATGGCTGAGCCATCCGATCCGAAGACGCATCGGGGGCGGTGGTCCGGACCCCTTGATCCGTTTCGGGCTGTCCGTTCTGCGTGACGCAGGCTCGGGGAGAACATCAGGGCGCGTCTCGGCCGGGCCTCAATGGAGGACCTGTATTTTGCTGGAAACTTCACGGCATGTACTCGCGAACCTATCACCGGGTGACTGCCGGTCACGACCGGTTCGAAGCCGTTTGGGCCGCGGTTCTGATCCAAGCATTAGCGCGCGATTTGCCGAGGCATTGCCGCGCACGGATGGGGACGCGCAAGGGATTGGCGGGGGTAATTTGAAGGTTTCGCAACAAGCGAAATCTTGAAGAGAAGGATGGTGCCGGTGAAGGGACTCGAACCCCCGACCCCATCATTACGAATGACGTGCTCTACCAGCTGAGCTACACCGGCAT
>CAZGHJ010000196.1:0-5866 GCA_964525355.1 uncultured Roseicyclus sp.
CGGCACGGTTGGGGTGTAGCCAAGCGGTAAGGCAGCGGTTTTTGGTACCGTGTACCGTAGGTTCGAATCCTACCACCCCAGCCAGTCCAGCCGTCACCATGCGCGCCGCAGCGCCCGTCCCGCCCGAGGGCGCTGGACCGCGCCGGCCGCGACGCGCCTTTTTGCGTCCTGCGACGACATCCGGACCCCGAGGGGGTCCGGCAGGGGATGTCCGCGGGGGGTGTCCGCCCGGCCGGGCTATGTCGCGTGCAGCTTCGCCTGGACCGACTTGAACGCCGGGTAAAGCGCCCGATACCCGTCGAGCCGCGCCCGCAGGCGGTCCGCATTTCGAGCGGTC
Organism: uncultured Roseicyclus sp.; assembly: GCA_964525355.1. GTDB lineage: Bacteria > Pseudomonadota > Alphaproteobacteria > Rhodobacterales > Rhodobacteraceae > Roseibacterium. The sequence goes on from CAZGHJ010000196.1 coordinate 338, forward strand.
GGCTCGAACCACCGCGCGACGGGCGGCTTGGTCATCACCTCCGCCGGGCTGCCGTCGCCGCACGCGACCATGGCCATCCGGGCCGCGCCGAGCGCCGGCCCGATATCGGCGCCCGCCGTGCGTCCGATGCGGCAGCCGGTGACGTCGACGATGGTCTGGAGCAGGAAATCGCTGCGCGTCCCGCCACCGATGGCAAGAAGCGCCTCGGGCATCGTGCCCGCCTCGGACAGCGCGTCCACCGCGTCGGCGAAGGAGAAGGCGACCGCCTCCACCACGCTGCGCATCAGGCTGGCCTGGGACGTGGTCTCGCCCAGTCCGAAAAAGCCCGCGCGGATCTCGGTGTCGCCATGGGGGGTGCGCTCGCCCATGAGATAGGGCAGGAACAGCGGCCCTTGCGGCGCGGCCTCGGCCTCGGCCTCGTCGAGCAATTCGCCGATCGGCCGCCGCAGAAGATCGGCCAGCCACGCGATCGGGCGCGCGCCGTTCAGCATGGCCGCCATCTGGAACCAGTGGCCGGGCACGGTATGGGCATAGGCGTGGATGCGGCTGGCGAGGTTGGGGCGGTACTCGGCCGTGGTCACGAAGAGCTGCCCCGAGGTGCCCAGCGATATGAACCCGTCGCCGGCGAAGACCGCGCCGATCCCGACCGCGCCGGCCGCCGCGTCCCCGCCGCCCGCGGCCACCGGAATGCCGGCGGGCAGACCGAGATCCCGCGCGGGGCCGGGCAGAAGCGCGCCCGCGATCTCGGTCCCGTGCCGCACCTCGGGCAGCCAGCCGGGGTCGGTCGCGCTGACCGCGCAAAGGCGCCCGGACCACTCCCGCGCGTCCTCGTCGTACCAGGACGTGCCCGCCGCGTCGGACGGGTCCGTGACGAACCGGCCGTGCAGGCGGAACCCGAGATAGTCCTTGGGCAGCAGGACCGACGCGATGCGGGCATGGGTCTCGGGCTCGTGCCGGGACAGCCACAGAAGCTTCGGCGCCGTGAACCCCGCCATGGGCAGGGCGCCCGCGATGGCGCCGGCCTCGGGGTCGGCGGCAAGCATGTCGTCGCATTCCCGCGTGGCGCGCGCGTCGTTCCACAGGATGACCGGACGGATGGGCGTATGCGCGGCGTCCAGCAGGACGGCCCCGTGCATCTGGCCCGACAGCCCGATCGCCCGCACCTGCCGGCGCAGCGCCGGGTCGATCCGGCCGATGGCCTGCCGCGCCGCGTGCCACCAATCGGTGCAGTCCTGCTCGCTCGCGCCGTCGAACGGGTGCGCCACGGCCAGCGGCACCGATGCGGCCGCGACGACGCCGCCCTCCGCGCCCAGGAGGCAGACCTTCACCGCCGACGTTCCGAGATCGATGCCGAGATGCATGGCGCTGGTCCCCCTGGTTGGCGTCGGGCGGGATGTCGTGGCCGCCTGGCCCAGGCGGCTGCGGCCCGCCGCGCGCGCCAGCCAAGCCTCGCGGCCCGCGGGTTGCAAGAAAAAACTTTACTCGCGTCATGTTTTGAGGGTTCCCTAGGGGCATCGACCGGAACGATCGGAACGGCGCGGCCGTCCGCGCGACAATGGTGAATTCGTGAACGAGCACAAGATTCGGAACATGGAGGAGTTCGCGGCGCTGAGCGGTCTTTCGCGTCCGACGGTGTCGAAATACTTCAACGATCCCGACAGCGTCCGCTCCTCGACGCGGGCCCGCATCGAAGCGGCGCTGGAGCGCTACGATTTCCGGCCCAACATCTACGCGGTGAACCAGAACCGGCGGCTGACGAAGAATATCGGCATCGTCGTGCCCTACCTCGCGGACCCGGTTTTCGCCGAACACGCCCGCAGCATCGAGACGCTCTGCACCGAGGCGGGCTATCGCTCGATCCTGCTCAGCTCGCACGGCGGCACCGGGCAGGAGGTCGAGAACCTCGAGAGCCTGCGCGCGCTCAAGCCCGCCGGCGTGCTGCTGGCCCCGCTGGGCCGGGTGTCGGACAAACGCGCGATCGAACAGTTCTGCCGCGACGTGCCCACGGTGCTTTTCGACAGCAATATCGAGGGGATGGGCGAGGCGTTCATCGGCTCGGACAATGTCAGCTTCGTGAACCAGACGGTGGATTACCTGGTGCGCAGCGGCGAGCCGCCGTGCTTTTTCGAGATGCGCAAACCCACCAACCCCAACGCCAACAAGCGGCGCCACGCCTATGTCGCGGCGATGGAACGGCACGGGCTGGAGCCTGTCGTGGTCAGCGTCGAAGGCGACGGCTGGGGCTTCGAGGAGATCGGACGCCAGGGCGCGCATGGCGCGATCACGGCGGGCGAGTTCAGGACCGGGACGATCCTGTGCAGCAACGATCGCCTCGCCATCGGCGTGCTCTCCGCCTGCTACGAGCGCGGTCTCCGGGTCGGGCGCGGGGCGGAGTGCGCGTTCCGCGTCGCCTCCCATGACGATCACCCCTTCTCGCGCTTCACCTGCCCCGCGCTGACGACGGCCGCGCACGACTATTCCGCCGTTGCCGGCCGCAGCGTCGAGACGCTCCTGAAGCTGATCGAAAGCGGCGGGCAGTTCCGGCAGCGCACCGAGACCCTGTTCCCCGCGAATCTCGTGGTGCGCGCCTCCGCCTGACGGAAAACTTTTACGCGCGTAAAAAATTTATTGACGCGCGTATGATTCGTGCGCCATCCTTTTCGAATAACATCCAACCAGGGAGGATACGGATGTCCCCGAAGACCGTGCTTCGCGCGTCCAGTGCGCTTGCGCTCTGCGTCGCCACCTCCGCCGCCATGGCGCAGGACACCACGATCACCATCGCCACCGTCAACAACGGCGACATGATCCGCATGCAGGGCTACACCGACCGGTTCACCGAACAGACCGGCATCGGCGTCGAATGGGTGACGCTGGAGGAAAACGTCCTGCGTCAGCGTGTGACCACCGACATCACCACCAATGGCGGCCAGTTCGACATCATGACGATCGGCATGTACGAGACGCCGATCTGGGGCGCGAACGGCTGGCTGGTGCCGCTCGACGGCCTGTCGGAGGAGTATGACGTCGACGACATCCTGCCGGCCATGCGCAACGGCCTGAGCCATGACGGCACGCTCTATGCCGCGCCCTTCTACGGCGAAAGCTCCATGGTCATGTACCGCACCGACCTGATGGAGGCCGCCGGCCTCGAGATGCCCGAGGCGCCGACCTGGCAGTTCATCGAAGAGGCTGCGGCCGCGATGAACGACCCCGAGGGCGGGGTCTACGGCATCTGCCTGCGCGGCAAGCCCGGCTGGGGCGAGGGCGGCGCCGGCATCACGGTGATGGCCAACTCCTTCGGCGCGCGCTGGTTCGACGAGGACTGGAACGCCCAGTTCGATCAGCCCGAATGGGAAGCGGCGCTGACCTTCTTCGTCAACCTGATGAACAATTACGGCCCGCCGGGCTACGCCAACAACGGCTTCAACGAGAACCTGTCGCTGTTCCAGCAGGGCCGTTGCGGCATGTGGATCGACGCCACCGTCGCCGCCTCCTTCGTGACGAACCCCGACGATTCGACCGTGGCCGACAGCGTGGGCTTCGCGCTGGCCCCCAACGCCGAGGGTGTCGAGAAGCGGGCGAACTGGCTCTGGGCCTGGGCGCTGGCCATTCCCGCCGGCACCCAGCAGGAAGACGCGGCCAAAGAGTTCATCGAATGGGCGACCTCGAAGGAATACATCGAGCTTGTCGCCGAGAACGAAGGCTGGGCCAACGTGCCGCCGGGCGCGCGCACCTCGCTCTACGAGACCCCTGAATACCAGGAGGTGCCCTTCGCGCAGATGACGCTCGACTCGATCAACGCGGCCGATCCGACCAACCCGACCGTCGATCCGGTTCCCTACGTGGGCATCCAGTTCGTCGCGATCCCGGAATTCGCGGGCATCGCCACCGAGGTGAGCCAGGTCTTCGCCGAGGTCTATGCCGGTCAGCGGTCGGTCGAAGACGCGCTGGCCGATGCGCAGGCGCTGACCAACGACGCGATGGAAGCGGCCGGCTACCGCTGAGGCGCTCCGTCTGAAACGCCGCGGGGCCCGGCAGCGCGCCCGGCCCCGCGGACCCCGCTTTCCGTCACCCGTCCCGTCCGCCGGTCTTTCGCGCAGGCCGCCCGCAATCTCCGGGCCCTGCCACCAGGAGAGGTGCATCCCATGGCCACCCAGCATTCCCGCTCCGCCGCGAGGCTGATGATGGCGCCGGCCGTCGTCCTGCTTCTGGGCTGGATGCTCGTGCCGCTGACGATGACGGTGTGGTTCTCCTTCACGCGCTACCTGCCGATGCGCGGCGACAGCCTCGAACGCGGCCTCGACTGGGTCGGCTTCGAGAACTACGCCCGCTTCATCGGCTCCAGCGCCTTCTGGCCCAGCGTGCAGGCGACGCTGCTGATCGTGGGCGGCGTGCTGGTCATCACCGTCGTGCTCGGCATCTTGCTGGCCATCCTGCTCGATCAGCCCTTCTGGGGCCAGGGGATCGTCCGCATCCTCGTGATCGCGCCCTTCTTCGTCATGCCGACCGTCTCGGCGCTGGTGTGGAAGAACATGATGATGGACCCGGTGAACGGCATGTTCGCGCATCTGTGGCGCTTCTTCGGGGCCGAGCCGGTGTCGTGGCTGTCGGACGCCTCGGTGGAATCGATCATCCTGATCGTGTCCTGGCAATGGCTGCCATTCGCCACGCTCATCCTTCTGACCGCGATCCAGTCGCTCGACAGCGAGCAGCTGGAGGCCGCCGAGATGGACGGCGCGCCGGTGCTCGCGCGGTTCTGGTTCATCGTGCTGCCGCATCTGGGCCGTGCGATCACCATCGTCATCCTGATCCAGACGATCTTCCTTCTGTCGATCTTCGCCGAGATCTTCGTGACCACGGGCGGCTCCTTCGGGACGCGGACGCTGACCTACCTGATCTTCCAGCGGGTCGTGGACAGCCAGAATATCGGGCTGGGCTCGGCGGGCGGCGTCTACGCCATCATCCTCGCCAATATCGTCGCCATCTTCCTGATGCGCATCGTCGGCAAGAACCTGGACCGCTGAGGGGGCATCATGGCACGCGCAGTTTCCACCCGCCGCAAGATCGCCACCACGGCCCTGGCCTGGATCATCGGCCTCGTGATCTTCTTCCCGATCTTCTGGACGATCCTGACCAGCTTCAAGACCGAGGCGCAGGCCATCGCCAACCCGCCGCTTTTCTGGGGCTTCGACTTCACGCTGGAAAACTACACCGTGGTGCAGGAGCGGTCGAACTACATGCGCTTCCTGTGGAACTCGGTGATCATCGCGGGGGGATCGACGCTTCTGGGCATCCTGATCGCGGTGCCCGCGGCCTGGTCCATGGCCTTCGTGCCCTCGCGGCGCACCAAGGACATCCTGTTGTGGATGCTCTCGACCAAGATGCTGCCGGCGGTGGGCGTGCTCTACCCGATCTCGCTTCTGTTCGTGCAGTTCGGCCTGCTCGACACGCGCATCGGGCTGATCCTGGTGCTGATGCTGATCAACCTGCCGATCATCGTCTGGATGCTCTACACCTATTTCCGCG
>CAZGHJ010000197.1:0-5786 GCA_964525355.1 uncultured Roseicyclus sp.
AAGTGAATCACGAGACAGAAACCGAGGGAATCCTGTTTAGGGGTTCATGACCTAGTGCGCCGGCACGCTGACACTGTCCAGCAGCGTGCGGCCCCCGTCCACGGTCAGGATCTCCCCGGTGACGAACCCCGCCCCGTCCGAGGCGAGGAACTGCACCGCGGCACTCACCTCGCGCGCGCTGGCGATCCGGCCGAGCGGGGTGCTCTCCCGGATCTCCTTCCGCAACCCGTCGGTCTCGTTGAGGCTTTCCTTCAGGCTTGCCGACATCAGCGAGCCGAAGGCCACCCCGTTCACGCGGATGCGGTGCGGCGCAAGCGCCACGGCCAGGCTGCGCGTCGCCTGATCGAGCGCGGCGCAGGCGATGGAATAGCCCATCAGGTCCGGATGGGTGCGCCGCGCGGCGATGGACGAGACGTTCACGATGGCGCCCACCGGCCCCTCCTCGGCCCCGTTCTCCTCGGCCTGCGCGATCATGCGGTTGGCCACGGCCTGGCTGAGGCGCAGCGCCGCGAACATGTTCTGGTCCAGAAGCGTCTGCACCGAGGTATCGGACGGGTCGAGCGCGTCGGTGGGCAGGATCTGGCGGCTCGCGTTCACCAGGATGTCGATCCGGTCGAAGGCGTCGATCGTGGCCGAAAGCAGGTTCGCCACGGTCAATTTCTCGCGCAGGTCGCCAGCGAAATAGCGCACCTGGCCCTTGTCGTCCTCGATGATGCCGCATTCGTCGGCCAGCCGCGACTCGTCCCGGTCGGCGAACATCACGTTCGCGCCCCGGTCGATGAAGTGGCGCGCCACGGCGAGGCCCACGCCATTGGCCGCGCCGGTGATGATGGCGGTCTTGCCCTGGATCGAGAGTGTCATGCTGGTCCTGTCCTGAGGTCCTGGGGCCTCTATTGTCCGGGCCTGGATTTGCCGGGCGGGCGCGGCTTCGACGCCTCGTAGAGCTTGTACCCCTCAAGCTCGCCCAGCATGCGGCCCGTCGCGAAGGCCTCCTTCAGCGCCGCCTCATAGGGCAGATGGCGGTTGGCCACCATGATGAATTTGCCCGACGGCTTCAGCATCCGCGCCGCGGCCGCGATGAAGGCGCGCCCCAGGCCGGGGTCCGCGCGCCGGCCGCTGTGGAAGGGCGGGTTGCACAGGATGGCGTCGTAAGGCTCCTCCGGCGCGAAACGGGTGGCGTCGGCCCAGTGGAAGGTGGCGCGCGGATCGTCCAGATTGGCGCGCGCGGCCTCGAGCATCGCGTGGTCGGCCTCGATCAGGTCGAGATGCGTGATCCCCGGCTGCTCGGCCAGAACCTCGGCCGCGATATAGCCCCAGCCCGCGCCCAGATCGGCCACGCGGCCCTTGAGCGGCGGCGCCAATGCCACCAGAAGCTCCGAACCGCGATCGGGACCATCGGCGGAGAAGCCGCCGGGCGCGGTCACGTAGCCCTCGGCGGTGACCGTGGGCTCGGGGATCCAGTCGGCGACGGCGGCCGGCAGCGGGTCGGGGCGGGTCAGCCAGATCAGCTTGCCATGGGCCTTGGAATAGACCCCGTCGAGGTCGAACGCGGCGCGCAGGGCCTTCAGGATCGCCTCGATGCCCTCCTCCTTCGCGCCGTCGACCAGGAGCATGCCCCCGGGCTTCAGCGCGGCCAGCCCCTCGGCGATGGCGCCCAGCGTACGCGCCCGCGCCTTCACGATCTGCACGAGCGCCACGTCGAAGCCCGCGGCCTCTCCGAGTTCCGGCACCACCGCGATCCCGCGCGCGGCGAGGCGGTCATGGTCCGGGCGGTGGCCCTGCACCGCCAACACCTCGTCCGCGCCCAGCGCGCCGAGATCGGCATCCCCGCGCGCCAGCAGCGCGAGCAGACGCCCGCCCGGCGGCGACAGCGCGCCGCTGTCCAGCGCGAGGGTCCATCTGTCAGGGGTCATGGGGCCTCGGGTCGGGGACGGAGCGCGCGCTCAGTCCTCCTTTTCCATGGTGCATTGCAGCGGATGCTGGTTGCGGCGGGCGAAATCCATCACCTGCGCCACCTTGGTTTCCGCGATCTCGTAGGAAAACACGCCCACGACCGCGACACCTTTCTTGTGCACGGTCAGCATGATCTCCACGGCCTGCGCATGGCTGACGCCGAAAAACCGCTCGAGCACATGGACGACGAACTCCATCGGGGTGTAATCGTCGTTCAGAAGCAACACCTTGTACATCGGCGGGCGCTGCGTCTTGGGCTTGGTCTTCGTGATGACATTGGTCTCGCCGTCACCCCCGGGGCCGTCGGGGGATTTGTCTGCCATCATCGTCCAGAGATCGGTGCGCATGAACGGTCCGTTGGGCTGCGTGGTGTCGGCTTGAGCGGCAATATATATGCCACATGACGATTCAGAAAAGAGGGGTGGGCATGGCAAGTGGCCGACACGTGACGACAATCGGGTTCGACGCCGATGACACCCTTTGGCAGAACGAGACCTTCTACCGGATCACGCAGGACCGTTTCGCCGATCTTCTGGCCGACTACACCGAGCCGGACCCGCTGCACGCGCGGCTGCTGGAGGCCGAGCGCCGGAACCTCGGGCATTACGGGTTCGGCATCAAGGGCTTCATGCTGTCGATGATCGAGACCGCCATCGAGGTGACGGAGGCCCGCGTGCCCGCCCCGGTCATCGCCGAGATCCTCGCCGCGGGCCAGGAGATGCTGGCGCATCCCATCGAGCTTCTGCCGCAGGTCGAGGAGACGGTGCGGCGGCTTGCGGAGGATCACACCCTGGTCCTGATCACCAAGGGCGATCTGCTGGACCAGGAGCGCAAGCTGGCGCAGTCGGGGCTGGGCGAGTTGTTCGACGCGGTGGAGATCGTCTCGGACAAGCGCGAGGCGGTCTATGCCCGCGCCTTCACCACCCATGGCGACGGGCCGGAGCGGGCCATGATGGTCGGCAATTCGATGAAGTCCGACGTGATCCCGGCGCTCGCAGCGGGGGCCTGGGGCGTCTTCGTGCCGCACGGGCTGACCTGGGAACTGGAGCACGCGGCCGCGCCCGAGGGTCATCCGCGGTTTCGCGAGATCGACACGCTGGGCCGGGTGATCGACCTCGTGGCCGAGATCAATTCCTGAGGCCCCATGATCGACGCCGCCCTCCTGCCGCTGCAACGCCGCCTTCTCGACCCGCCCGCAGCCTGGCTTGTGGCGCGCGGCATCAGCGCCGACCGTATCACGGTGGCGGGGCTTGCCGTGGGGCTGCTGGCGGCGGTCGCGGCGGCGCTGGGGCTGTTCGCGCTGGCGCTGGCGGGGCTTGCCCTGAACCGGCTGGCGGACGGGCTCGACGGCGCGGTGGCGCGGCGGACCCGGCCGACGGATCGGGGCGCCTTTCTCGACATCGCGCTCGACTTCGTCTTCTACGCGGCCTTTCCGCTGGGCTTCGTCCTGGCCGACCCCTCCGCCAACGCGGTGCCCGGCGCGGTGCTGCTGGCCAGTTTCATCCTGTCGGGCACGTCCTTCCTCGCCTTCTCGATCATCGCGGAGCGGCGCGGGATCAAGGCCGCCGACTATCCGGCGAAGGGCATCCATTATCTCGGCGGTCTGACCGAAGGCGCCGAGACCATTGTCTTTTTCGCGGCCTTCTGCCTCTTTCCGCAGGCGTTCCCGGTCCTGGCGCTGATCTTCGCCGCGGCAGCCGCGGTCACGGGCGCCACGCGCTACCTTGCGGCGTGGAAACTCTTCGAGGTGCGGTGATGTCCTTCTCCATTCATATCGGGCCCAACATCCGCACCTCGCCCTATTTCGAGGCGACCGTGGCGGCGGGCGTGCGCAGCTTCTCGGTCTACAACCACATGTACATCCCCGGCCATTTCGGAGATCCTGAGGCGGAATACGACCGGCTTCTGACCGGCGTGGCCATGTGGGACGTGGCGGCGCAGCGGCAGGTGGCGCTGACGGGGCCGGACGCCATGGCGCTGGCGCAGGTGCTGACACCGCGGCACCTTCGCGGCACGAAACCCGGGCAGGGCCGCTATGTGCCCCTGTGCGACCATGACGGCTGGCTCATCAACGATCCCGTGCTCCTGCCGCTGTCCGAGACCGAGGTCTGGCTCTCGATCGCCGACAGCGACGTCGCGCTCTGGGCCGCCGCGATAGGACGGGAACATGGGCTCGACGTGGCCGTCTCCGAGCCGGATGTCTCGCCGCTCGCCATCCAGGGGCCGAAGGCGATGGACGTGGCCGAGGCGCTGTTCGGGCCCTGGGTGCGGGACCTGCGGTATTTCGCCTTCCGCGAGGTATCGCTGGACGGCATCCCCCTCCTCGTCGCGCGCTCGGGCTGGTCGAAACAGGGCGGGGTGGAGCTTTACCTGCGGGACGGCGCGCGCGGCACCGAGCTGTGGGAGCGCGTGGCCGAGGCCGGCCGGCCCTTCGGCATCGGCCCCGGCGCGCCCAACGATATCGAGCGGCTGGAATCGGGCCTGATTTCCTACGGCGCCGACATGCGGCGGCAGAGCCTGCCCGCCAACCCCTACGAGATGGGCTTCGGGCCGATGATCGACCTCGGCGCCGGGCACGACTTCATCGGCCGCGCGGCGCTGGAGCGGATCGCGGCGGAGGGGCCGGCGCGGCGGCGGGTCGGCGTGGTGCTGGAGGGACTGCCCGTGGCGGGCAACGCGCAGCCGCTGGCGCTCCTGCGGGACGGCGCGCCGATCGGGCATGTGAGCGAGATCGCTTACTCCCGCAGACTGGACATGAACATCGGCGTGGGCCTCGCGCCCGCCGATCTGTCGGACGGGGCCGAGGGCCTGACCGTGGCGCTGCCCGAGGGTGGACGGCCCGCGCGGCTCACCCGCCTGCCCTTCACGCGCTGAGCCCGGAACGGAAACGGCGCGCCCCGGTGTCCCGAAGCGCGCCGCACCATTGACGCTCTACTCGTTACCCTGGTCGATCAGCCCACGAGGCCGCCGTCGTCCCGCTTGATCGCGATGACCGCAGAGCGCGCGAGCGAGCCGCCGTGATCCGGCCAGTCGCCGCCATCGTCGCCCGGGTGCTGGATGCCCACGAACATCGTGCGGCGATCCGACGACCAGGTCAGACCCGTGACCTCGCAGCCCTTCGGGCCGGTCAGGAACCGGCGGATCTCGCCGGTTTCGGGATCGCCCGCGAGCATCTGGTTGTTGCCCATGCCCGCGAAGTCGCCCTCGTTGCCGTCATTGCCGTCGGTCTGGATCCAGATCAGGCCGGTGGTGTCGATCACCATCCCGTCGGGCGAGTTGAACAGGTTGCCCTCGTTGATGTTGTCGGACCCCGCATAGGCGTCGTCATGCACGGTCGGGTTGCCGGCCATGACGTAAAGGTCCCACTGGAAACCGGTGGCGCCGTGGTCGCCGCCCTCGGGACGCCAGCGCACGATCTGGCCGTAGTTGTTCAGCTCGCGCGGGTTGGGCGCGTTGACCGTCATCGGCTCGCCACCGGCATTGGTGCGCACGGTGCCGTCGTCGTTCAGTGCACCGCGACGCGAGTTGTTGGTGAGGCAACAATAGGCCTCGGCCGCGGTCGGGTTGACGGCGATCCACTCGGGACGGTCCATCGTCGTGGCGTTGACGGCAGAGCCGGCCATCCGGGTGAAGACCGCGATGCGGGCTTCGTCCATGCCGGTGGTCTCGGGCGTCAGGGCCACCCATTCGCCGGTCTGGTCGTCGTCGAACACGGCCACGTGCAGCGTGCCCTCGGACAGGAGCGTGGAAGTGTCCCCGCCCTCGACATAAGCATCGCGGCTGACCCACTTGTACATGTACTCGCCACGCTCGTCGTCGCCCATGTAGACGAC
>CAZGHJ010000198.1:0-5784 GCA_964525355.1 uncultured Roseicyclus sp.
CCAGCGGGTCCTCCACGTCGAGCACGGCCGAGATCGCGCCGGAGATTTCCGCGCAGTCGTCCACCTCGATGCCGCCCTCGGGGCGCTCGGCCATGACCTGAAGCGTCTTGGTCTTGCCCCCCATCAGGCGGATGCGCACGACCTCGAAGCCCATGCCTTCGATGACAGGGGTCAGGATCTCGGCCATGCGCCGGTCGATGGCGGTCTTGGCGATGAGTTCGGACAAGGGGTGAACCTCGGAGGTGGTGCGGAACACAAAAAAACGGGCGCGCGGCCCGTCGGTGTCTCCGGTGGAGCCTCGGAGCCAGTGCCCGACGCGCCGCTGTTGAAGGCCATATAGGGGGAATCGGTGGGGGGCGCAAGAGAGGCCATTGCCCGGCCGGTAGCGACCCGAAACGTCATCTCCATTGCATCGCTGGCGATATTGAACCACGTTCGCGCCGAAACGAAGCAGAGGGAAGGACATCATCCATGCGCACCCGTGCCGCCGTGGCCCTTGAGGCCGGAAAACCGCTGGAAATCATGGAGGTGAACCTCGACGGCCCCAAGGCGGGAGAGGTCCTGGTCGAGATCAAGGCCACCGGCATCTGCCACACCGACGATTTCACGCTGTCGGGCGCCGACCCCGAGGGGCTGTTCCCCGCGATCCTCGGGCATGAAGGCGCGGGCGTGGTGCTGGAGGTGGGCGAGGGCGTCACGTCCCTCAAGCCCGGCGATCACGTGATCCCGCTCTACACCGCCGAGTGCCGGGAATGCGAATACTGCCTGCACCCCAAGACGAACCTCTGCCAGAAGGTGCGCGCGACGCAAGGCCAGGGCCTGATGCCCGACGGGACCTCGCGCTTTTCCACGCTCGATGGCGACCCGATCCTGCATTACATGGGCTGCTCGACGTTTTCGAACCACACGGTCCTGCCCGAGATCAGCCTGGCCAAGATCCGCTCGGACGCGCCTTTCGACAAGGTCTGCTATATCGGCTGCGGCGTGACCACGGGCATCGGGGCGGTGATCTACACGGCGAAGGCCGAGATCGGCTGCCGCGCCATCGTCTTCGGGCTGGGGGGCATCGGGCTGAACGTCATCCAGGGGCTTCGGCTTGCCGGCGCCGACCAGATCGTGGGCGTCGACGTGAACCCCGCGAAAAAGGCCATGGCCGAGAAGTTCGGCATGACGGATTTCGTGAACCCGACCGAGGTGGAGGGCGATCTGGTGCCCTATCTGGTCGACCTGACCAAGGGCGGCGCGGATTACACGTTCGACGCCACCGGCAATGTTCAGGTGATGCGTGCGGCGCTCGAGTCCGCGCACAAGGGCTGGGGCGAATCGATCATCATCGGCGTGGCGCCCGCGGGTGCCGAGATCTCCACGCGGCCTTTCCAGTTGGTCACGGGGCGGTCCTGGCGCGGCACGGCCTTCGGCGGCGCGCGCGGGCGCACGGACGTGCCGAAGATCGTGGACTGGTACATGGAAGGAAAGATCGAGATCGACCCGATGATCACCCACACCATGCCGCTTCAGGACATCAACAAGGGCTTCGACCTGATGCATTCGGGCGAATCGATCCGCTCGGTGGTGCTGTACTGACAATCGCCGGGCGCAGGTGTCCGACCTGAAGATCCGGAAGACGCGGGACGGGGACAGCGACGCGATCACGTCCCTGATCCTGCCCGTGTTCCGCGCGGGCGATACCTACACCGTGCCGCCCGACATCGACGCGGACGCGGCACGGGCCTGGTGGTGCGCGCCGGACAAGACCGTGTTCCTGGCGGAAGACACGGGCCGGGCGGTCGGGACCTACTACATCCGCCCCAACGCGGGCGGCGGCGGCGACCATGTCTGCAATTGCGGCTACATCACCAGCCCGGCTGCGCAGGGCAGAGGCGTGGCGCGCGCGATGCTGGCCCATTCGCTGGATACCGCGCGCAACATGGGCTTTCGCGCCATGCAGTACAATTTCGTCGTGGCGACCAATACCCGCGCCATCGACACCTGGGCACGCGCCGGGTTCGAGACCGTCGGGCGCCTGCCGCGCGCGTTCCGTCACCCAGAACGGGGGCATGTGGATGCGCTGGTGATGTGGAAGGATCTGACGACGGAGCCGTGAGATGCCGGTGGCACGCGTCCCGTCCCTGTGCCACGGTGCGGCAAAAGGAGACCCAAAATGGCCAATGACACCCCGCTTCTGGCGGTTCTGATCGACGCGGACAACACGAGCCACAAGCATGCCCGCGCCATCTTCGACGAGATCGCCAGCTTCGGCGAAGCGAGCGTGCGGCGCATCTATGGCGACTTTTCCTCGACGCACATGCGGGGCTGGTCGAACGTGCAGGCCGAGTTCGGGATCGTGCCGCACCACCAGCCGGCGAACACGGTGGGCAAGAACGCCTCCGACATCGCGCTGGTGATCGACGCGATGGACCTGATGCATTCGGGCCGGTTCGACGGGTTCTTCCTGGTCAGTTCCGACAGCGATTTCACGCGTCTTGCCAGCCGGCTCAGGGAACAGGGGCTCGACGTCTACGGCGTCGGGCAGCAGAAGACGCCCGAGGCCTTCCGCAAGGCCTGCAAGCGGTTCATCTTCATCGAGAACATCATCGGCAGCGACGACAAGAGCGCAGCCACGCCCGAAGCGTCGAAGGGCATCGACAAGCGCCCCATCCTCGAGGCGCGGGACCTGATCCACCGGGCGATGGAGGGGATCGAGCAGGAGGACGACTGGTATTCGCTGGGCCAGATCGGGCAGTACCTGACGACGGCGAACCCGGATTTCGACACGCGGACCTATGGCAAGCGAAAGCTGTCGGACCTTGTGGAGAGCCTGAAGACGCTGGAGGTCAAGCGGGGGCCGGGAAACCAGATGCTGGTGCGGCGGCTGGACTGACGGCGACGGGACGGGAGGCGACTGGACGGGGGCCAGGCGCGGGCTCGGGCCCCCGGTCCCCGGGAGCCGCTCGCCCGCGCCTCCGGGGGCGATGCCCCCGGCGTGCACGCGTCGCGCATCCCTCATCTGCCGAAGCGTCCGCTCCGATGAACTCCGTCTTGATCAGGCGCGCCGATACCGGGCGAGGAAGGTCTTGACCGCTTCCTCGGCGACGCGGTCGATCTCGTGCTCGGACGGATCCGTCTCGATCCCGAAGAGGACCTTGAGCATCAGGTCGGCGCGGCACAGCTGCGCCAGCTGGTCGGCCGCGAGCAGCGTGTCCTCGATGTCGAGCGCGGCGCGCGCCGGGGCACTGTCGAGATAGAGCGCGATCTTGCGGCCCCAGCGTTTCGGGCCGCTGTCGTAGAAGGTCCGGCCAAGTTCGGGGAAGCGCTGGGCCTCGGCCACGCAGACGCGGAACATGTCCTGGCCGAAGCGCGACAGGATGAACGTGATCAGCGTCTTGCAGATGATCCGCAGCGTTTCCTCCACATCCGTCTCGCCGCCGTCGAGCATCAGTTCGATCTCCGATTGCTGGGCGCATTCGGCCTCGAGCACGGCGAGAAACAGGTGCTGCTTGTCGGGGAAATAGCTGTAGAGCGTGGCCTTGGACACGCCGGCGTCACGCGCGATCTGGTCGACGCTGGCGCCCTCGTAGCCTTCCCGCAGGAACACCGCCCGGGCCCCGTCGAGCACCTGGTCGAATTTCCGTCCCCTGCGGATCTGCGCCTCGGCGTTCATGGGCATCCTCCTGACGTGACGGCGAATGTAAACCAGTCGGTTCAGTTCCGGCAAGCGGTTCGGCCGGGCGCGATATGGCCCGCCAGGGCGGGGCGCGGTGGTCCGGCATGGCTGGACAGCCCGCACGCCGCATCGTAGCGAGCGCAGGTCATGGTCGAAATCCTGTTCAAGACGCTGCCATTCTTCGCGCTGATCGCGCTGGGCTACCAGGCCTGCCGGACGGGGTTCTTCACCTCGGAGGCGGCGGCCTATCTCACGAAATTCGTCTTCTACTTCGCGCTGTCGGCGATGCTGTTCCGCTTTTCGGCAAACCTCAGCCTTGGCGAGATCTTCGACTGGTGGTTCGTGGCCGCCTATCTCTGGGGGTGTTTCGTCGTCTACCTGATCGCCACCGCTGTCGCGATCATCCGGCGCAGGCCCGTGGCCGAGGCCGCGGTCGAGGCGCAATGCGCGGTGATCGGCAATACCGGGTTCCTGGGTGTGCCGATGCTGGTGGTCCTTCTGGGCGAGGCGGCGGCGGGGCCGGTCCTGATGGTGCTGGCCATCGACCTGATCGTGTTCTCCTCGCTGATCGTGATACTCGTCACCGGCAGCCGCGAGGGGCAGGTGACCTACCGGACGCTCAGGAACGTCGGGCTGGGCCTCGTGAAGAACCCGATGATCGTCTCGATCACGCTGGGGCTCCTGTGGTCGACCACGGGCTGGAACCTGCCGGGGCCGGTGAACGAGTTTCTCGGCATCCTTGGCGCCGCAGCCACGCCCGGTGCGCTTTTCGCCATCGGCGCGTCACTGGCCGGAAAGTCGGCCGAGCGCGTGTCGGTCGCCGGATGGCTCAGCTTCTGCAAGCTGGTGCTGCACCCGGCCGCCGTGGCCTTTGCCGCGCTCTGGCTCTTCCCGGTCGACAGTTTCGAGGCGGCCGTGATGATCGCGGCGGCCTCGCTTCCGGTGGCGGGCAATGTCTACATCCTCGCGCAGCATTACGGCGTCGCGCCGCAGCGCGTCTCGGCCGCGATCCTGGTCTCGACGGCGGTCTCGATCCTCACGGTGTCCGCCGTGATCGCCTGGGTGTCGCAGATGGCGGGGATCACCGTGGGCGGCTGACGGCTTGCGGGCGGGCGCCTGCCCGCGCTACCGATGTCGCCAACGACATGACGGAGGGGCGGATGGACACGATCTCGGAAAACCGGTGTTTCGGCGGCACGCAAGGCGTTTACCGGCACGCCTCGGAGGCGACGGGGACGGAGATGACCTTCGGGCTTTTCCTGCCATCGGAGGCCGAGCAGGGGCCGGTGCCGGTGCTGTGGTATCTCTCGGGGCTGACCTGCACCCATGAGAACGCCATGGTGAAGGCCGGTGCCCAGGGCTGGGCGGCGGAACAGGGCATCGCGCTCGTGTTTCCCGACACCTCGCCGCGGGGGCCGGGCGTGCCCGACGACGAGGCCTACGATCTGGGCCAGGGCGCGGGGTTCTACGTCAATGCCACACAGGACCCCTGGGCCGAGCATTTCCAGATGTGGGATTACGTGACCGAGGAATTGCCCCGCGCGCTGTTCGACCGTTTCGCGCTGGACGAGGCGCGGCAGGGCATCACCGGGCACTCCATGGGCGGGCATGGCGCGCTGACGATCGCGATGACCTATCCCGACCGCTTCGCCTCGGTCTCGGCCTTCGCGCCGATCTGCCATCCCACGGGCAGCGACTGGGGCCGCAAGCAGTTCACCGCCTATCTGGGCGAGAACACCGCGCTGTGGGAGCCGCATGACGCAACGCTCCTGATGCGAGAGACGGGCTTTCCGGGGCCTATCCTGATCGACACCGGCACGGCCGACCAGTTCGGCGATCTGCTGAAGACCGAAGTGCTGGCCGAGGCGATGGCGGCGCGGCGGCAGAACGGGACGATCCGCCTGCAACCGGGATACGACCATTCCTACTTCTTCGTCTCGACCTTCATGGAGGACCACGTGAGCTTCCATGCCGAGGCGCTTTACGGGGTGGATGCATGAGCGGAGACGTCGACGCCGTCGTCTTCGACATCGGCAACGTCCTGATCGAGTGGCAGCCCGAGCGCTACTACGACCGCGTCATCGGGGAAGAGCGCCGGAGGGCGATGTTCGCCGAGGTCG
>CAZGHJ010000199.1:0-5762 GCA_964525355.1 uncultured Roseicyclus sp.
TGAAGCTGAGCGTGGTGTTGTCGACGAGCCAGACGGCGGTGGCCTTGGCCATGATCGGCTTGTTCATAACGCGTGCCTCCTTGGGGCGGACGAAAACACGGGAACCGGGCCGTTGGAGCGGCTGCGGGGCGTGCCCGCCGGTCCTCGATTTCGTGGAAATCGCAAGGTATATATGCGGCGAACCTGCCGGAGGGAAGGGCAAATGCGCGGATTGGCGGGCTTGTTGATGGCGGTCGTCCTGCTGGGTGCGGCGGCGGCCCGGGCCGAGGGCGACCGCGCGGGCGCTTTCGACTATTACGTGCTGGCGCTCAGCTGGACGCCCACATGGTGCGCGCTGGAGGGCGACGCGCGGGGCAGCCCGCAATGCGATGCGGGGCGCGGGTTCGGCTTCACGCTGCACGGGCTCTGGCCTCAATACGAGGCGGGCTGGCCGAGTTTCTGTACGACGGAGGCGCGGGCGCCGACGCGGGCGATGACCGGCGCGATGGCCGATATCATGGGGTCTTCGGGCCTCGCCTGGCACCAGTGGCGCAAGCATGGCGTCTGCTCGGGCCTGTCGGCGGAGGATTACTTCGCCCTGTCGCGGCTGGCCTACGAGCGGGTCGCCCGGCCCGCGCTTCTGCGGCGGGTGGAGAGCGATCTGCGCCTGCCCGCCCGCGTGATCGAGGAGGCGTTCCTCGAGGAAAACCCCGGCCTCGCGCCCGACATGCTGACCGTCACCTGCCGCGATGGCCGCGTGCAGGAGGTGCGCCTTTGCCTGACCCGCGCGCTGGAGCCGCGGGTCTGCGCGGCCGACGTGGTGCGCGATTGCACGGCCGAGGCGGCGCTGTTCAGCCCGATGCGCTAGGCGCTCCCGCCCCCGTTGCGCGCCGCGCCGCGCCCCGCGTGGACCCGGCCGAGACGGACGTACGATCCACGTACAAACCACGTACATCTCGTATACCGACGGGAGCCTAAGCCACGCGCACCGGGCGTTCGCGGGACCGTCGCCGAACGCGCCTGGCGTACCGTCTGCGGCATCCCCTGTCCGCGTGCAGCCGGCCGTTTCGCCGGCAGGACGACCGCCCGACTGATTCGGGCAGACTTGCGGTGCGGCCGGCGAATCATGCGGCTCGCGGTGTGCGAAAGACTAAAATTACCCGAATCCGGCGGAAAACGGCCTGATTATTCCCCGGACAATTATTGACGTAACGTCGCGTTCAACGAGAATTGAACGCGCTTACTGCAACCTGTCACCTGGGGAATTGAAAAATGGCATATCTCAAATCGAAGTTCGGCGCGGCGGTTCTCGCAGCGGGTCTCGCGATCGGCTCTCAGGCAAGCGCGCATTACGTCGTCAGCGGCGAAACGCCGGTGCCCGCCCTCGATCCGGGCGAGTCGATCGAGTTCACCATCAACTGCCCGCCCCACCTGCACTATGTCGTCTCGGGCGGGGTCGAGAACAACGACCAGCTGAACGGCGCGCGCGGTCCGCTCGTCGTCACGGCGAGCTACCCGAAATCCACGTCGAGCTGGGCGGTCGAGGTGACCAACGACAGCGGCCGCACGACCTCTACCGTCGAGGCGCGCCTGACGCTCTACGCGCTCTGCGGCTACAGCCACCACTGAGGCGTGGGCCCATGCGGTGAAAGCCCGGGGCCGGTGTCATGCGCCGGTCCCGGGCGGTCGCTTCGGAAAAGGCGGGACGGTGGGGCGCATGTCTCCCGTCCTCCGGGGCGACGTGCGTGGGGCCGGCGGCCCGACATCTCCGTATTTGGAACAAGAAGAAGTGGCAGGGGGGCGGCCCTGTCTTGCGGCCTGTCTCGTGGCGGTGACGTCGGGTCGGACCCGCATGCGACGCTGCGGTCCGCCCTCCTTGGAGGTGCGCGCTATCGAGGGGGCGGGGGGTGGACGGTCCCGCCAATGCCGCGGCGGCGTCCCGCCTGTCGTCAGGTGCGGAACACGAAATAGATATTGGGCGCGACCGGCGCGGTTTCGGGCAGGGCCGCGAAGGTCTCCTCCAGCGCTTCGAAGACCGGGGCATACCGCTCGAGGGCGGATTTCTCCGGCCCCAGCAGCCCGTCGAGGGTGTTGCGCAGGCGTCGCAGCGGGGTCACGTCCTCTTGCGGCTGGTCGATCGGGTAGCATTCGGTGAAACCGAGCTCGTAGCCGAGATTGGTCAGCTGCGCCATGTCGAAGACCCGGTCGTCGGACGTCCCCTCGCCGCGCGCGCCGCGCACCACCTGACGCGCGGCCCCCTCGAGCCGCATGGTGGCAAGCTGGCTCAGCCCTTTGCGGGCGGATTTGCGGCCGAGGAATTTCGGGTTCTCCTCGGCATCCGGTTTCGGGCCGCCGGTCGCCTCGAAGCGGCGGATCAGCTCCATCACGAAGGCGCTCCAGATCTTGCCCTGAAGGCAGGGTTCGAGAAACACCGCCGCGCCGCCGGGCTTGAGCCAGCGCTTGACCTTGGTGAGCAGGGCCGCGGGGTCGAGTTCCCGCGCCAGCGCGCCGCGCCCCACCACCAGGTCGAGCGAGGCGATCTCGAGATCCAGCATCGACGTGGCGCTGTCGAGGATCAGCGCCGCGCCATCGGCGGTGATCTCGGCCAGGTGCGACAGGGCCGCGGGCGAGGTCTCGGTCGCGTAGAGCCGGCGCACCCGGTCGTCATGGGCGAGCCCCCAGGTCCAGGCGCCGCCGGCCGCGCCGATCTCCAGCACCTCGCCGAAGCGTTTCCTGCCCAGGACCTGGCCCAGGATGATGTCGAGATCGCGGTAGTGGCTGGCGCGGGCGGCCTCGGTCGGGAAGAAGGCCCGGGTCACGGATTCGGGCGCGGCGCTGGCCGGGGCCGGCGGCACCTCTCCCACCGCGGGGTTGAGCGCGTTCACGCCGCCTTCCGCGGCGACCTCGTGGCCGCAGGTGCGGCATTGCAGCCCGTCCTCGGCCAGCCAGAGCTGGGAGCCCATGCAGTTGGGGCAGGTGAGCGCGGTATATCCGGGGGCAGCGGCCATGGGGTCTAGAGTGCCTTTCGAGCCTTGAGCGCGGCCGAGATCGTGCCGTCGTCGAGATAGTCCAGTTCGCCGCCGATGGGCACGCCCTGCGCCAGCGAGGTGACAGAGACGCCCGTGCCGTCCAGCGCTTCGGCGATGTAATGGGCCGTGGTCTGGCCGTCCACCGTGGCATTGAGCGCCAGGATCACCTCGGTGACGGCTTCGGTGGTGATGCGGTCCACGAGCCGGGGGATGTGCAGATCCTCCGGCCCGATATCGTCGAGCGCGGAAAGCGTGCCGCCCAGCACGTGGTAGCGCCCCTCGAAGGCCCGGCCCCGTTCCATCGCCCAGAGATCGGCCACGTCCTCGACCACGCAGATCTGGCCGGTGGCGCGGCGCTCGTCGGTGCAGACGGGGCAGAGATCGGCGGTGGAGATGTTGCCGCAATTCATGCAGGCGCGCGCGGTATCGGCGACCCGGGCCATCGCCTCGGCCATGGGCGCCATGAGCGTGCCGCGCTTCTTGATGAGGTGCAGCACGGCGCGCCGGGCCGAGCGGGGCCCGAGGCCCGGCAGGCGGGCCATGGCCTCGATCAGCGCCTCGATCTCGCGCGGGGCGCCGTCATGGGGGCCGGGGGTCGGCACGGGGGCGCTTGTCTCAGAAGGGCAGGTTCATTCCCGGCGGCAGGCCCATCTCCTCGGTCAGCTTGCCGAGTTCTTCCTTGGACTTTTCCTGCGCCCGGATTTGCGCGTCCTTGATCGCGGCCAGGATCAGGTCCTCGACCACTTCCTTGTCGTCCTCGTTGAAGATCGAGGGGTCGATGTCGAGCGCGGTCAGCTCGCCTTTCGCCGTGGCGGTGGCCTTCACGAGGCCCGCGCCGCTTTCGCCGGTGACGGTCATGGTGGCGAGGCTTTCCTGAAGCTCGGCCATCTTGGTCTGCATCTCCTGCGCCTGCTTCATGAGCTTGCCCATGTCGCCAAGCCCGCCCAGTCCCTTCAGCATGTCACGCATCCCTTCAGTCGCTTTCCCTCCAGATACGCCGATGGGCGCCCGGTCACAAGGGAATGTGGACCGGTCACGCGGAGGACTGCCGGTGTCAGTCGTCCTCGAACGGATCCCAGTCCTCGGGGGTGTCCTCGGGGTCGGGCAGTTCGGGCAGCGCCTCGGCCTGCGCTTGCGCGGCAAGGTCGTCGCGGGTGCGGATCTCGGTGATTCTTGCCTGCGGGAAGGCCGCGCGGACCGCTTGCAGGAGCGGGTGCGCGGCGACCGATGCCTCCAGGGCCGTGCGTTCGGTGGCCCGTGTCTCGGCCAGGGTCGGCGCGCCGCCCGTGCCCACGGACACCGCCCAGCGGGCACCTGTCGTGGTTTCCAGCACGCGCTTGAGGCGGCCCAGCAGGTCGCGGGGCGCGTCTTCGGTCGGCTCCACCTCGATCCGGCCGGGGGCGTAGGAGACGAGGCGCAGGCAGTTTTCGACCTCGATCTTCAGCTTGAGGTCGCGCGCCTCGGCCACGAGGTCGAGCACGCTGGCCCAACTCGGATACCGACCGAGGTCGGGCCCCGGCGACGCCTGGACCGCCACCTGCGGCCCGCCGCGCCGAGAGCGAGCTGGGGGACTGGCGCTCCCGGTCGGCGCGGCGCCCCCGCCCCCGTGCGTGGCCGTCGTGCCGGGTGCAGGGCCCGCCGACGGCGCGGGCGGCGGGGCATCGGCAAGCCTGGCCACCAGGTCGCCGGGCGTCGGCAGGTCGGCCACATGGGTCAGGCGGATCACCGCCATCTCGGCGGCCATCATAGCGTTGGGCGCCAGTCGCACCTCCTCGAGCGCCTTTAGCAGCATCTGCCACATGCGCGTCAGCACCCGCATCGGCAGGCGCCCGGCGAGGTCTGCCCCCCGCGCGCGCTCGTCCGAGGAAATCGTCGGATCCTCCGCGGCCTCGGGCGAGATCTTCACCACCGACAGCCAATGGGTGATCTCCGCCAGATCGCCGAGCACCGCCACCGGGTCGGCGCCGTCGGCATATTGGCCGCCCAGTTCCGCCAGCGCACCCGCCGCATCGCCGCCCATGATCGCCTCGAAGAGGTCCAGAACCCGGCCCCGATCGGCGAGGCCCAGCATGGCGCGCACCTGTTCGGCCGTGGTTTCGCCCGCACCATGGGCGATTGCCTGGTCCAGCAGGCTCATCGCATCCCGCACGGAGCCCTCCGAGGCGCGGGTGATGAGCGCGAGCGCATCCTGCGCGATCTCCGCCCCCTCGAGCCCCGCGATGCGCCCCAGGTGGCCCATCATCACCTCGGGCTCGATCCGGCGCAGGTCGAAGCGCTGGCAACGCGAGAGCACCGTCACCGGCACCTTGCGGATCTCGGTGGTGGCGAACAGGAACTTCACGTGGGGCGGCGGTTCCTCCAGCGTCTTCAGGAGCGCGTTGAACGCGCTCGTCGACAGCATGTGAACCTCGTCGATGATGAAGATCTTGTAGCGCGCCTGCGCCGCGCGGTAGCTGACGGTCTCGATGATCGCGTCGCGGATGTTCTGGACCCCGGTATGCGACGCCGCGTCCATCTCCATCACGTCCACGTGCCGGCCCTCGGCGATGGCCACGCAGTTCTCGCATACGCCGCAGGGCTCGGTCGTGGGTCCGCCCGCGCCGTCCGGCCCGATGCAGTTCAGCCCCTTGGCGATGATGCGCGCCGTGGTGGTCTTGCCGGTGCCGCGGATGCCCGTCAGCATGAAGGCCTGCGCGATCCGGTCGGCGGCGAACGCGTTTTTCAGCGTGCGCACCATCGCATCCTGGCCGATAA
>CAZGHJ010000200.1:0-5650 GCA_964525355.1 uncultured Roseicyclus sp.
GCAGCAGGAATTCCGTCACCGTCAGGGACACGTCCTGGCCCTTCCAGGCCACGGCGTGGCGCAGCGGGTCCATGGTCAGGTTGCCGCGCACCATCACCGCGCTTTCCTCGGGCGTTCCGGCGGCGTCCGAGGCGATCGCCTCCTGCCGGCGCAGGATCGAGCGGATGCGCTCCACCAACAGACGCTGCGAAAACGGTTTCGTCACGTAGTCGTCCGCGCCCATGCGCAGGCCCATCAACTCGTCGATCTCGTCGTCCTTGGAGGTCAGGAAAATGACGGGCACCTTGGATTTCTGGCGCAACCGCTGGAGCAGGTCCATGCCGTCCATGCGCGGCATCTTGATGTCGAACACGCCCAGATCGGGCAGACGGCGGTTGAAGGCGTCAAGCGCGGACTGGCCATCGTTGAAGGTCTCGACGTCGAAGCCCTCCGCCTCGAGCGTCATGGATACGGACGTCAGGATGTTCCTGTCGTCGTCGACGAGTGCAATCCTCGGCATCACTGTTTCCTTGTCCTGCCCGAATGGCTTGTTTTTTCGGGCATTGTTGTTAACCGACGGTCAAGAATCAATCTCAAACTGCCGAATCGACCGTCCAAGCAAGGCTATTCTTGGGCCCTGTTGCCTTAAGATCCTTTGAACCCGGACCGGAAAATCGACACGGTTCCGACCATGCGCCACCGCGCAGCCGTCGCCGCACCGCCCGATTTCCGCCTCGTTTTCGGTCACGAAGCCGATTTGTCGCTGCTGATGCGAAACAAAATTTCGGCATGGTTGCGCTAACTGCACCAAAGCGTCCTGTTCAGGGACAAAACCGTCATGTTATAGGCTCAGGTCTACCGGCGGGTCGGGTGGCGCGCCGTCTTTTTGATTTTGATGAGGGGCGGCTCGACCGTCCGGGGAGCAATCAGGCATGACGAACGGACGCGTGAACCCGCAGCAGACCCTGGAGGCCCAGGGCATGACGGGGCTGAAAGCCGTTCACTACAACCTGCTGGAACCGGCACTGATCGAGGCGGCTCTGCGCCGCGGCGAAGGGCGCCTCGGCAAGGGCGGGACGCTGCTCGTGTCGACCGGGAAATTCACCGGGCGCTCGCCGAAGGACAAGTTCGTCGTGCGCACCCCTGAGGTGGAAGAGCACATCTGGTGGGACAACAACGCCGCGATGGATCCCGAGGCCTTCGACCGGCTGCATGCCGACATGCTGGCGCATATGGAGGGCGGCGAATATTTCGTCCAGGATCTCTATGGCGGCGCCGACCCCGAGCACCGTCTGGACGTGCGCGTGGTCAGCGAGCTTGCCTGGCACAACCTCTTCATCCGGCACCTGCTGCGCCGCCCCCCGGCCGAGGACCTCGAAAGTTTCGTGCCGGACTTCACGATCATCAACTGCCCCAGCTTCAAGGCCGACCCCGAGCGTCACGGCTGCCGCACCGACACGGTCATCGCGCTCAACATCACCCGGAAGCTGATCCTGATCGCCAATACGGAATACGCGGGCGAGAACAAGAAGTCGGTCTTCACGCTGCTGAACTACCTGCTTCCGGGGTCGGGCGTGATGGCGATGCACTGCTCGGCCAACCATGCCACCGGCAACACCGAGGACACGGCGGTCTTCTTCGGCCTTTCGGGCACGGGCAAGACGACGCTTTCGGCCGATCCGAACCGCACGCTGATCGGCGACGACGAGCACGGCTGGTCCGACCGCGGCACCTTCAACTTCGAGGGCGGCTGCTACGCCAAGACCATCAACCTTCGCGAGGAGAACGAGCCCGAGATCTACGCGACCACGCGCAATTTCGGCACGGTGATCGAGAACATGGTCTACGATCCAGACACGCTTGAGCTGGATTTCGACGACGACAGCCTCACGGCGAACATGCGCTGCGCCTACCCGCTCGAGCAGATCCCGAACGCCTCGGCCACGGGACTTGCCGGGCACCCGAAAAACATCGTGATGCTGACCTGCGATGCCTTCGGCGTCCTGCCGCCAATCGCGCGGCTGACCCCGGCGCAGGCCATGTACCACTTCCTGTCGGGCTTCACCTCGAAGGTCGCGGGCACCGAGCGCGGCGTGACCGAGCCCGAGCCCACCTTCTCCACCTGCTTCGGCGCGCCCTTCATGCCGCGCCGCCCCGAGGTCTATGGCCAGCTTCTGCAACAGAAGATCAACGAGCACGATGCCACCTGCTGGCTGGTGAACACCGGCTGGACCGGCGGCGCCTACGGCACCGGCGAACGGATGCCGATCAAGGCCACCCGCGCACTGCTGACGGCGGCGCTCGACGGCTCGCTCAATGCCGGGCAGTTCCGCAAGGATCCGCATTTCGGCTTCGAGGTGCCGGTCACCTGCCATGGCGTGGACGACCGGCTTCTGGACCCGCGCCAGACATGGGCCGACACCGCCGCCTACGACATCCAGGCGCAGAAACTCGTCAAGATGTTCGCGGACAATTTCGCGCAATACGTCCCCTATATCGCGGACGACGTGAAGGCCGCCGCGATCGGCTAGGTCCGCGCGCGTGACGGCCAGCGTACGTGGCCCGGCATTGCGTCGGGCCTCGCTGCGCGTCATGCTCGCATCATGCGACGCAGCCTCGTCCTCACGGCGCACCGGGCCCTCCTGGGTCTCCTGCCCGCTCTGGTCATGCCCTTGGCCGCCGCGGCACAGCAACACGCCGCGGAGACCCCCATCCGGGTCGATCCCGACCGCATCGCCGAGCTTGTCTACGGCATCTATTGCGCGGCCGAGCCCCTGCGGACCGAGGCCGCGCCGGACACCGCGGCGGGCGTGGTCAACATCGTGCCGGCCGTCCCCGACATCCGTTTCGCGCAGACGATCGTCCCCGCCGCCCTCGACATCGGCTTCGGCATTCTCAGCCGGGCCCCCGCGGGCGTCGTGCATGACCCGGTCACCATCACGGTCACCCATCCGCCCTTTCCCGGCAGCGGGATCGAGGTGGAACGCTGGATCACCACGATCGACGGAGAGGGGATGAACCTGACGGGGTATTCCTTCGACATTCCCGAGGAACTTGTGCTGGGCACCTGGACCTTCTCGGCCCATGCCGAGGGGGCGGAACTGTTTCACATCACCTTCGAGGTCGTGCCCCCCGATCTGGCGCGCGACGTGCTGACGGATTGCCAGATGGGCTTCACCTCCTGAGCGCGTGCGCGCGGGGCTCAGCCCATGATCCCGCGCCGCACGAGGTTCGCGCCCGCGACGATCAGGACGATCAGCGTGGCCTTGCGGAACACCTCCGGGTCGAGCCGGTCGGACATGCGGAACCCGATCTGGAGGCCGATGAAGGCCGGGATCAGCAGCGCCGCCGAAAACGGCAGCGTGGTGGCGTTGAGCACGCCCGACTGGATGTGGCCTGCCAGCAGGCTCACCGAGCCGAGGCCGTAGACCACGCCCTGAACCAGCATCTGCTTGGCCTTCGGCGTCTCCAG
This sequence comes from uncultured Roseicyclus sp., assembly GCA_964525355.1. Classification (GTDB taxonomy): domain Bacteria; phylum Pseudomonadota; class Alphaproteobacteria; order Rhodobacterales; family Rhodobacteraceae; genus Roseibacterium. The sequence continues at coordinate 3,452 of CAZGHJ010000200.1, forward strand.
CGCGATGAGGTAGAGGACGGTCGGCGGCCCCCATGTCCCGGTCAGCCCGCCGATGGTGCCCGCCGCAAGGCCGACGCTCCATTCCGCCTGCCGCCGCCGCGCCGGCGGGATATGAAAGCGCACGCCGAAAAGCTGGATCAGCGCAAGGACGACCACCGGAATGCCGAGGATCAGGTAGAAGGTCTGCGTCGGCACTTGCGTCACGAACTGGGCCACGACGATGATCGAGACGCAGACGATCAGGATGTAGCGCCAGTATTCCCGAAACACCGCAAGCGCCTCGTCCCGGCCGTAGCGCATGGATTGCAGGAAGTTCGACATCACGATGGGCAGGATGATCCCGGCGATCGCCACCAGCGGATCGAGGAACAGGGTCAGACCCGAAATCATGATCAGCGGCATGGCAAAGCCGATCGCGCCCTTCACGAAGCCCGCCACGACGGTCACGCCGAGCGCCACCACGAAGGCCCAGAGCGGCATCAATGCAAGACTGTCCTGAAACATGGTCGTCCCCTCCGATCTCGTGATAGGATGGTGGTCGGGATTGTACAGCGCCAAAATGCATGGGACATTTTCGTGCGTGGCGCGGTATTCCGCCGCATTTTTGTTGCGCTGCACCTGCAAACGCCCTAAGTCCGGACGAAAGCCGTGCAGACCGGACCAACCGCGAAGGAGACAGACGATGCCCCGCGACGGACAGACGATCGCCGACACCCCCGTCATCCTGCCCGATCTCCTGACCCTGACGCGGGCCGCCGTCGCGCCGGCCGAGGCGCTTCTGGCCACGGCGACGGAACGTCTGCGCAGCGAGTTGACCGAGAACGGCCGGATCTCCGGCGCGCTTCTGGAGGCGAACCAGACCGCCGCCCACGGGCTTGCCTGGCTGGCCACCTATGTCGAGGCGCTCCGCCAGATGCAGGCCTGGGCCGAGCGTCTGGACGGCGCGGGCAAGTTCGGCGAGGTGGAGCACCTCATCCACCAGATCGCCTTCGGCGAATACCTCGCGCAGATCGAGGGCGGCATCCCCATGAGCCAGACGGAGATCCTGCGCCCGCAGGATATCGGCCTGACGCAGGAGGACCGGCGCGGCCTGATGACCGCAGAGATCCAGACGCTCACCGCCGAGGGCAACACGCAAGCCGCGCGTACGCGCCTCGTGGACCTGATGCAGGAGCGCGCGGCCGAGATCACAGTGGGCAATTGCGGCCTTGACGACGAGCTGGAGATGATCCGCGAGCAGTTCCGCCGCTATTCTGTCGACCGCATCATCCCCGAGGCGCATGAGTGGCACCTCAAGGACGAACTGATCCCGATGGAGGTGATCGGCGAACTGGCCGAGATGGGGGTTTTCGGCCTGACGATCCCCGAGGAATTCGGCGGCTTCGGCCTGACCAAGGCGTCCATGTGCGTCGTCTCGGAGGAACTCAGCCGCGGCTATATCGGCGTCGGCTCGCTGGGCACCCGCTCGGAGATCGCCGCCGAACTCATCATCGCGGGCGGCACGGAGGAACAGAAGGCCAAGTGGCTTCCCGGCCTCGCCAGCGGAGAGATCCTGCCCACCGCCGTCTTCACCGAGCCCAACACCGGCTCGGACCTCGGCAGCCTGCGCACGAAGGCGGTGCGCGACGAAAACGGCGACTGGATCCTCAACGGCAACAAGACGTGGATCACCCACGCGGCACGCACCCACGTGATGACGGTCCTCGCCCGCACAGTGCCGGGCACGGACGACTACAAGGGCCTGAGCATGTTCCTTGCCGAAAAGACCCCCGGCACGGACGAGGCGCCGTGGCAGGACGCGGGCATTTCAGGCGGCGAGATCGAGGTGCTCGGCTATCGCGGCATGAAGGAATACACGGTCAATTTCGACGACTTCAAGGTGAAGGGCGAGAACCTTCTGGGCGGCGAGGAAGGGCAGGGCTTCAAGCAGCTCATGCAGACGTTTGAGTCGGCCCGCATCCAGACTGCCGCCCGCGCCATCGGGGTCGCGCAATCGGCCCTCGACGCCGGGATGCAATACGCCCAGGACCGCAAGCAGTTCGGCAAGCCGCTGATCGCCTTCCCGCGCGTCTCGGGCAAGCTCGCCCTGATGGCCGTGGAGATCATGGTCGCGCGCCAGCTGACCTATTTCTCCGCGTGGGAGAAGGACAACGACCGCCGCTGCGACCTCGAGGCGGGGATGGCCAAGCTTCTGGGCGC
>CAZGHJ010000201.1:0-5636 GCA_964525355.1 uncultured Roseicyclus sp.
TACTTCTACGGCTTCAACACCGGCGACATGGACCATTGGAATCCGCGCCTCTATGAGAACCGCAACCCTGTTTTCGTCCCGAAGGACCAGGACTATTACCTGACCACCGACCTCACCGACAAGGCCATCGCCTGGGTGCGGAAGGTGAAGAGCATCTCTCCCGACCATCCATTTTTTCTCTATGTCGCACCGGGAGCGACCCACGCCCCCCACCACGTGTCCCAGGAATGGATCAACAAGTTCAAGGGGCAGTTCGACATGGGTTGGGATGTGTATCGCGAGCAGACGTTGGCGCGGCAGAAAAGGCTCGGCGTCGTCCCGCCGAATACCAAGTTGACCCCGCGTTCCGAGGGGCTGCCGGCCTGGGATTCACTCAATGCCGACCAAAAGCGGCTCTATGCCCGCATGATGGAGGTGTTTGCCGCCTTCGGAGCCCAGACGGATTACGAGATGGGGCGGATCATCGACGCGGTGAAGGAACAGCCGGGTGGAGACAACACCGTGTTCATCTACATCGCCGGCGACAACGGCGCGAGCGCCGAGGGTGGGCTCGAAGGATCCATCAACGAAAACCTCTTCTTCAACGGCTTCCCCGAGAAGTGGGAGGACAACATCAAGGCGATCGATGAGCTCGGCGGACCGAAGCATTTCAACCACTTCACCGCCTCCTGGGCCCATGCGATGAACACGCCATTCCAGTGGACTAAGCAGGTGGCCAGCCACTTCGGCGGAACGCGCAACCCGATGATCGTCTCGTGGCCCACACACATCAAGGATCACGGCGGAGTGCGTGACCAGTTCCTCCATGTCATCGATATCGCCCCCACCATTTACGAGCTGACGGGCGTGACGCCTCCGACCGTGTTGAACGGGGTGCCGCAAAAACCGATCGAGGGCGTCAGTTTCGCCTACACGTTCGACGACGCCAAAGCCAAGGGCCGGCGGATCAAGCAGTATTTCGAAATGGGAGTGAACCGCGGAATCTATCAGGACGGCTGGATGGCATCCGCCCTGTCCTTTCCGCCCTGGCAGTCCGTGCGCGGCGCGTTCGACCCCGACGAGCAGAAGTGGGAGCTTTACCACATTGACGACGATTTCAGCCAAGCCAATGACGTCGCGGCGGCGAACCCCGAGAAACTGCGTCAGTTGCAGGATCTCTGGTGGGCGGAAGCCGCACGCTACAATGTTCTACCGCTCGACTGGCGCGCCACCGAGCGGTTCGATGACGAGTTGATGGGCCGCCCCAGTCTCATCGCCGGCCGGAAGAAGCTGGTCTATTATCCGGGCGCGGTGGGTCTGCCCCTGAGCAGCTCGCCGCCGCTCCTCAATAAATCCTGGACCATCACCGCCGACATCGAGCTACCGGAAGGCGGCGGCAACGGCATGATCGTCACCGAGGGCGGCCTCGAAGGCGGCCTCGGCCTCTACCTGCGCGATGGTCGCCCGACGTTCGTTTACAACTTCCTCAGCCTGGAACGGCCGACCTTCGCGGGGACAGACCCCCTGCCCAAAGGAAAGTCGCAGGTCGCCGTGAAATTTGACTACGACGGCGGCGGCGCCGGCAAAGGCGCTACGGTCACGCTACTGGTCAACGGCGAGAAGGTCGCCGGCGGACGGCTGGAAAGGACCGTCCCGGCGCAGTTCTCCCTCGGCGAAGGCTTCGATGTCGGCATGGACTATGGCTCGGCGGTGGATTTCACATACCAGCTCCCATTCGAATTCACCGGCACCATCGAGGACGTGGTCGTCGAGCTGGAATAGCCTAACTTCATGTTGTACATCCTCCCCATGCTGACCGGTCAGACGGACAAGAGCCCGCGGCATGGGATCTTCTACTTCTCCGACAATGGCGACCTGACCGCCCTGCGCTAAATCCGCAATGGGGATGTTCAGGCGTCCGCTTATGCCGGGTGGCAACATAGGTCCGGGCGCCTTTACCAACCCACTTGACCACCCCCATTACCAACCGTAGAGGAGCTTCCCCATGAGATGGCTGATCGGCGTTTGCGCAGTTGCAGTCTTGAGGATTAAACCCGTCGATACGATCAAGGCGCTGGGCGCAGGCACGCTATTACTGTTGTCTGCGTTCGCACTCGCCCAGCCGCCCGCCGCGGGCGACACCACCGCGGAGGACCGCAGCGTCCTGCCGATGCCCCTGTCGCCATTTGAAGGCAAGATCGGCAAGACCTACCAGGACTCCGAGTCCGCCTGGCAGCATCCGCCGGCCGCCCCCGCGGGCGCGCCCAACGTCATCGTCATCCTGCTCGACGACGTGGGCTTCGGCCAGACTTCGACCTTCGGCGGCCTGATTCCGACGCCGAACCTCGACCAGCTCGCGTCCGAGGGGCTGCGCTATAACCGCTTCCACACCACCGCCATCTGCGGCCCATCGCGCGCCGCGCTGCTCACCGGGCGCAACCATCACGACACTGGCAACGGCTTCCTGATGGAATGGGCCACCGGGTTTCCCAATTACTCCACGATGATGCCGCGCACGACCGCGACCATCGGCGAGATCCTCAAGGACAACGGCTACACCACCTGGTGGTACGGCAAGAACCACAACACGCCGGATTGGGAGACCACGGTTGCCGGTCCCTTCGACCGCTGGCCCACGGGCATGGGCTTCGACTACTTCTTCGGCTTCAACGCCGGCGAGACCCACCAGTATTACCCGGTTCTCTTCGAGAACACGGTGCCGGTGGAGCCCGACAAGACCCCCGAGCAGGGCTACCACTTCATGACCGACATGACCGATCGGGCCATCGCCCGGATGAAGCTCTCCAAGTCGGTCGCTCCGGACAAGCCCTTCTTCATGTATTTCGCCCCTGGTGCCATGCATGCCCCCCACCATGTCACCGCCGAGTGGCGCGACCGCTTCAAGGGCCAGTTCGACATGGGCTGGGAGCAGTACCGCGAGCGTGTCTTCAAGCGGCAGCTCGAGATGGGCATCATCCCGCCCGGCACCAAGCTGACGCCGCGCCCGGATTGGGTGCCGGCCTGGGATAGCCTCAGCGCCGAGCAAAAGCGGCTGTACACCGCCTTCATGGAAAACTTCGCCGGCTTCTTTGCCTTTACCGACCACGAGATCGGGCGCCTGCTCGATGCGGTGAAGGCGTTGCCCGATGCCGATAATACCCTCGTCATCTATATCGTCGGCGACAACGGCGCCTCCGCCGAAGGCGGTCCGGACGGCACGCTCAACGAGATCAAGGGGCTCAACGGCCTCTCGACCACCATCGAAGAGATCCTTGCCCACATCGACACCCTCGGCGGCCCCGAGTCCGAGCCGCACTATCCCGTCGGCTGGGCCTGGGCGGGAAACACCCCCTTCCAATGGGTCAAGCAGGTGGCTTCCCATCTGGGCGGCACCCGCAACCCGATGGTCGTGTCCTGGCCGGCGCGGATCAAACACGACGACCAGCCGCGGGACGCCTTCCTGCATCTGGTCGATGTCGTCCCCACGATTTTGGATGCCGCGCAGATTCCGATGCCAATGACGGTCAACGGCGTCGAGCAACTGCCGCTCGCCGGCGCGTCCTTCCTCGCGAGTTTCACCGACCCCGGCTTCCAGGGCCGCCCCGAGCAGTATTTCGAGGTCCTCAGCAATCGCTCCATCTACGCCGACGGCTGGAAGGCCAATGCCCAGCACACCCTGCCCTGGCGCCAGGACCTGGCCCCCGGCAATTGGGACAAGGACCGCTGGGAGCTCTACGACCTGAAGGCCGACTTCTCCGAGGCCAACGACCTCGCCGGCCAGATGCCGGACAAGCTCGCGGAGATGAAGACGAAATTCGACGCGGCGGCAGAGCGCTATGACGTCTATCCGCTCGACGACCGCGGGGCGGCGCGTATCGCCATCCCCAAGCCCCTCGCGCCCGGCGCCGATCCTCAGGCCACCCGCTTCACCTACTTCACCGGCGCGACGCGGATCGCCGAGCCCGCCGCGCCGCCGATGAAGAACCGCTCCTGGACGCTGACCGCCAAGGTGAAGACGGACGGGGCCGACACCGACGGGGTCATCATGGCCTTCGGCGGGGTCGCGGCCGGCCTGTCGCTCTATCTCAAGGACGGGGTCCCGATCTTCGATTACAACTACTTCGAGAAGCACACCGTGCTCAAGGGCCAGGCACCGCTGCCCGTCGGCGCGTCCACCGTCGCGTTGGATTTCGACTACGCGGGCGGAGGCGTCGGCAAGGGCGCGATGCTGCGGCTCAAGGTCGACGGCAAGCAGGTCGCGGAAGGGCAGATGGAGGCCACGGTGCCGGGCCGCTTCGGGATCGACACCTTCGGTATCGGCGAGGACACGGGCCAACCGGTGACTTTCGACTACGAGCCCCCGTTCCCCTTCACCGGCCAGATCGACGTGGTCGACATAGAGGTGCGATAGCTCGCGCCATCCTGGTCGAAACTCAGCATGCGATCCGCAGACTGCCCTGCAGATCGCATGATGTCCTGCTCGCTTTGGGCGACTGAAATCGGCTTCCCTGCTTGGGGGGAAACGCGCGATTGCTCAGTGCTCCCCCCGGAGGGTTCGAGAAGCGACTGCATTGAGCGTCGATCCGCTCATCAAAAGAAGGTCCCCGGTACCATGAAGCATCAGAGAAGCACGTCCTTGGGTCACACGGCAGGCGGTCTCGCCCTCGTCGTCTGCGGGCTCTTCCCCTTGAGCGCGGCAGCCACCGAAGGCGGCACCAGTCACTACCTGCCCGGCGCGGTGGCGACGCTGATCGACTTGGCGCCGACCCAGCCTGGCTGGGTGGTCGAGCCGGTGTACCTCCATTACGACGGCGAGGCGGGAACCAAGAAAACCCTTCCGGTCGCCGGCCTCGAGGCCCTCGGCCTCAAGGCGAACCTCGACGCCCTGTTGATCGGCGGCTTCTATACCCTCGATCACAAGGTTCTGGGGGCGCACTACAGCGTCGGCGCCATGCTTCCCTACATCTGGATCACGGCGGAAGCGAAGATCGAGACCGTCATCGGGAACCCGCGGGTGCGGGACACCGAGGAGGGGCTCGGCGATGTGACACTGATTCCGGTCATGCTCGGCTGGAAGGAGGACTCCTGGCAATACGATCTGGCGCTCTCGGTCTATGCCCCGACCGGGGAATACGAAGTAGGCCGCCTGGCCAATCCCGGGCTCAACTACTGGAGCATCAACCCCATCGCCGGCGTCGCCTACAGCAACCCCAAGACCGGCTTCAACGCGGCCCTGCACGGCGGAGTCATGTTCAACACGGAGAACCCGGACACCGACTACCGAAGCGGCACCCTGGTGCATCTGGAGGGCAGCGTCCAGCAGCTCATCCCCGCGGGGAAAGGCTTTCTCAGCCTGGGCCTCGAAGGCTTCTGGGTGGAACAGGTGACCGCGGACAGCGGACAGCGTCCGATCCTCGGCGACTTCAAGGGCCGCACGGCCGGACTCGGGCCGGTGCTTGGCTATGTGCTCCCTTTGGGTAAACAGAATTTCGTCACCGAGGTGCGATGGCTCCGGGAGTTGGACACCAGGAACCGGCTCGAGGGAGACTACGTCTGGCTCAAGCTCGTCTATCAGTTTTAGCCAGCGCGGGCGCCTCACACCTTCGCGATCAAGGGGGCAGCATTTCGCTGCGCCATCGTCATGCAGGCGAGCGGCC
>CAZGHJ010000202.1:0-5617 GCA_964525355.1 uncultured Roseicyclus sp.
GCCGCGGACCAGTGGTGAGAAATCTGTTTCAATCCTGCGGCGATCGGTCGTAGAATTCACCGTGGCGTTCCGCTGTGGAAAGCCTCATGTAATCAAATCGCCGGTTCGACGGCGTCACCAGGTTTCACCATCTGAAAGGTTCCGGCAGTCCCATGCGCGCCCTCAAGAAGCAACGCCGCATCCAGATCATCGTCGTGGCCACGGTCGCGCTCGCCCTGTCCTCTGCGCTGATCGGATACGCCATGCGCGACGGGATCAATTTCTTCCGCGCGCCGACGGACGTGGCGACCGAGCCGCCGCCGCCCTACGAGGTGTTTCGCATCGGCGGGCTGGTGGAGACGGGCACGCTGATCCGCGGCCAGGGCGAGACCATAACCTTCAGCGTGACCGATGGCGGCGCGTCCATCCCGGTGCGCTATACCGGCGTTCTGCCCGACCTTTTCGGCGAGGGCGAGGGCATGGTCGGCACCGGCAGCCTGGTCGACGGCGTCTTCGAGGCGACCGAGATCCTTGCGCGGCATGACGAGACCTACATGCCCGAAGAGGTGATCGACGCGCTGCAGGAGCAGGGCGTCTACCGCGACCCCTCCGCGCCCGAAAGCTGAGGCGCCACGGCCCGCGCCACCGCGCGGTGCCCTGCCTTATCCACACCGATTGTTAACCCTCCCAGAGGACAAGACCTCCATCCGAAACCGAGCATGGAGGGGCGAGCCATGTTGTCGGTTCGCGATATTGCAGACGAGATCGTGGCCCGCGAGGGCGGCTTCGTCGACGATCCCGACGATCCGGGCGGGGCCACGAAGCACGGTGTGACGATCCACACGATGCGGCGTCTGGGCCTCGACCTCGATGGCGACGGCGACGTCGACGTGGACGACGTGCGCCTGGTCACGCCGGAACGGGCGCGGGACATCTTCCTGCATCACTACTTCGAGGCGCCCGGGCTGGGCGGCCTGCCCGAAGCGCTGCAGCCGACGGTGTTCGACATGTATGTCAATGCCGGCTCGAACGCGGTGCGTCTCTTGCAGCAGCTGCTGCGCGACATGGGCTTCGACATCGCCGTGGACGGTATTCTCGGCCCGCTCACGCGCCGCGCCGCGCATGCCGCGGCCGACCGCGCGCCCGGCACGGTGGCCGACGCCTACGGCATCGCCAGGCGCAACTATTACTACTGGCTGGCCGACCGGCGCCCGGCCAGCCGCAAATACGCCCGCCGGCGCGACGGCGGCAAGGGCGGCTGGATCGTGCGCGCGGAAACCTTCATCTCGCCACGCTATCACCTGAGCGCGGCGCAGCATCGCGAAAGGACCAAGGCATGGGATTGATCGGACGCGCAATCGGCTCGGGCGTGATCGCCTCGGCCGGCGAAGCGGCGGAAGGGCTGTCGGAGGTCTTCGTGGCCAACGCGACGCGCCGCCAGGAGTTGAGCCAGGACGCCTTCGCGCTGGTGCAACAGGCGGCGATGGAGGAATACCGCCAGAGCGGCGACGGCGTGTTCGACCAGATCGTGAACGGGCTCAACCGTCTGCCGCGTCCGCTGCTGGCGCTGGGCACGATGGGGCTGTTCACTTTCGCCATGACCGATCCCGAGGGGTTCACCGAGCGGATGGTGGGCCTTGGCTATGTGCCCGAGCCGCTCTGGTGGCTTCTGGGCGCGGTGGTCGGCTTCTATTTCGGTGCGCGCGAGCTGCACTACCTGCGCCAGCCGCACCGTGCCGTGGCGCAGGGGGGGCTCCTGCGGCGGCTGTTGCCGGGCCGCAGGCGCGCACAGCAAGGCGGTGCCGTGGACAACCCCGCGCTGTGGGACTGGCTGCGGGAGGACGAGGCGCCGCGCTAGTCCGCGGCGCCCTGCGCAAGGCCGCGCGCCGCGTCGGTCCCGAGATCCCAGTAGAGGCCCGCCATCACCGCCACCGCGTCGGGGAAGATCGCCGCGGGCAGATGCTCGTCGGGCGCGTGCTGCGAACAGCCCGGATAGGAATGGGGCACCCAGATCGTCGGCAGCCCGAGCGTGTCGGTGAACACGTCATTGGGCAGCGATCCGCCCAGCGAGGGCAGGATCGCCGGCGGCGCGGCCGTGGTCGCCGCGATCGACGCGGCGGCGAAGCGCGTGGCGGGATGGTCGTGGGGCGTGGCGGTGGCCGGGAAGGCGCCGCCATCCTCGGTCACCTCGATATCGCCGAAGCCCTGCGCCTGCAGATGCTCCCGAAGCCGGGCGCCCAGCCCCTCCGCGTCGAGGCCCGCCACATGGCGCAGCTGCACCCAGGCCGTGGCCTCGGGCGGGATGGCGTTCACCGGGTGCTCCGGCGTGCCGCAGCTAAAGGCCAGCACCTCCGCCGCGCACCAGGCATGGACGCGCTCGGCCGGCGTCAGGCCCGGCGTGCCCCAGCCGGGGTCGATCTCGCCGCCCGCGGGTGTGATGCCCGCAAGCAGGCGCCGAGCCTCGGGGTCGATCGCCTCGGGCGTCCAGCCGGGCACAGCGATCGCGCCGGTCCGGTCCGCGATCGTGGCGAGCGCATGGGCCATCTCGAGCCCCGGATTGCGCAACAGGCCCCCGAAATTGCCCGAATGGCGCCCGCCTTCGCGGCGCTTCAGGTGCAGCCGGAAGGTCCGCGCCCCGCGCGCGCCGAGAAACAGCGTCGGCCGCTCCGCCGCCACGCGCGGCCCGTCGGAGGCAAGGAGCAGATCGGCCGCCAGCGCCTCCCGATGCGCGGCCGCCACCTGCGCCAGCCCGGGCGAGCCGATCTCCTCGCCCATCTCCACCAGCCAGACCGCGTTGAAGCCGAGCCGTCCGCGCGTCTCGAGGACGGTGCGCATGGCGGTGAGATTGATCCAGAACTGCCCCTTGTTGTCGGCGATGCCGCGCCCGTAGACCCGCCCTTCCTCGGGCGCCTGCGTCAGCGTCCATGGATCGCGCCCGTCCCGCCATCTGTCTTTCATGCCGGGCACGGTATCGCCATGGGCATAGCCCAGCACCGTCGGCAGGGACGCATCCTCGATCCGCCGCGCGATCACAAAGGGCCGGCCCTCGGCAGCGGTCCGGCCGACGACGAAGCCGAGCGCGTCCAGAAGGCCCGACACATGGTCGAGATAGGCCGCGAGGACCGGCGCCGCGGTCTGGGCGCTGGCATCGGTGCGGAAGGCGATCAGGCGGGCCAGACCTTGCATGAACCCAGGCTCCCCGGCGGCCGCACGGGCCCGCGCCAGTGCCGCGTCGCGTGTGGCCGGCACGCCATCGGGGGCGGCGGTCGTCGTCTCAGGGCGCATGGCGGGATCCTCGGGCTGGAGCGCGGCCGTCCGCGCCTGTGGTCAGCGCTGCGGCGGCGGACGCGGCCGTGGAAATGGCGGAGAGACAGGGATTCGAACCCTGGGTGGACTTGCGCCCACAACGGTTTTCGAGACCGCCCCGTTCGACCACTCCGGCACCTCTCCGCTGGCAAGGTGGTCCTTGTGAGGGGGCGATGTAGCGAAAGGGTCGAGGGCGCGCAAGGGGGGCGCGGACAGACGGGGTCTGGCTGTGCGATCCATCACGATCCCGGCATTTCGGGGCCGATGGTCCGGCTCGACGCTGGAAAAACGCTGCGGCCATGCGCATGTTTTTGATGAACGTCACGATGGCGGAATCACCATTCGCGGAGAGCCCATGTTGCGCAGTCTGACCTTCATCGTCCCCCTGGCCCTCGGCCTTGCTGCCGGTCTGCCCGGCGCGAGCGCGGCGCAATCGCTTCCGCCGGCCGAGACGCCCGTTCCCGCGACGCTGGCCGAGCGCGCGCCTGCGGCACACGACATGCTGGAGGCGCTGCGGCTTTACGACATTCTCGACGTCATGGCGGCGTCCGGGGTCGAGGGCGCGATGAGCCTCGAGGCGGATCTCTTTCCCGGCATGGGCGGCGCGGCCTGGGCGGCGGAGGCCAACCGGATCAACGGCGCCGACCGGGTGGCGCGCCTGTTCGAGGAGGCCTTCGCCGAGGACATGATGAGCGCCGATGATGTGGCCCGTGTCACCGCCTTCTTCGAGGCCGAGCCCGGCCGCAGCATCGCCGCTGCCGAGGTGGCGGGCCGCAGGGCGTTTCTCGATCCGGCCAGCGAGGAACTGGCCAAGGAGGCGTTCCGCGCGGCGGTGGCGGCCGGTGATCCGCGCATCGACGTCCTGACGGAATTCGTCGAGGCCAACGACCTTGTCGAGCGCAACGTCTCGGGCGCGCTGAACTCGAATTTCGCCTTCTACCGCGGTTTGTCCGATGGCGGCGCCTTCGAGGTGGAGATCCCCGAGGATCTCATGCTGGCCGAGGTCTGGGGGCAGGAGGCCGAGATCCGCCGCGACACCGTCGAGTGGCTTTATGCCTTCCTGCTCGCCGCCTATTCCGGCATCGACGCCGCGGATATCGAGGCCTACACGGCCTTTTCCGAGACCGAGGCGGGCATCGCGCTGAACGCGGCGCTGTTCGATGCGTTCGACTCCGTGTTCGAGACGCTCAGCTACGAGCTGGGCGTCGCGGCGTCGCGGTTCATCGCCGGCGAGGACGCCTGAGGACTGGCCCGGGCGGGGCTTGGCGGGCCGACTGCGGCTTGACAGGGCGGCCCGACTGAGGCAATGGGCGGCTTCCGTTGGAGGGCCATGTGCCCGGCGGCGGCTTTGTAACGATCGCCCCGGACCGGGGCGCGCCGTCCGAGGCGGTGCCGCGCGCGACGCGGTGCCATGAACGCCGGGAGACCGGGGCCACAGGGCGCGACAGATGCGAAAGGGACCACGGAACCCATGTTTGCCGTGATGAAAACGGGCGGAAAGCAGTACAAGGTGCAGGCGGGCGATCGCCTCCGCATCGAGAAGCTGGCCGCAGAGGCGGGCGAGACCGTCCAGTTCAACGATATCCTGATGCTCGGCGGCGATGCGCCGGTGGTGGGCAGCCCGACGGTGTCGGGCGCGGCCGTGCAGGCGCTGGTCGTCGATCAGGTGAAGGGCGAAAAGCTCATTCACTACGTCAAGCGCCGCCGGAAGCATTCCTCGCAGCGCAAGAAGGGCCATCGTCAGCAGCTGACGCTGGTCGAGATCACCGAGATCCTGCCGTCGGGCGCCGACGCGACCGGCGTGAAGGCGGCGATGGGCGCGGGCTCGGCCACGGCCTCCGAGGCGCCGGCCAAACCCACGACGCGGTCCGCCGCGCCGGCCAAGGCTGCCGAGGCGTCCGCCCCGGCCGAGACGTCGGGCGACGATCTCAAGAAACTGTCGGGCGTCGGTCCGGCGCTGGAGAAGAAGCTGCAGGCCGCCGGCATCACGAGCTTCGCCCAGATCGCCGCCTGGACCGAGGCGGATATCGCCGCCTTCGACGAGAAACTGAACTTCAAGGGCCGCATCGAGCGCGAGGGCTGGGTCGACCAGGCCAAGGCGCTGGCCGAGGGCTGAGGAGAGACGAGATGGCACATAAAAAAGCAGGCGGTAGCTCCCGCAACGGGCGCGACAGCGCGGGCCGCCGTCTTGGCGTGAAGAAATTCGGCGGCGAGGCCGTGATCCCCGGCAACATCATCGTGCGCCAGCGCGGCACCAAGTGGTGGCCGGGCGAGGGTGTCGGCATCGGCAAGGATCACACGATCTTCGCCACGGCCGAGGGCCGCGTGAGCT
>CAZGHJ010000203.1:0-5614 GCA_964525355.1 uncultured Roseicyclus sp.
ACCGTCTCGCCGAAATCGGGATGCGGCACGCCGATCACGGCGCTTTCCAGAACGCCGGGCTGATCGTCGAGGACAAGCTCGATCTCCTTGGGATAGATGTTGTAGCCGCCCGAGATGATCAGGTCCTTGTTCCGGCCCACGATGTGCAGGTAGCCGTCCTCGTCGATCCGGCCCAGATCGCCGGTGATGAAGAACCCGTCCGCGCGCAACTCCTCCGCCGTTTTCTCGGGCATCTGCCAGTAGCCCTTGAAGACGTTCTCGCCCCGCACCTCGATCTGGCCGATCTCGCCCGCGGCAAGCTCCGCGCCGGTGGCCGGGTCGGTGATCCTGAGTTCCACGCCCGGCAAGGGAAAGCCGACCGTGCCCGCGCGGCGTTCGCCCTCGTAGGGGTTGGAGGTGTTCATGTTGGTCTCGGTCATCCCGTAGCGCTCGAGGATGCGGTGGCCTGTGCGCGCCTCGAAGCGTTCATGGGTCTCCGCCAGAAGCGGCGCGCTGCCCGAGACGAACAGGCGCATGTGCGCGACCAGATCCTCGGTGAAGCGCGGATCGTCCAGAAGCCGGGTGTAGAATGTGGGCACGCCCATCATCGCCGTGGCCCGGGGCAGTTGCGCGATGATGGTGTCGAGGTCGAATTTCGGCAGGAAGATCATCGACCCGCCGGCGACGAGCGTGACATTGGTCGCCACGAAAAGCCCATGGGTGTGAAAGATCGGCAGCGCGTGAAGCAGGACGTCCGCGGCGGTGAAGCGCCAGTAGTCTGCCAGCGTGCGCGCGTTCGACAGAAGGTTGCCCTGCGTCAGCATCGCGCCCTTGGAGCGGCCCGTGGTCCCCGAGGTGTAGAGGAAGGCCGCCAGGTCGTCGATGTCGCGCGCCACGGTCGGGAAGACGTCGGGCATGTCCGCGGCGGCATCGCTCAGGCTGCCGCCGCCGTCCGCGTCCAGCGTCTCGATCATGGCCGACAGCCGCGCGGCCACCGGGGCAAGCGGCGCGCGCGCCGACGCGTCGCACACGACCATCCGCGCGCCGCTGTTCTCGATGAAATAGGTCAGTTCATCCACCGTGTAGGCGGTGTTGAGCGGCAGGAAGACGATGCCGGCCTGCACACAGGCCGCATAGAGCGCCAGCGCCTCGGGCGATTTGCGCACCTGCGCGGCCAGCCGGTCGCCGGGCTTCAGCCCGCGGGCGCTCAGCACATGGGCCAGCCGCGCGGCGCGTCCGAGGAACTCCGCGTAGCTCTGGGCCGCGCCGTCCGCGCCCATCAGGAAGGGCGCGTCGCTGCCGGCGTGCGCGCCAAAAAGCGTGTCATAAAGGGGGTTCGACATGGGGATCTCCTGCGCGGCCCGTGTCCCGGCGGCTGTTTCCGCGCCCCGGCCAGGCGACCGGATGTCCGGGGACGGCGCGATCTCGGGCGTGGCGGCGAAGCACGCCTGTTTCTGGTCCAGGCAGGACGGATCGTAAAGGGGGCTCCTTCACGCCGCAGGATGGCAACAGCCCGGTCTCCGAAAGGGGCGGGTCGGGGGGGGGGCAGGCCGACGTGGCGCCGGGCGACCGTGAGCCGCCGCCGGGCCGGCACGGTCACGGCCCGGCGATTTCAGGGCCCGGCGATGACAGGGCGTCGCAGGCTCGCCCCGGCGGCGCCGGACGCGCCGTGCTCAGACCATGGCGGACGGAACGCCCGGCGCGCGGCGGCCGAAATCGCGCGCGGGGCGCGGGTCATGGGGCACCAGGAACCCCTTGCGCCGGTCCGGCGCGACCTCGAGATTGCGCTGCGCGCGCGCCCGAATGGCGGCCACGGCGGTGCCGGGGCCGGTGAAGTCCGCGCCCGGCGGCTCGCCCAGCCAATGCTCCAGCACGCGCGCGCGGAAGTCCGAGACCATGTCCGGGTCGGTCAGTTCGACCCCCGCCTCGGTGTCCCATCGCAGGCTGCGGCCGTTGAGATTGGCCGAGGAAACCAGCGCGCTCGCCGTGTCGAAGATCGCCACCTTGGCATGGACGTAGATGATCGGCGATCCCGCGCAGCAATCCCGCCCGCCGCTGTCGAAGGCCTCGGGCCGCACGGGCGAGCAGATCGCCGCGCGCGCGCCGAAAGCCTCCTGCACCTTGCCGATGGCGCGCGCCTGAAGCCACTCGCCGTAGCGCGCATCCATCGAGGTCTTGCTGTCGAAGGCCACGTCCTCGGGTGCGGCCGGCAGCACGAGGATCAGGCCAAGCTCGGGATCGGCGTGCGCGGCGCGGGCCAGCGCCTGCGCGATCCATGGTGCGCGGAAGAACTGCGTCTCAAGATAGATCAGCCGCCGGGCAGCGCCGATCCGGGCGAGGTACGCCTCTTCCAGCGTCCGGCGGAGCGGCCGGGGCCCCATGAACGGCGTCGTGACACGGCGCTTTCGCGACAGGGTCCTGAGAAGCCGCGTGGCCGGCGGCGGGGCGCGGCGACCGGCCGACACGTCGAGGAAGGTCTCGAGATGGGCCTGCGCCTCGTCCACGACGGGTCCGCCCGACACCATGAGTTGCACGTCATGCCAGGTCTCGTCCCGCCGGCGGCGGTGTCCCGGATCGTCGTAGCGCCGTTCGTCGAGGTCGAGCCCCCCGATCCACAGCATGCGGCGGTCGAAGACGGCGATCTTCTGATGATGCGTCGCGGGCAGAAGATCCGCGGGCGGCCATTTCTTCGGGCGCAGCCGCCCGTCGTCTTGCCAGGCCACATGCCGCGCGAGCCCCGGCAGGTGATGCAGCCGCAGCGCGCGCGTCTCCGGATCGAGGGCGTTTAGATCCTCCACGCGGTCCTTCAGCCGCCGGCGCACCCAGGGCCAGAAGGCAAGCCGGTGCGGCCGGCCCACCCGCGCGGGATGCGCAGCGGCCACGAGGTCGAGCTTCGCATCCGGTCCCGCCAGCTCCGCCGCGGCGAGAAAGGCGCGCATCGACCGCCAGGTGTTGCGATGCAGCGACGTGGCCATGATCGGGTCGAAATCGGACAGCGCCATGTGGATATGCACGCCCCGGCGGAGCGTATGGAGAACGAGGTCGAACCAGGTGTCGCCCACGTCCCGCGCCTCTGCGCTGCGCAATCGGGTGAAAAGGTCGAACACGCGGAACCCCGCCCAGATCTCCCGCTCCGCCTCCAGAAAGGCGCGCTCCATCGCCGGATAGGCCTCGGCGGCGGTGATGAGGGCCCGCAGGACGGGTGCGGGATCGGGCGGGGGGCTGTCGGGCATATGGGCCTGTCCGGTGACGTCTGGCAGAAGTGTCGCGATGCGGGATGAACCGCCACGCAAGCCCCCCGGTTCCCGCCGCGCCTCGGATTTCACGGCTTTGCGCGGGAACCGGCCCGCGCCCGTCCGCGTTCGACCATGATGAAAAACAACATGATCCCGTCCGCCACGGGCGCACGCCAGCCATGAGCGGGCGGTCCTCCGACACCATCACCGGCACGCCCGTGGGCCGCACGCTCCTGACCATCAGCGCGCCGATGTCGCTGGGCATTCTGGGCGTGCTTCTAATCGGGCTGGCCGATGCCTATTTCCTTGCGCGCGTCGGCGCGGCGGAACTGGCGGCCATCGGGTTCGTCTATCCGGTCATCGTCGCCATCAGCGCCTTCTCCATCGGCATGAGCGCCGGCGCCAACACCGCGCTGTCCCAGGCGATCGGGCGCGAGGTTTCCCGGACCCACGTGGCCAGGATGACCTTCCACGCCGCCGGGTTCGGCGCGGTGTTCGGGCTTTGCGTCGCCGCACTCCTCGTGCTCGGGGCGCCGTGGCTTTTCTCGGCGCTGGGCGCGCGAGACGCGGTGCTCGACGCGGTTCTCGCCTACACGCCCTGGTGGGCGGCGAGTTTCCCCTTTCTCGTCGTCACGATGATCCTGAACGCGGCCTTCCGCGCCGCAGGCGATGGCGCGACGCCCTCGGCGATGATGGTGCTGACGGCGGGTCTCAATATCGGGCTCACGCCGGTCTTCGTGTTCGGCTGGGGACCGGTCGACGCCTTCGGCATGGCGGGCGCCGGCATCTCCACGCTGATCGCGCGCGCTGTCGCGGGGGCGCTGGTGCTGCTCCTCGTGATCCGCCGGGGCCGCATCACCGTCGCCCGCTGCGAGGGGCCGAGCCTGCGCGCCTCCATCTCCGAGATCGCCTCGGTCGGCCTGCCCGCCGCGGCCTCGCGCGGCATCAACCCCGCCGGGATGGCGCTGGTCACCGCCGCGGTCGCCACGGTCGGGGACGAGGCGGTGGCGGGCTTCGGCGCGGCGGCGCGGTTGCAGGCGGTCACGCTGGTTCCGTTCTTCGCCCTGTCGGCGGGGCTTGCGCCGGTCGTGGGGCAGGCCTGGGGCGCCGCCCTGCCCGATCGCGCGCGCGAGGCCGTGCGCCTGGGCACATGGTTCGCGGTCGCCTACGGCCTGGTGGCCGGCGTGGCGCTCTGGATCTTCGCGGAGCCTCTCGGCCGGCTGATGACCGACAGCGGTGCCGCCGCCGGGTTCACCGCGCGCTATCTCGGCGTCGTGGGCTGGAGCCTTGCCGGCTACGGGCTGGTCATCGCGGCAAACGCCGCGCTCACGGCGCGGTCGCGCGCGTCCTGGGCGCTGGGCCTCAGCCTCACGCGGATCGGCCTGTTCTACGTGCCGCTGGCCTGGCTCGGGGTGAGCCTGTTCGGCTTTGCCGGCATTCTCGCCGCCGCGGTGATCGCCAACGCCATGGGCGCGTGGCTGGCGCTGTCGGCCACGCAGGTCAACGACCTGTCCCGCGCGCGCTGGCGGTTCCTGACGGCGCCGGCCGCCGCGCTCGAGCGGCTGTCGCGCCCGCGCCATGGCTGAGGGGCGCGACCACTGGACCCGGCGGCTGGCCCGCCACCGGCGCGGGCTCGCGGCGCTGTCCTTCGCCGAAAGCACGGTCGTGCCGATCCCGCTGGAGACGCTTGTCGCGCCGCTCATGGTCGGCCACCACCGGCACGCCATGACGATCGCGCTGTCGATCTGGCTGGGCTGTCTGCCGGGCGCCGCGCTGTTCTACGGCCTGGGCCTGTGGCTGCTCGATCCGGTGGTGCGGCCCGGTCTGGAATGGCTGGGGCTTGCGGAGGATTTCGCCGCCATGGCCGCGGATCTCGAGGGGCGCGGCTTTTTCTGGACCGTGTTTCTCGTGTCCTTCTCGCCCGCCCCGATGCAACTGGCGACACTGGGCGCCGGGGCCGCGCAGGGGGATTTCGCGCTGTTTCTCGCCGCCATCGCGGCCTCGCGCGGGCTGCGCTATTTCGGCCTCGCGATCCTTGCGCAGATCTTCGGTGCGCGCATCGCGCGGCTGGGTCTCCCGACGGGTCGGATCATGCTGATCCTGCTGGTGGCGGGGGTCGGGATCTGGGCCCTCACGCGGGCGGTCTGATCACACGATCACGCGGAAGACCGCCCCCGCGTCGGGTCGTCAGCCGGGGCTCATGCCGCGCAAGCGCTCGGACCGGCGGCGGAGCAGTTCCACGACCGTCAGGAGCGCGATGGAGATGATCACGAGGATCGTCGCGACCGCGAGGATCGTCGGGCTGATCTGTTCGCGCAGGCCCGTGA
The DNA here is from genome assembly GCA_964525355.1 of uncultured Roseicyclus sp. GTDB lineage: Bacteria > Pseudomonadota > Alphaproteobacteria > Rhodobacterales > Rhodobacteraceae > Roseibacterium. The sequence goes on from CAZGHJ010000203.1 coordinate 5,543, forward strand.
ACATCTGCCACGGCAGCGTCTGCTGACCGGCGGAGCCCACGAAGATCACCACCACGACCTCGTCGAAGGAGG
>CAZGHJ010000204.1:0-3616 GCA_964525355.1 uncultured Roseicyclus sp.
TCGTCGGAACAGAGCGCGGCGAACCACGACACCTCGGCGGCGTCGAGACCCTCTGACGTGACGGGAACGATGCTCATGCGCGGCGGGCCTCCCTGCCCCAATGCTCTTTTTTCTTTGACTAGCCGGGACGAATGGGTAGATCAATACTATAACAATTCCCATCGTGCGCATCTCCTCCCATGCCAGCCAGGACAAAGCCCGGCGCCCTCCCGGCCTATCTGCGGATCGCCGAGCACCTGACGATCGAGATCGCGTCGGGCCGGCTGGTTCCGGGCCAGAGGCTCCCGCCCGAGCGGCAGATGGCCGCCCGCTACGGGGTCTCGCCCATGACCCTCAGGAAGGCGCTCGCCATCGTGACGGAGCGGGGGCTGATCGCGCGGCGGCAGGGCTCGGGGAACTACGTGGCCCGCGGCGCGCATCGGCGCGACCTGGGCACCTACGCGCTCTTCCGGCTCGAGGCGGTGCCGGAAGGCGGCGGCCTGCCCACGGCCGAGGTCCTGTCCTTCGAGCCGGAGGCGGGACCGGGCCCCGAGGCGATCGGGCCCGCGCGGCGCATCCGGCGGCTCCGGCGGCTCGACGGCATCCCGGCGGCCCTCGAGGAGATCTGGCTGCCCCTGCGCCACGGCGATCTGACCGAGGCGGCGCTGTCGGAATCGCTCTACCGCACCTATGCGCAGGTCCTCGGCCTCGTGATCGCGCACGCCGAGGACCGGGTCGGCGTCGGCACCTGCCCGGACTGGGCGCCCGCGAGCCTCGGCACCGCGCCCGGCGCAACGATGGGCCTTGTCGAGCGCCGCGGCTTCGATCAAGACGCCAGTCTGGCGGAGGTCTCGCGCACCTGGTTCGATCCGGCCCGCGCGCGCTATTTCGCCACCGTGCCGTGACGCGCGGACCGAACAGGAGGACGACGCAATGATGCGCTACGGCATCGCCGGGTGCGGCATGATGGGCCAGGAACACATCCGCAACATCGCGCTTCTGGCGGGCGCCGAGGTCTCGGCCCTGCTCGAGCCCGACGCGGCCATGGCCGCCCGGGCCCACGCGCTGGTGCCCGGCGCGTCGCTCTGCCCCGACCTCAGGACCATGGTCCTGCGCAACGACGTGGACGCGCTGGTGATCGCCTCGCCCAACCACCTGCACCTGGCGCAACTGCGCGAGGTGGCGAACACACGGCCCCTTCCGGTTCTTGTCGAGAAACCCGTCTGTACCTCGCGCAGCGACGAGGCGGATCTCGCGGCGCTCGTCGCCGGCTATCCCGCGCCCGTCTGGGTGGCGATGGAATACCGCTACATGCCGCCCATCGCGCGGTTCCGCGAGATGGTGGAGGAGACCACGGGCGGCATCCGCATGCTCTCGATCCGCGAACACCGCTTTCCCTTCCTGCCCAAGGTCGGCGACTGGAACCGCTTCAACCGCAACACCGGCGGCACCATGGTCGAGAAATGCTGCCATTTCTTCGACCTGATGCGCCTGATCCTGCGCGACGAGCCGGTGCGCGTCATGGCCAGCGCCGGCCAGGCGGTGAACCATCTCGACGAGCGCTACGGCGGCGAGGTGCCCGACATCTGGGACCATGGGTACGTCATCGTCGATTTCGCGGGCGGCGCGCGGGCGATGCTGGAGCTGTGCATGTTCGCCGAAGGCGCGGAGTACCAGGAGGAGCTGTCGGCCGTCGGACCCGCCGGCAAGATCGAGGCCTTCGTGCCCGGTCCCACGCGGTTCTGGAACTTCGATCACGGCCCGCAGCCCATGCCGCATCTGGTCCTGAGCCCGCGCCACCCGACAGGGCCGCGCCGCATCGACATCCCCGTGGATCCCGACCTGCTGGAGGCGGGCGACCACAACGGCGCCACCTATTACCAGCATCGCCGCTTTCTCGACGCGGTCCGGGCCGGGCGTCCGCCCGAGGTCAGCCTGACCGACGGGGCCGCGGCCGTGCGGATGGGCCTCGCCGCGCAGGAGGCCGCGCTCACGGGCCGGGCCGTGACGCTCTGAGCATGGGTGCGCGGATCGATATCGGCATCGACGGCGGCGGCACGGGCTGCCGCGTCGCGGTGTCGGTGGCGGGCGCCCCCCCGCCCGAGGCGCGGGGCGGGCGCCCTGCCGACCGAGGCCAAGGGCGGCCCGGCCAACATCGTCACCGACGCGCCCCGCGCCGAGGCCAGCATCCGCGAGGCGCTGACCGCCGCGCTCCGGCCCCACGGGCTCGGGCTCGCGGACATGGGCCGCGCCCGCGTCTGCGCGGGCCTCGCCGGGGGGCGCCTGCCGGGCATGGCCGACGCCTTCGCGATGCGCCTGCCCTACCTCGCCTACGTGGTCGACGACAGCGTGACGGCACTCGAGGGCGCGCTCGGGCCCCGCGACGGCACGCTGGCCAGCCTCGGGACGGGCTCGTTCTTCATCCGCAAGGCCGGCGGCGAGATCCGGCACATCGGCGGCTGGGGCTTCCAGCTGGGCGACGAGGGCTCCGCCGCCTGGCTCGGCCGCCGGGCGCTCGCGCTCGCGCTGCGCGTGGCGGATGGCCGCCTGCCGCCCGATCCGCTGGCCGACGACCTGATCGCCGCCGCCGCCCCGCACCCGGTGCTCTTCGCCCGCGAGGCACGGCCCGGCGATTACGCGCAGATCGCGCGGCGCGTGCTGGACCACGCCGGCACGCCCCTGGCCACGCGCCTCATCGCAGAGGTCATCGCGGCACTGGAGGAGGGCCTCTCCGATCTCGGCCACGTTCCCGGCACGGCCCTGGTCCTGACCGGCGGGCTTGGCGATCTCCTGACGCCGCACCTGCCCGAGCGGCTGGCGCAGGACCTGACCCCGGCGCGGGGCCGCCCGCTCGACGGCGCGCTGGCGCTGGCGCGGGGGCTGCCGTGAAGCTTGCCGGCGTCGACCTCCTGGACGGGACCGGCTGGCGGCGCGGCGTCGACCTTACCGTCGCCGCCGGCCGCATCGCCGCCATCGAGGAGGGCCGCGCGCGTCCCGGTGCCCCCGTGGTCTGCCCCGCGCCCATCGACCTTCAGGTCAATGGCGGCGCCGGCCGGATGCTTGGCGCGTGCGAGGCGCCGGGCGACGTGCTCGCGATCCTCGCCGCCCATCGCCGGCTCGGCACGGCCGCGATCCTGCCCACGCTGATCTCCGACACGCCCGAACGCACGGCGCGGGTCATCCGCCTGGTCGCCGCCGCGCAGGCCGCCGACCCCGGCATCCTCGGGCTGCACCTCGAGGGCCCGCATATCACGCGCGCCGGCGCCCATGACGCGGGCCTCCTGCGCGACCTGACGGAGGCGGACGTCGCGCTCTACAAGGACGCGACGTCCCGTCTGGGCCACCTGACCGTCACGCTCGCGCCCGAGCGCGTGGGCCCCGCGCCCGTCGCGGAACTGACCGCCGCCGGCATCCTCGTCTCGCTTGGCCACAGCGACGCCACCTGCGCCGAGGCCGAGGCCGCCTTCGACGCCGGCGCGCGCATGGCGACGCATCTCTTCAACGCCATGTCGGGGCTGCACCACCGTGCGCCGGGCCTCGTGGGCGCCGCTCTGACCCGTGCGCGGGCCTACGGTGTGATCGCCGACGGCCATCACGTGGCCGATGCCACGCTGCGCGTGGCGCTCGCCGCCCATCC